>NZ_JBDGKM010000008.1:0-239112 GCF_057656375.1 Arthrobacter sp. Soil_C_60 | reverse complement strand
CCCGCCGGGAAGCCACAAACGCCTCGGTCTCCCGCGCCTGCGCGGCAGCGAGGGCGCCCTTGAGTTCCTCCAGGGCGCTGATCCGGTCAATCCGCACCCCCTCGGAGACGTCCTGGTCCAGACCTGCGAGTTCGGCGGCCCAGCCGCGGACCAGCGCAGCACCCGGATCGCCGGGGACCGGCTTCACCGGATCCATCTCTGCTGAAACGACTGACTCGAACATACATTCGATTCTACCGTAGGCTAATGGAGCGCACAACGGATGTAGGCCGCCTGTTGATATTCCTCCACGCCAGAAGCAGCACGCCTCAGGTCCTGGCCAGGCGAATACATAAAGTGGCGCCGAGACGAGCGGTAAAGTCACGGCGAGAAAGCGCCAGAGTCGCGAACAGACCGCCGTAGTGACGCCAAATCAGCCTGCCACAGCAGCCGTGGAGGCCCCTTCATCAGCGGCGGCCTCTTCGGCGAGCACCATGCTGCGTGAAATTTTCTCCACGGCGTCATCCATATGCTCGGCCAGCAGCTTGTGGAACACCGGCACATCCGCGGCTCCGATAGAATCCGCAATCGCAACGTGCTCCGCCAACCGGGCCTCAGGCGTATAGCCGGTGTCTTCGAGCGCCGCCATGCACATGCGCGTCTCGGTGATAAGGGTGTTGTGCATGCGCGACAACCTCGTGCTGTCCGCCATCGCCACCAGCAGTTCATGGAACTCGATGTCGAGATCGCTGAGCACGGCACCCCGCTCCCCCGCGGCAACCGCCTTGGCCATCCGGTCAGTCACTTCATGCAGGGCCGC
This sequence comes from Arthrobacter sp. Soil_C_60, assembly GCF_057656375.1. Classification (NCBI taxonomy): domain Bacteria; kingdom Bacillati; phylum Actinomycetota; class Actinomycetes; order Micrococcales; family Micrococcaceae; genus Arthrobacter; species Arthrobacter sp. Soil_C_60. The sequence continues at coordinate 238,313 of NZ_JBDGKM010000008.1, read as the reverse complement.
AGCGACCTCTTTGTGCCGGCCCTCCAGTTCGATGATTTTCAGTCCGGCTGCACGTTCGACGGCGGTGCGCGCCAAATACATATCGACGATATCCGCGGGGCCCAGTTCAGTGACGAAAATACCGCGGTTGCGGATACTGACCAGAAGGCCTTCCTGCGTGAGCCGCTGCATGGCCTCACGGAGCGGCCCTCGGCTGACCCCAAGATCGCGGGCCAACTCTGCCTCCCCAAGCTGCTGGCCCGGCTCGAGCTCCCCATGGCCGATGGCGTACCTAAGCTTCCGGGCGATGATCGCCGGCGTCGACTCCTGGACCAGGGGCTCGATAAATCTGCTCTTTGCCATGGCTTCCTTGCTTTCGGCAGTGGATCCTTGGCAGGCGGCGCACGAACCACCGCCTGTCTCATTGCAGACAATCTTACAACTTAGCAGCAGAAGCGACTACAGTCCGGCAGCCATCACTTTAACAAGAGGTGTAGACGCCTTAAAGCCAATGGGGGCGGCGGTACAGTACCGCCGCACCCATTGGGCGATCAAGATGCGTTTGCCGGCCGAGACGGACACCGTGCCGGCGACAAGAACCTGCTAGACGCCCGCAAGCTCCCGGTTAGCGGAAGCCAGTTCCAGCCCATGGGCTTCGGAAACCGAGCGGTGCGTGACCTGCCCCGCCGCGACGTTCAGGCCCGCGGCGAGTGCCGGGTCCTTGGCCAGCGCAGCCTCCACGCCCAGATCCGCGAGCGCTACGGCGTAGCGGAGCGTGACATTGGTGAGGGCGTAGGTGGAGGTGTTCGGAACGGCGCCGGGCATATTGGCGACGCAGTAAAATAGCGAGTTGTGGACGCGGAAGGTCGGCTCCGCGTGGGTGGTCGGGTGGCTGTCTGCGAAGCAGCCGCCCTGGTCGACGGCGATGTCGACGAGGACGCTGCCGGGCTTCATCTTGGCGACGAGTTCGTTGCTGACAAGCTTCGGTGCCTTGGCGCCGGGAATGAGCACCGAACCGATCACCAGGTCGGACTCAACAACCGCGCGCTCGATCTCCAGGCTGTTGGAGGCGAGGGTCTTGAGCCGTCCGGCATACTGGGCGTCGAGCTCGCGCAGGCGGTTAATGTTGATGTCCAGAATGGTCACGTCGGCGCCCATGCCCACTGCCATCGCCGCAGCGTTGGTGCCCGCGACACCCGCGCCGAGCACGGTGACCTTGGCCGGACGGACACCGGGGACGCCGCCGAGCAGGATGCCGGGGCCACCGGCGGGAACGGCCAGGGACTGCGCGCCGACCTGCACGGAGAGGCGTCCGGCCACTTCACTCATCGGGGCCAGCAGCGGCAACGCGCCATTGGCCGTCTGGACGGTCTCATAGGCGATGGCAGTGACGCCGGAATCCAGCAGCGCGCGGGTCAGCTCCGGCTCGGCGGCCAGATGCAGGTAGGTGAAGAGCACCAGGCCCTCGCGGAAGTGGCGGTATTCGGAGGCGATGGGCTCCTTGACCTTCATGACCATGTCGGCGCGGGCCCACACCTCGTCGGCGCTCTCGACCAGCTCGGCACCGGCGGCCGCGTACTCGGCGTCGTCGATCCGCGAGCCGGCACCTGCGCCAGCTTCGATCAGCACAACATGGCCGCGGCTGCGCAGCTCGTGCACGCCGGAAGCCGTGATGGCCACGCGGAATTCGTTGTTCTTGATTTCCTTGGGAACGCCGATGATCATCGGGAGCCTCCGTATCTAGGTGTGCGAAATAGCCAGGTGCGCTATGGAAAGGGTTGGAACTGCGCCGGAACCGGCGATGAGTCAACTGTAGGACCCGATTTACGACGTCGTTCCTTGCCTTCCGCAACGACATCACCGCACGCTTTGCCAATGTTTGCGGACGAAGCGGACGCAGCCAACCGCTCCGCCTGCCCGGATCCGCGCCATTGCAGGGATCAGCACGGCACGCAGGGCGGCCGGCACGCGGTAAGCAGTGTGACCGCTACCACATCGATTGCCCGGCGGCAATCGACAAATGTCGCGTCGGCGCGCGCCAAGTGTCGCCCCGTGTCTGTCCGGCTTCCCTAGACTGGAGGCAGACCAACCACCACCAGGAGGCCCGATGCAGAGTCCCGATGCCGAACGGGCTGTGGAGGAGATTGCGCAGGCGCTGGGCCACGGGATTTCCGTTGAGGATCTCGACGGCGACCTCATCGCCTACAGCAGCCATCAGGCCTCGGCGGATCAGGTGAGGGTGAACTTCCTGCTGAGCAAGAAGGTGCCGGCGGATGTCAGCGCTTGGCAGCTCAGCCATGGGATCGCGACGGCGGTGCGGCCGGTGGTGGTTCCGGCCAACGCGTCGCTGGGCATGCACGGCCGGGTCTGCGTTCCGCTGCTGGTGCGTGGCTTCCGCGTGGGCTACCTGTGGGTGCTGCACGAGCAGGATGAGGAGGCTCCGGATGCCATCCTCGCGGCGCTGCCCGGGGTCCGCCCCCTGCTGGACAGGCTGGCGGAGCAACTGCTGGATACCAATACGCCGGAATCGGATGCCCGACGGCGGCGCGAAGCCGAGTTCCTCGCCGCCTGCGAAGGTGACGCTGCCGCCGTCGAAAGTGTTGCGGGCTGGCCCGAGGTGCAGGGCCGTTCGCCCTGGACAGTGGGCAGCATGATGGAACGGATCGAGGATCCGGACACGGCGCTGGCGGAGCAGGCCGACCCGGAGGCCGCGGTGCTGCTGCAGCGGATTTCGGCGCTGCAGGCCACCGTCGGGATCAGGCCGGCGCTGTTCAGTGCAGGCTCCCAGCAGCATGCCGTCATCCTCTTCCGCGACCTGCCGGGCCGGGCCGAGCACGCCGAGGTGCTGAAGCGCTACGGGGCCGAGATTTCGCTGCGCGGCGGGCACCCGGAGCGGCCGGACATGCTCGGCCTCAGCGAGCCGTTCACGGACCTGCGCCGGCTGCCCGAAGCCTACGAACAGTCGAAGACCGCGGTGCAGGCCGCCGCCGTGGACGCGCAAGTCGGCCCGCTCACGGACTACCGGGATACCGGCGTGTACCAGTTCCTCGCCACCGGCAAAGGGGCGTTGCCCGGCCGCTCGGTGCACTTCGCCGACCTGCAGGAGCAGGACCGCAACGCCGAACTGCTGCCAGTGCTGGAACTGCTCTACGACACGGACGGCTCCGTCGCGGACGTGGCCGCCCAACTGCATCTGCACCGCAGCAGCGTCTACAACCGGCTGGCGCGCGTACGCTCCATCATCGGCGCGGACCCGCTCAAGGGCAAGGTGCGGCTCGAGCTCCATCTGGCGATGAAGGCCGCGCGCTGGGCCGGCAGGCCGCGGCTGTAAGTCCAGCTTGGGCATGGCTGTCGCCCCGCGTAACACACAGCCCAAGGCCGCGCGTCCCCTGCAATAAGACGGCTCCACTGCAATAATCAGACCAGGCTGCCCCGTGGCAGCGCACCTGATCCTGACGTAGCCGGGCGAACGAGGCGGACTAGATGACAGTGACCCAGAAGACGGCGGACCCGACGATCAACGAGGCGAAGCTGCACCAGCTCGCCCAGGCCCACGGTGTGGGTACCAAGTTCACCGGGTGGGACGGGCTCCCCTATGACGTGGATCCGGAAACCCTGGTCAAGGTGCTGGCCGCGCTCGGCGTTCCGGCCGGGACCGGCGAGCAGGTTGAGGCTTCCCTAGCGGACGCGGAGCTGGGGCCATGGCGGCGGATGCTGCCGCCCGCCGTCGTGGTTAAGGACGGAAGCGCAGACAACGACGGCGGGGCCAGCGACAGCGGGGAGACGCTTGTTCCGGTCCATGTGCCGCAGGGCGCCGAAGTGCGGGTGCGGATCGTCACCGAGGACGGGCTGGTGCTGCTGCCCGAACAGCGGACCGTTCCCGCGCAGCCGCGGATGGTGGACGGCACGCTCACCGACCGCATCATGTTCGCCGTTCCGCCCGGGCTGCCGCTGGGCTGGCACACCCTGGTCGCCGAGACCGGCGGCGGAATCGGCAATAGGACGGATGGTGCGCCCGACAGCGGGACGCTCGGCGCGCCCGGCGTCCAGGTCGGCTCCGTCCGCGCTGAAGCCGTCTTGGTGGTGACGCCGGCCCGGCTGACTACCGCGGATCCGCTGGAGCAGCGACCCGGCTGGGGGCTGGCCACGCAGCTGTACTCGTCGCGGTCCACGCGGTCCTGGGGCATCGGCGACTTCGAGGACCTGGCGGATCTGGCCGCGATCAGCGGTGCCCGCGGCGCGGACTACGTCCTCGTGAACCCGCTGCACGCCGCCGAGCCCGCGCCGCCCGTGCAGCCGTCCCCGTACTCGCCGTCCACCCGCCGGTTCTTCAACCCGCTCTACTTGCGGATCGAAGCCGTGCCGGAGCTCGCCTACCTGCCCGCGGACCAGCGCGCGCGGATCGATGCCTTGGCGGCGGAGTCCCGCCGGCTGAACGAGCAGGCGGACCGGCTGGACCGGGACACGGTGTACGCGGCGAAGCTGGAGGCGCTGGAGCTGCTGTACCAGGCGAAGCCGTCGCCGGCGCGGCAGCGGGCCTTCGAAAAGTTCTGCGCCGAGGCCGGCCAGGGGCTGGAGGACTTCGCCCTCTGGTGCGCGCTGCGCGAGGACCTGCCCGCCAACGATCCGCTGTGGCATGACCCCGCGGCGGCCCCGGGCACCGCGCTGATGGACGGCAAGCGGCGCGAGCTCGCCGGCCGGATCGATTTCCACCGCTGGCTGCAGTGGCTCTGCGACGAGCAACTCGAATCCGCCCAGCGCGCCGCGAAACTGGCCGGCATGCGCCTTGGCGTGGTGCACGACCTGGCCGTCGGGGCAGACCTGTCCAGCGCTGATGCGTGGATGCTGCGGGACGCGCTGGCGCCGGGCGTCAGCGTCGGGGCCCCGCCGGACATGTACAACCAGCTGGGGCAGGACTGGTCACAGCCGCCGTGGCACCCGCGCCGGCTGGCCGAGGCCGGCTACGCGCCGTTCCGCGACATGCTCCGCACCGTGCTCCGGCATGCCGGCGGCGTCCGGGTGGACCATATCCTGGGCCTCTTCCGGCTCTGGTGGGTGCCGGCCGGCAACGGCCCGGCCCGCGGCGCGTACGTGCAGTATGACCACGAGGCGCTGATCGGTATCCTGGCGCTCGAGGCCCAGCGTGCCGGCGCCGTCGTTATCGGTGAGGATCTTGGCACGTTCGAGCCGTGGGTGCGGGACTATCTGGCGGAACGGGGCATTCTCGGCACCTCCATTCTTTGGTTTGAGAACGACGACGGCGCTCCCCTGCCGCCGGAAAAGTACCGGGTGCACTGCCTCGCCAGCGTCAACACCCACGACCTGCCGCCGACCGCGGGGTTCCTCGCCGGGGACCACGTGCTGCTGCGTGAATCGCTCGGGCTGCTGGAGCGGCCGGTCGCCGAAGAGCGCGCCGAACATGACGCCTCGCTGGCGTCCTTCCTCGAGTTGGCGCGCAGCCGCGGGCTGCTGCCGGCGGACGGAAAGGCCGGCGAAGAGGAGCAGATCGAGGCGCTGCACCGGCTGCTGGCGCAGTCGCCGTCGGTGCTGCTCGGCGTGGCGCTCGTGGACGCGGTCGGCGAGCGCCGGGTGCAGAACCAGCCCGGCACCACCGCGGAGGTCTACCCCAACTGGCAGGTGCCGCTGGCGGATTCGGCCGGCAAGGCGGTGCTGCTGGACGAGCTGGAAGGCAAGGCGAGGTTCAACCGCCTGCTGGCCGCAGTGGAAGAATCGATGGCCAAGTAGCGGCGCCAGACAGCCTCAGAGCAGCAGCGGCGACACGGCGAACACCGCGGTGATCACGTGACGTTCGCGCCGCGCCACCTGATGCATGAGGCCGGGACCGTCCTCGAACGGCACCACGTCCGTCACGAAGTGCTTGCGGATGAGGTCGCCGTGCGAGCGCAGCAGCTTGATCGTCTCGGCGGACAGCCGCCCCCGGTCCCACTGGGCAGACAGCCCGCGCGGCGTCCGGCCGATCTGGGCGCAGCGCAGGCTCAGTCCGTTGTGGTGGAACTCCTCGCCCAGGCGCACAGCGTCCGCACCCTGGGTGTAGAAGGCCAGGTCGACGACGGTGCCCTGCGGCCGGACCGCGCGCAGCGCCGCGTGGAGCGCTTCGGCGCGGCCGCGGCATTGGAAGACGACGTCGGCGCCGCGGTCCCCGGGGCCGTGCCGCCAGCGCGTTTTGAGCAGCTTGCCCGGGTCGCCGTCGAGGTCCACGGCGAGGAAGCCAAGCTCCTCGGCCAGCTGCCGGCGGCGGGGATCGGCGTCCGCCACCGCCACTTCGCGCGCGCCCAGGGACGAGGCGAACAGCGCGGTCATAAGGCCGATCGGCCCGGCACCGGTCACCAGGACAAGCCGCCCCTCGACGCCGTCCTGCAGTCCGCGGACCATGCCGCCGGTGGCATCTGCGGCCGCGTGCAGGAGCCCGTTGGCGCAGATCGGCCCGAAGTGCGCGACGAAAACGCCCAACAGCGGATCCAGCTGCGCGGGCAGCGGCACCAGATGCTCGGTCAGCGGGTCGGCCACATGCGCGGTGGCGTGCCCGTAGGCCGAGGCCAGCACATCCCCCTCGGCGAACGCGTCCGTGCGGGACCGCACCACTTTCGCCACCTCCATGTATCCGAGCCGCCGCACCGGGTAACCCGTCCCGGGCGATCCGGGCAGGAAGAGGCTCAGCTCGGGATGCAGCCGGGAGCTCAGGCCGGGGTGGTTGCCCTTGACGAAGGCCAGTTCGGTGCCGGCCGACAGTCCGGTGGCCAAGGTCTCCAGCAGGACGCCGCCGTCGGGCACGTCGGGAAGCTCCTCGTCGACAATCTCGACGTTTCCGGCAGCAGCAACAATCAAATTACGACGGCGATTCATCGCCGTTAGGGAACGCGGATCTCTTGCTGGGCGGGCGGCGGGCAGGCCCGTAAGCAGTATTGCGGAAGGCCGGACGGGTTCCGGCTCGGCCCTCAGGTCCGCCTTCGGTTCCGGCTGGAGCTTTACCGGGCGTCCGGTCCGCGCCGATTCGGCAATGGCACACGCCAGCCGGTGGCTGCGGAGGGCTTCGGCGTAAGGCACGCGGGTGGATTGGCGTTCGCCACGCAGGGCCTCGATAAATTCCCGGTCGACGGCGATCCGCGGGTCTTCGCCGCATTTCATGTTTGTCCGGGCCGAGCCGTCGAAGCTGCTCAGGCCGTCCTCCGACAGCTCCAAATACAAGCCGCGGCTGACCGTGTGCAGGGACGCCCGGTGTTTGGCGGCCAACACCGACGTGGCCGCCAGCGTTGCCACGGTCCCGGAGGCAAACCGCACGGTCGCCGCGGTGGCGTCGTCGACCTCTTCGTATTCCTCCCGGTCAGCCGGCACTCGGTGGGAGGGGCCAGTTTCTTCCAGACCACGGCGGAGCCCGGCGGCGTAGACTTCCACGGCTTCGCCGAGCAGGAAGCGTGCGGTGTCCAGCACGTGGGTGAGCTGCTCGACCACCTGTCCGCCGGAGCGGTCCATCCGGCCCCACCATGGCACGGGCGGACGCTTGTCCAGCCAGTAGCCGTTGGCCAGCAGCGGCGGGGCGTCCGCCAGCAGTTGCCGAGCGTGCTCAACAGAGTCCATACAGCGCCAGTGGTAGCCGGTTCCGGTCACCACCCCGCTCTCTTCCACGAGGGCGCCGATCTCCTCGGCCACGTCCCGGCCGAGCCCCACAGGCTTTTCCACAAACAGCGGCAGGCCCCTGGACAGTGCAGCCCGTTCCCCGGGACCATGGGCAAAAGGAGGTACACAGACGTACACCGCGTCCACTTCGACGGCGTCGAGCGCTTCTTCCGGGTTGGTGAAGGCTGGCAGGTCGAGCTCGCCTGCCAGCGCCTGGGCCGCGGGCTCGTGGGCGTCGGTAATGCTGGCGAGCCTGACACCGGGCAGCGAGTTCAGGACGCCGGCATGGCGCCGCCCCACCGATCCTGCTCCGATCAGGGCGATGCTGATGGTCATGCGGCCTCCCGGATGAGCTTTTCGTACAGATCGAGGTAGTGTGCGGCCATGGCGTGCGGAGTCCAGGCCGCGGCGGCCGCGCGGCAGTCCTGCGGATCGATGCCGTCCAGCTTCTGCAGGTACTGCGCCAGATCCGGTTCGCTGGCGGCCAGGTAGCCGGTGCGGCCGTGGTCCACCAGCGAGGGCAGCACGCCCAGCGGCGTGCCGACCACCGGTACGCCGCGGGAGAGCGCCTCAACCACTCCCGTTGCCCCGGGTTCGGCCCAGCGGTTCGGAGCCAGCAGCACCCGGGCCGAGCGCAGCACCCGCTCCTTCGCCTCGCCGGCCACGCCGCCGATCCATCGTGCGCGGCGCCTGTCCAGCAGCGGACGGACCTCGGTCAGGAAGTACTTCACGTCGGGGTGGGCGGCAAGGGCGTTGTCCCCCTCGGCGAGCCGGCGGTCCAGTTCCTGCGGGTCGTTGATTCCGGCCACCGGACCGGCCAGGACCAGCGGAATGCCGGCCGCCGCGCAAATCCGTACGGCGGTGTCCTGGCCCTTGTCCCGGGTGATCCGTGCGAGCAGGAGCGCGTGGTCGCCCGGCTCCACATACACCTCGAGTGCCGGGGCCGGGGCCAGCGGGACCACGCCGATGGCTTGGCGCTGCAGCTGCTCGGGAGCGCGCTCCAACTGGGACTGCGAGACGGCCGCGAACCGTACCCGGCCACGCCCGTTGAACGTCGAATAGAACGCCGCATGTTTGGCTAGGTCCCAGTGCAGCGTCTGCAGGACCGGTGGCGCCGAGGCGCCCATCGCGGCGAAGACGGCCGGCCCCACCACCTCAAGGTGATCGTGCACGAGATCCCAAGTGCCGCCGTCGTACATTGCATTCACCAAGGCATGCATGTGTGCGTGGGCAATGCCGGAGACCTGGTTGTAGGGCAGGGCGATGGAGCGGAACTGCGGCTCGTCCAGCGGCCGCAGGTAGTCATCAGCCTCGATGGAACTGGGCCCTACGGTGGCAAGGGTGACGTGGACGCCGGCGCGGCGCAGTTCCGGGATGAGCGTGGCCAGAACGGTTTCGATCCCGCCGTAGCCTTCGGGCGGAACCGGAAGCCAGGGGCCGGCATTGACCAGGATCCGCATGGCTTAGCTGGCCCTGCCCGCGGTCAGCCGGTAGTCGGGGATCTCGATCATGGGCGGACGTTCGGAGATTTCGATCTCGCAGGTTTCCTCGATGAAACGCTCGCCGTCGCGCAGGAACTGGGTCAGTGGCGCCGACGCCGGCGCGGCCGCTACCAGACCGCTGCGGAACAGCCGGGACTGGACGGTCAGCTGCACCTGCATCGCCATCTTGGACAGGTCCGCATCCGTGGCGTTTCGGTGGCAGCGCACGCCCAGGTCCGCCTGCGCCATGCCCTCCAGCCCCACCGTTTCCAGCACGTCGATCAGCATGCCGATCTCCACCCCGTAGCCCGAAACGAACGGGATGCGCTCGAGCAGGGAGCGGCGGGCCGCGTATTCACCGGCGAGCGGCTGCACTATCCCGGCAAGCTCCGGCCAGAAGAGGTTGAGCAGCGGCCGGGCCACGAGCTCGGTCACGCGGCCGCCGCCGGCGGGCATCACCGTGACCCCGTTGTTGAGCGGGCGGTCGTAGCAACTCTTGACGAAGTGGACGCGCGGTTCGGTCAGCAACGGGCCCAGCATTCCGACGGCGAACTGCGGATCGAAATCGTGCAGATCCGCGTCGATGAACACCACGATGTCCCCGGTGGCCACCGTGAGGGATTTCCACAACGCCTCGCCCTTGCCCGGGACGTTGCCCAACTCCGGCAGGATGTGCTCCTGGCGGGCGACCTTAGCGCCGGCGGCGGCTGCGACGGCGGACGTGGCGTCCGTCGAGTTGGAGTCGATGACGATGATTTCATCCAGCAGCGGCACGGCTTCAACCAGCCGGGTGCGCAGCGCCGAAACGATCTGTCCCACCGTGGCCGCTTCGTTCTTTGCCGGCAGGACAACGCTCACTTTCTGGCCGTCTTTTTGTGCTGCCAGTTGCTCCGCCGCATACCGGGATCCTTGGTAACTTCCGCTGGCAAACCACCGCTGCAGGTCTTCGCGCATGCCGATCTCTTTTCGTGCTGAGGCCGGATTACCCGTCCCGGCTGTCGATAGGATCTAGACGAAGCCTACGTTTCTGTCCTGCCCGTGTGAATACCCTAAAAGGAGATTCAGCTCCTTCGATGGACGTCCCGAAGGGGATCCGGACGAGTTCGCTCAAGTCATGTCGGCGGTTCCGAGCCCCGATGCAACGGCACCAGAACGGAGAAACTAATGCAGAACGCTTATCCATCCCCGCGGCCTCAGCGGCCCCGGCTGGTGCTGTGGCGCCACGGCCAGACCGAGTGGAATGTGCTGGAGAAAGCCCAGGGGCAGGCGGATGTGCCTTTGGATGACACGGGCCGGACCCAGGCGAAGCAGGCCGCGGGGATGCTAGCCACCTTCGAGCCGGCCTTCATCTGGTCCAGCGATCTGCAGCGTGCCCGCGACACCGCCCAGGAACTGGCCGCGCTGACCGGCCGGGACCTTGAGCTGGACGCCCGGCTCCGGGAGTACCACGTGGGCATCCGGCAGGGAACAACCTTCGCCGAGTTCCAGGCGCAACACCCGGACATCTACGAAAAGTTTTTCTCCGAAGAGAACTACCGCGTCCCGGGCGCCGAACTCCCCTCGGAAGTCAATGAGCGGATGAAGGCTGTCATCGATGAGGCTGCCGCCGCAGTGAACGACGGCGAAACGGGTGTCCTGGTCGGCCACGGCGCTGCCCTGCGCAGCGGGCTGCTGGCGTTCTTCGAAGCACCGTCCCATCTGCGCGAAATGTTCGCGGGCATGGCCAACTGCGCCTGGACCGTATTGGAAAAGCATGCCGAGCGCGGCTGGCAGATCATCGACTACAACGCGCAGACCCTGCCGGACGCTTCCTCCGTCCTGGCCGATGAGATGCCGGTGGAGCACTGAGCCAAGCGGCGCGCGCCGGTACAGCCTGAACGCCGGCATCTCCGGGACCCCGGCGGGAGGTTTTGGTCACACCTGTTCCCTGTCCGCCCCGGGGATTGGTGACGGTTAGAAAAATGCCGGATGAACACTTGGTACGCTGGATGTAGCCAGCCGGGCTCTCCGGCGAGGTATCCCAGCCACTCGACGAGGCCCCGTCGTCGTTATCTTCCGTTCGCATCCCGTAGGAGACACCGCACTCAATGCAAAGTCTGGCAGTAGAAACTCAGCAGGAACAGCTCTGGAACCGTCGCTACGATGAGAACGTCGCCGACGTCAACCAGCTGTGCGACTCCCTGAAGGAACTCAAGCCGGGCAGCGAAGTCCCCTACATCGATCCGATGCATGACACGGACCAGTGCCGGATCATCAGCCTCTTCTCCAGCCCTGCCGCCGACTCCGGCTCCGGCCTCATTTCGGCCGGGGGCCACGACGCCGTGACACGGCTTCTCGGTGTCCAGTGGCAGGTGGGACTGCGCCCCGAGTACGTCATGCCGTGGAACGCCTACCCGTGGCTGGTGCCCGGTGCCGAAGGCAAGCTCACGCCTGCCCAGATCGCCGAGGGCGTCAAGCCGCTGCTGCGTTTCCTGGCGCTCGTGCCCCGTGCCTCGGCACTGGTGGCCCACGGCACCGAAGCGCAGAAGCTGGCCAACCTGTTCCTCAAGACCGAAAACCGGATGATCTACCGCCGCGGCTTCAAAACCTACAAGGTCCGCGCCCTCAGCGGCCGCCCGTTTGCCGGCTCGCCCGAGAAGCAGCAGCAGTGGCTTGACGACATGCAGGCTGCCTACGGCGATGCCATGGCGCGCACCGGGCTGCCGCGCCGCGGCCAGTAACCTCGGCCGCTCCGCAGAGGGCGCTGACCGGGCTCGCTGAACGGTAGTAGGCTGAGAAGCAGGAGATGGACGGTCGTCCCCTGCTGGTCGACCGCCCGTCGGAGAGCAACAGCTGCTCATCGTAGATCCGGCACAAAGGAATTCTGATGCGACGCATGGCAGACCCGGCATACCGAGAACAACAATGGAGCAGGCGGTTCGACCCGAACATCGCCGAAGTGAACCAGCTGTGCGAGTCCCTCGTGGAGCGCAAGCCCGGCAGCGAGGTACCCTTCGTTGACCCGGTGCACGATGTGGACGAGTGCCGGATCGTAAGCCTGTTCGCCAGTCCCGGACCAGGCGCGGGTTCCCGCTTCATCTCCACGGAGAACGACGACGAGACGGCCGCCCGGACGCTGGAAGTCTACGAGGCCGTAGGTCTTCGTCCCGAGCACGTCATGCCGTGGAACGCGTACCCCTGGTACGTCTTCGACGAGCAGGACGGCAAGCTTACCGCCGCGCAGATTTCCGAAGGACTCAAGCCGCTGCTGAAGTTCCTGCGGTTGGTCCCGCGCGCTTCGGCACTGGTGGCCCACGGCGGCGAGGCCCAGAAGCTGGCGGACCTGCTGCTGAAATCGAAGATTCCGGACATTCAGAAGCGCGGCTTCAAGACCTACAAGGTCCGTGCGCTCGGCGGCCGGGCCTTTGCGGGCAAGCCGGCCGACCAGCAGAAGTGGCTCGATGAAGCTCATGCCGCCTACACGGACGCTATGGCCCGGGCCGGGCTGCTGCAGGCCAACCGTTAGGCCGGGGCGGGGGCAGCCCAGGACTTAGGGCAGTCGGCGGTCCTCGGCGTGCAGCACCCGCAGCCACCGGTAGCCGTAACCGCCAAGCGGCAGTTCGCACCTGCCGCCGTCGGCCAGTTCCACGTCGTCGTCGCCGAGCAGGTCCAGCAGCACCGAACCCACAAACTTGTCCGCGGGTTCATCCTCCGTGGCTAGATCGATTGCCACGGTGGCCGGCTCCGGGCTCAGGTTGTGGACTAGCACAAGGCTGGCCGTTTCCCACGTGCAGCGATGGGCCAGCACCGACGTGGCAGGTTGCTGCAGCAGCTCGAAGCGGCCCCACCCCAGTTCCGGACATTCCCGGTAGCGCCGGATCAACGTAGCCATGAAGTTCCACAACGAGTCCGGGTCACGTTTGGCCTGGGCAGCGTTGACGAACTGCGGCCCGCAGCCGCCATCCACCAGGGGCGACACGAGTTTCCCGAAAGGTGCGGTGGAGAACCCGGCATTCGCACCGTCCGTCCACTGCATCGGGGTCCGGACTGCCAGCCGGCCTTCGGCCTCCAGATCCTCGCCCATCCCGATCTCCTCGCCGTAATAGAGCACCGGCGTGCCGGGCAGCGAGAACAGCAGCGAGTACACCATCCTGACGTGGCGCGGATCCCCGCCCAGCATCGGCGGCAGCCGGCGTTTGAGCCCCCGCCCGTACAGCTGCATCCGCTCTTCGGGCCCGAACGCCGCGAAGACCTCCTGGCGTTCCTCCTCGGGGAGTTTGTCCAGCGTCAGCTCATCGTGGTTCCGGACAAAGGTGGCCCACTGGTTGTCCGGGTTGATGGCCGGACGCTTGGCCAGCGTCTCTGCCAGCGGCCGTGCGTCCTGCCGCGCCAGCGCAAGGTACATGTTCTGCATGGCCATGAAGTCGAACATCACATTGAGCTCGTCGCCTTCGCTGCCGCCGAAGAACTCGGTCTGCTCCTTGTAGGGCAGGTTGACCTCGCCGAGCAGAATCCCCTCGCCGGAGCGCCGGTTCAGGAAGCGGCGCAGGTCCCGCAGGAATTCGTGCGGATCCGGCAGCTCCTCCGGCTCCTCGCCCGTAGTCTCCAGGAAGAACGGCACGGCGTCCACCCGGAAGCCATTGATCCCAAGCTCCAGCCAGAATCCCATGGCCTTGGCAATATGGTCCCGGACGGCAGGATTAGTGACGTTCAGGTCCGGCTGGTGCTTGTAGAAGCGGTGCAGGTACCACTCCCCCGTGGTTTCCTCCTTGGTCCAGATGGAGTCCTCCTGATCCGGAAACACCACCTGCTTCGAGGTGGGCGGGGGCGGATCCGAACGCCACACGTAGTAGTCCCGGTAGGGGCTCTCCTTGGACTGCTTGGCGGACTGGAACCACGGATGCTGGTCCGACGTATGGTTGACGATCAGGTCGGCGATGACCCGCATCCCCCGGTCCCTGGCGGTGCGCAGGAACTCCACCAGGTCCCCGTGGTCGCCCAGCCGCCGGTCCACCCCGTAGAAATCGGTGACGTCGTACCCGTCGTCGCGGTCCGGCGTGGGGTAGAACGGCATCAGCCAGATGCAGGTGACGCCGAGGTCCGCCAGGTAGTCCACCCGCTGGGCGAGTCCGGCAAAGTCGCCGATGCCGTCGCCGTCGCTGTCAAAGTACGTTTCAATATCCAGGCAATAGACGACGGCGGTCTTCCACCACAGGTCAGATGTGTCCGTGATCCTCACGCGAACTTCCTCTCGTCGTCCTGCGAATGTGGTCTCAGCGCAGTTGCGGGAGCACTTTTTCGGCGAAGGTGTTGATGAACGGCTCCTGCTCCTGGCCGACGAAGTGCAGGTACAACTCGTCGAAGCCCAGGTCCAGGTATTCCTGCAGCCACTCAATGTGCCGGCCGGTGTCCGCCGAAACGTTGACCGATTGCCGCAGCTGGTCTTCGCCGACGTGCTCGCTGACGGCGTCGAAATGTTTGGCCGTCGCCAGATCCGCGGCAACGTGCGGCGGGAAGACGTTGGTCCGCCACTGGTCCAGGCCGATTTCCACGGCGGCCTCCTCCGAGGGTGCCCAGGACAAGTGCACCTGCAGCGCGGCCTTGCCCCGGCCGCCGTTGTCACGGTAGGCGTCCAGGACCTTCTTCAGCTGCGCCGGCGGCTGGTTGACTGTGATCAGGCCGTCCGCCCAGGCAGCCGCGCGGCGGGCGGTGTCGACACTGATCGCCGGCGCGATCAGCTCGGGCTTGGGTTCCGGCACCTCCCAGATCCGGGCGTGCTCCACGGTGACCAGGCCGCGGTGGGTGACTTCCCCGCCATCATGCAACCGGCGGATCACCTCCACCGATTCCTCGAGCCGCTGCTGGCGCACGTCCTTGGACGGCCAGGCGTCGCCGGTGATGTGCTCGTTGGTGTTCTCGCCGCTGCCCGGCGCCAGCCAGAACCGCCCGGGAAACATGACCGCCAGGGTCGCGGACGCGTGCGCGATAATCGCGGGATGGTAGCGCTGGCCGGGCGCCGTGACCACGCCGAAGCGCAGCCCGGTGGACGCGAGCGCCGCGCCGAGCCAGGACCAGGCGAAGCCGGAGTGCCCCTGCCGGGCAGACCACGGTTCAATGTGGTCCGAGCACATGGCCGCGTCAAACCCGGCAGCCTCGGCGAGCTGGACATCGGTCAACAGCCGCGCGGGACTGATCTGTTCATGGGACGCATGGAATCCGATCACAGGCACCCTCCATGCTTACCCGGCGGTAACGGCATTGTCGAGGGCTACAGTGGCATTGTGGAGGACAACACCGGCATGGGACACGCCTGCCCATGAGCCAGGAAGCCGCGGACACGGATCTGGCGGGCATCGCCGTCGAACTCTATGCCCTCCTGCCCAAGGACTTCACGGCCGCCCGCAACGAGCGGGCCAAGGAGCTGGGCAAGACCGACAAGGACCTGTCCAAGCAGGTCCGCGGCCTGCCGAAACCCTCCACCGCGGCCTGGCTGGTCAACATGTTGGCTGCGCACCGGCGGGAAGAGATCGACGGCGTGATTGGGCTGGGGGCGGCCATGCGCGAGGCGCAGGACGAGCTGGATCCGCAGCAGCTGCGGGAACTGAGCGACCAGCGGCACCGGTTGCTGGCGGCGATCGCGAAACAGGGCCGGAAGCTGGCGAAAGAGCTCGGGCATCCGGTCAGCGAAACCATCGCCGCGGACGTGGAGCAGACACTGCGCGCGGCCATGGCGGATCCGGCTGCGGCCGCCGCGGTGACCAGCGGCCTGCTGACCGATTCGCTGTCCTCGAACGGGCTGGATCCGGTGGAGCTGGACGGCAAGGTGGCGGTCCCGGAGGCCGTCGGTGAGGCCGCTCCGACGGCGCCGAAGACCCGGCAGAAGCCTGTGGATGAACTGGCCAAACGCCGTACCGAACGCGCCGCCCGGACGGACCGGGAGAAGCAGCGCCGCGCCGAGGAAGCCGAACGGCGCCGTCAAAAGGCCCAGGCGGATGTGGACAAGGCTGCCCGCCGGCTGGCCGAGACGGAAGCCGGCGAGCAGGGGGCCGAAGCCGAGGTGGAACAGATCTCCGCCAAACGGGAGGACCTCGCGGCGGAACTGGCGGAGCTGAAAAGCCGGATCCGTACCCTGGAGCGAAGCATCACGGCGGTGGACACGGAGGTCGCGGCCGCCGAGGACCGGCTCGAGGAAGCCACGCGTTCTGCGGCGGAGGCGCGGCGCGGACTGCAGCGCGCCCGGAAAGCGTTGGACGATCAGGACTAGGGGTCGACCGGAAGACAGACAGTAAGTATGCTTATAACCTTCCCTGCAAGCTGTCTTTCCAGGAGTTCACAATGTCAGGAAATCTTATTGCCCGGTCCGTCCATGATTTGACTGCGGGCGCCTGGTTCGGCGGCTCCCTCATGGGGGCCATCGGGCTGAACGGCGCCGCCGCGCAGGCCAAGGACCCGAGAGAGCGGGCCCGGCTGTCCAGTCTGGGCTGGAAAAAATGGGCTCCCGTCCAGGCCGGAGCCTTCGGCGCACACCTGCTCTCCGGCATTCCGCTCGTGCTGAAGAACGCGGACCGGTTGGGCAGCCAGCACGGCGTTGTCCGGCTCTCCGTCTACAAGGCCATCGTGACGCTGACCGGCGCCGGCGTGACCGCCTACGCGGGGCTGCTGGGCCGGAAGGTCGAAAAGCTCTCGCAGGAAGGTGCCGAAGGAGCCACCGAGCCCAGCCCGACGGCGTCGGAAGAGCTGGCGCAGGCACAGCGGCAGCTGAAGATCCTGCAGTGGACCGTTCCGGTTTTCGCCGGCTGGGTCATGGTGCTCGGCGCCAAGGAAGGCGAGATGCAGCGGCCGCAAAACGTGGCGATGGGCCTGCGGAAGAACCTTTCCCGCCCTGAACTGGCCAGGCTGCTGCAGGAGTGGAAGGAGCGCTCGCGGCTCATGTAGCCTGCGCCTCTGATGGCAAACGCCGGCAGCCGCTCGTTTAGCGCCGGCTCGAGCAAACCCTGCCGTCGGGCCTTGGACCGCCTTGGTCCGGGCCCGACGGCGGACGGATGCTACTTCAGCTTGCGGCCTGTGCCAGCTCCGGCACCTCGGCCAGGACAGACCTGTCCCTGATCCGCGAGGAGGCAGCGTACTCACGCGTCGCGTTGATCGCGGCCACCACGGCAGACTTCTCCGCGTAAGCCTCCGAGACTGCTATGACCATGTTCTTGGCCCCGAGCAACCGGAAGCGGTACTGCTTGTTGCGGTCCTTGAAAATTTCAAACAATCGCATTCTCCCAAAATCGTGGGGCGCCTTGCTCTCCGTTGAGCGGTCGAAGCTGTTCCCCAATCCAGAAGCATAGGCGCCCGAAACCGTACTGCCGAGTAGGAAAGTAGCCTGCGTCACAGATAGTCAGGAAATCCCAAGAACGACGCCGGCACTAACCTTCCTCGGTCTCGGCCCGGTAGCGGGCGGCCAGTTCACTGCGGGAACTGATGCCCAGCTTCGAATAGATGCGCGTCAGGTGGTATTGGACCGTCTTGGCCGCGATGAACAATTCCAGACCGGTCTCCTTATTGGTCCGGCCGTCCGCCACCAACCGGGCCACGGCAATTTCCTGCGCGGTCAGGACTGAGAAGTCCAGGGCGCCCCGGCGGCCAGTGCTCTGCACTCCGCTGGCCTGGATCTCTCGGTCGCAGCGCTCCACATAGACGCTGGCGCCCAAGGCCAGATAAAGGTCCCGGGCCCGGGCCAGGACGTCGGCGGCCTCCCGGCGCTGACCGGCCCGGCGCAGCATCTGTCCATAGGCGAAGTTTCCGCGCGCCCGGACGTACGGCGTCGGCAGATCCTTGATGCCGGCGAGACTCGTTTCGAATACCTCGCGGGCTTCATCCAGCCTGCCCTCGGCGCCGAGGATCCGGCCCCGGGGCACCGCCAGCCGGGCCATCACGGTACGGTGGCCGCGCTGGGCCGCCAGCTCTTCATGCGGAACGAGGAACTCTGCCGCTTCCGCCATCCGATCGGTCATCACCAGGGCGTTGGCGTAAACATCGTGCCACGGCCAGAACCCGGGCTCGTCCATCCCGTTGGCACGGTCCAGCTGCAGCAGCGGCCCCAGGGCGCGCAGCACGCCGTCGTAATCCGCAGCGGCTTCGGCCACGAAGGCGGCGGCCATCGCGGCGGGCAACTGCATGATGGCGTAGCTGTCCGCCGGCGCCCTGGCCGCGTCCCGGTGGAACGCGCTTTTGGCCGTCTCTCCCCGCAGGGCATGGACCTGGGCTGCGGTCAGATGGAGCAGCGGTCGGGCCAACTGGATCTGCAGGCGTTCCTGCTGGAGCAGCCCCCGCTCCACAGTGCGCAGGGCTTCGTCCCAGTCCCCGAGCTCGAACTCCGCCCTGGCCAGCCAGCCCTGAGCCCATTGCGCGATCCGGCCTGAACCCAGATGGTATTCGGTGGGGACGGCGGCGGCGAGCTGGTCCCGGGCCAGATAATGCTCGTCCTGCGCCAGGAGCAGCCAGCCCCGGCCCAGCTGCACGCGCTGGCGCTGGGCGCCAAGGGCCTTCAGGGACGGAAACTTCCCGTACTGCGCGTGCGCTTCCTCGATGCGGCCGAGCCCGGCCAGACCCAGGCCCATGATGGAGCGCGATTCGATGAAGGCAGGGGAATCCTCCGGTGCCAGTTCGATGGCGCGCTGCGCCCAGAGCACCAGATCGGCTCCGTTCTGCGCGGCCAAGGCATGCAGGACGCGCCGCTGGCAGATCATCGCCGCGATGTCCGGCGACGATGCCGGATTGCACTGCTGCCAGGCCTTGTCCAGCTGCATGTCCGCCTCGGTTTCCCTGCCGCGGAGGACGGCTAGGTAACCCAGCACGGCTTCCTTCAATGGGCCGGGGCGGAAACCCGCGACTTGCTGCGCATAGGCGCTGGCCCGGGGCAGGTCGCCGGCGGCGACGAGGGCATCGAGTGCCTGGAGCAGACGCTGCTGCCGGCCGGTGGCATCGGGCCAGACATAGCTGGCGCGCAGCAGGGCAGCGGCCGCGGACAACCATGCGCCGCGCTCTGCCTGGTGCGCGGCGTACGCGTCGAGTTGTCGGGCCAGGCCGATGTCAGGCAGCGCCGCGGCGGCAGCCAGGTGGAACAGCTGCTCGCCTTCGTCGTCCCCCATCGACGAAGCGGAGCGGTGCAGTGCAGCCCGCTGGGTGGCGGTCAGGGAGGAGTAGACGCCGGCCCGGACCAAGGGATAGGGGAAGTTCAGCACCTGCAGATCGGCGCCGATCTTCAATAGTCCCAGCGCACGAGCCTCGTCCAGGGCCGCCAGTGGATCCTCGATGCTGTCCGTTCCGGCGGCGTTGGCCAAGGCGACGGCGTCGGCGAGCAGACAGCCTGGTTCCAGGACCGCAGCGGCCTGCACCAGATCACGGGTCGCCGCGCCGGCAGCGGCCAGCGCGGTTTCGATTTCGTCTCTCAGGCGCAGCGGCGCCGGCAGATGCTCGTGCCACTCATTCCAGTAGTCGTCCGGCTGTTCCTGCAGCAGCTGGAGGAGATAGCCCGGATTGCCGCCGGCGTGGGTGCAGAGCCGCAAAGCCATCGGCGCGGGAAGTTCCAGCGCCCGGACCGACCAGGCGAGCGAAACGACGTGTTCGGGGGCCAGCGGACGGAGCCGGAGCTTTTGCACGGCAGCGGAGCCGGCGAATTCGCGGAAACCCGCCGGCAGCTGCCACCACTGGTCATCACGCACTGCCAGCAGGACCAGCACGCGTTCGGCAGCCAGGCGCCGCAGGGCGAAGACCAGCGCGCGGAGGGAGAATTCATCGGCCCACTGCACATCGTCGATCCAGACCACGAGCGGCGGGTGGTCCGACTCAGCAGCAGCATTGTGCGTGCCGGCTGAGCGGAGCCGTGTCAGCAGCAGATGCCCGGCGTCCACCGGATCAACGGGAACGGCGGCGGGTGCTGTTGTGCCGCCGTCGTAACCTCGCAGCAGCTGGGCGAGGACGCTTCCGTCCAGAGTCGTTTCCCAGCGGGCGCCTGCTGCCCGCAGCACTGTGCCGGAATCGGGCCGGGACAAAAAGTGCTCCACGAGGCTGGACTTCCCCATGCCCGCAGCACCGTGGATAATGGCGACCTGCGGGTCGGCGGAACTGGCGGCGCCGGCCATTGCTGCCAGCGCCGCCAGTTCCGCGGATCGCCCCGCCAGGGGTTCGGTTTTGGTCTCAGTCATTCCCGACAATGTTAGCTGCCGTGGCCATCTCGGGTGCCGGACGGTCCTCGGCCAGGCCGGAGCTCTCCTCGGTAACCGGACGCTTGGGCAGGAACAGGGTCACCAGCGCTCCGGCCAGCGCGACCCCGGCGAAGACGTAGAACGCCGTCGCTGTCTGCACTCCGGCAGCGATCAGGAAACCGCCGAGCAACGGGCCGAAGATGCCGCCGAGGCGGCCGAAGCCGGCGCACCAGGCCACGCCTGCGGCGCGCACCGAGGTGGCGTAGTAGTTCGAGACGAGGCCATAAATCAGCACCTGGGTGCCCAATGTACCGACGCCGGCGATGGCGATGGCGGTCAGCAGCACCGGCAGCGGGAAGCCGAAGGTCAGCAGGACCAGGGATACCGCGGCCAGCGCGAAGGTTGTCGACACAATCCGCTTGGCACCGAACTTATCCGCGGACCGGGATGCGATCAGGCCGCCGACTACGGCACCGGCATTGAGCGTCACGAGGAACATCAGCGAGTAGTTCTTGTCGTACCCGTACTGGCTCATGATTTCCGGCAGCCAGGTGTTCAGTCCGTACGTCAGGAGCAGCCCGGAGAAGCTCATGATGCCTAGGAACGCCGTGGGAACTGCGTAGCGCCGGCTGGCGAGACCGGCAAAACCGGCCTTCTGCTGCACTGCCGGTGCTGCGGATGCTGCGGTCGCCGGCGAGGCGGGAGCTGCGAGCAGCGGAATACCGGTCTTCACCGACAGCAGTTCCGCTTCGCGCTGGCGGCCGCGGGCCTGCAGCCAGCGGGGCGACTCGGGAAGCTTGAACAGGGCCACCGGGAGCAGGAACACGATGGGCAGGGCGCCGATCATGAACAATCCGCGCCAGTCGAGGATGCCGTTGAAAACGATGGCAAGCACCGAGGCCAGCGTGGCACCGGCCGGGACGCCCGAGTAGACGATGGCGTTGTAGAAATTCTTCTTGCCGGCCGGCGCGAACTCGGCAACGACCGCTCCCGCCGTCGCCACCAGGGCGCCGACGCCGATGCCGGTGAGGAAGCGCAGGATGCCGAAGGCGAAAACGCTGGTGGCCATGGACGTGAGCGCCATGCCGATGGAGAACCAGGCGATGTTGATCAGCATGACTTTGCGACGGCCGAGGAAGTCGCCGACGGCGCCGACCACAAGGGCACCGACCATGACGCCGACCAGGGCATAACTGCCCAGCGCACCGGCTTGGGCCGCATCCAGCGGGCCAAGCTGGCTGGGATCGTCCAGCAGGCTGGAGACCACGGTGCCGTAAACCACCAGGTCGTAGCCGTCGAAGACCAGTGCGAGGGCGGCGATCAGCACCACCCAGCGGACTGTTTTGCGGCCGCGCGCTGCTGTCGCGGCGGATTCGGTAAGAACGCTCATGTACAGACTCCTTTGTCCGGCGGCCTGTTTTGAGACAGGGCGCGATAGGGATTCGTGTCGAAATGGGGACTGCGCGGCCGTCGATGGCCGGCAGGGTTTAGCCGCGGGGAGCGGCCGGCAGGAAACTAGCCCTCGAAGCGGCCGGGGGAAATCATGGCTTCACCGGTTGTCACCGGAGACTTCGGTGTGGCCGGGCTGGCCTTCGTGTTCCTCCCCCGTCTCCTTGACGGAGCTGGTGGAGCCGACGGCGAAGCGCTCGTAGTAGAAGTTTTCCGGCACGATCCCCTGGCCGTCCCAATACTTGCGCACGGCGTCGACCATGGCCGGCGGTCCGCAGAGGTAGACGTCCACGTCGCCGCCGTTGAGCTGTTCCTCGGCGATGTGCTGGGTGACGTAGCCCTTCTTCTCCGCAGCGCTTTCGGGGTCGGCGACGCAGTAGTCGAAGCTGAACTCCTTGATCCGCTCCGCGTAGTACTCCAGTTTGTCCAGCTCCACCAGGTCCTTGTCGAAGGTCACGCCGTAGACCAGGTGGATCGGGTGCAGTGGATGGCCCTGTTCGGTGGTGTCGAGCTTTTCCAGCATGGCCAGCAGCGGTGCGATCCCGGTGCCACCGGCGAGCATCAGGGTGGGGCGCTTAATGTCGCGGAGGAAGAAGCTGCCCATCGGTCCGGTCAGCTCCAGCACGTCGCCCGCCTGCGCGCGGTCCTTCAGGTAGCCGGTCATGGCTCCGTCCGGGGCGGTGCGGACCAGGAACTTCAGCTGTTCGGAACTGGGCCCGCTGCTGAAGGAGTAGGACCGGACGGCGTCCGTGCCCGGAACGGCCACGTTCATGTACTGGCCCGGCAGGAAGGACAGCTCGTCGCGGTTCTCGATGTCCAGGGTGAAGCCGGCGGTGTTGTCCGCGAACCAGTGCAGGTCCGCGATCTTCGCCTGGAAGGTCTGGGCTCCGGTTTTCGCCATTTCTGCCGTGCCGGAAATCTGCAGCACCAGGTCCGATTCCGGGACCATCTGGCACGGCAGGCAGAAGCCCTTGTCCGCTTCGTCCTCGGTGAGCGCTTCGTCGATGTACTCGCCGGCGTCGTAATTTCCTGACTCGCAGAAAGCCTTGCAGGTACCGCACGCGCCGTCGCGGCAGTCGAAAGGGATGTTGATGCGGGCCTTGTAGGCGGCGTCCGCCACCGTTTCATAGGTGTTGCACTTGATGAACCGGGTCAGGCCGTCTTCGAAAGTGAGGGCAACTTGATAGGACATGGGGAACTCGTTTCCATCGGGACCGGGGCTGTCTGGGGAGGCGGTGCCTTCGGCTGCCGGACAAGGATCCCGGTCCGGCAGCCGCTCGATCAGATGTGGTAGACGTCCACCACGTGGTGGATGTAGTCGTTCTTCAGGACGACCTTCTTCTTCATGATGACCGGCTGGGTACCGGAGAAATCGAGCGTGTAGAAGGAGGTGCCGAAGTAGGTGTCCACGTTGTTGTAGCGGTAGTACAGCGTGAACCAGTTGAAGCGCACGTCCACCGTGTCACCGCGCTGCTCGATCACCTCGACGTTGGTGATGTTGTGGCCGGTGCGCGGCTCGGGCAGGCTGGTGGCGCTGGAGCGGTCGGTGCGGATCCGGAAGACCCGGTCCTCGATGCCGCCGCGGTTGGAGTAGTAGATCAGCGAGATCTCGCGCTGCGGATCCTCGGTGAGTTCATCGTTGTCGTCCCAGGCCGGCATCCAGAACTCGGCCGAAGGGTGGTAGCAGTCGATCCATTTCTCGAATTCGCGGTCGTCCAGGAATCGTGCCTCGCGGTAGAGGAACTGTTGGATGTCCTCCAGTGCGACGGCGGTGGCGGGCTGTTCAGCGGTTGCAGTCATCGTCGATGCTCCTTAGGCGTTGTTCTTCTCGGCGGCTTCGGCCTCGACCGCGGCCTTCATGCTCTGCAGCCAGTAACCGTGCTGCACGGGGTAGAGGCCTTCGTCCTCGGTCTTGGCGCCGCTGGAGAGCGGGTTCAGGCCGATCTTCTTGGCCTGCTCGTCCGGCCCGTTGAGCTGGTGGGTCACCCCGCGGCTGAGGTCGTTCCACTTCGCCGTGCCGGCCAGGTAGGTCTTCTGGCAGGAGCGGAACTCCTCCAGGTCATCCGGAGTGGCCATGCCGGAGGCGTTGAAGAAGTCCTCGTACTGGCGGATCCGGTTCGCGCGGGCGGCGTCGGACTCGCCCTTCGGCGCGATGCAGTAGATGGTCACCTCGGTCTGGTCCACAGAGATCGGCCGGAAGTGGCGGATCTGCGAGGAGAACTGATCCATCAGGTACACATTCGGGTACAGGCACAGGTTGCGCGAAGCGCCCACCATGAACTCTGCCTTCTCGGCGCCGAACTCCTGCGCGAGCTCTTCGCGCCGCTCATACAGCGGGCGGTCCTCGGGGTTGCCCCACCACATCCACAGCAGCAGGTGGCCATGGTCGAAGGAATAGTAGCCGCCGCCCTGCTTGCCCCAGGTACCGGCGTCCATCGCCTTCGTCTCATTGCTGGACTCGCCCGCGGTCCGGCGGGCAGTCGTCGCCGCGTAGTTCCAGTGCGTGGCGGAGACATGGTAGCCGTCGGCACCGTTCTCGGCCTGGACCTTCCAGTTCCCGTCATAGGTATAGGTCGAAGCGCCGCGCAGCACCTCGAGACCCTCCGGCGACTGATCCACGATCATGTCCATGATCTTGGTGGAATCGCCCAGGTGCTCCTCGAGCGGCTTGACGTCTTCCTTCAGCGAACCGAAGAGGAAGCCGCGGTAGGACTCGAAGCGGGCGACCTTGGTCAGGTCGTGCGAGCCGTCCTTGTTGAACTGCTCGGGGTAGCCGGCGTCGCGGGAATCCTTGACCTTGAGCAGCTTGCCCTTGTTGTTGAACGTCCAGCCGTGGAACGGGCAGGTGAAGTTGTTCCGGTTATCCGTCTTGCGCCGGCACAGCATCGCGCCGCGGTGGCTGCACGCGTTGACCAGGCAGTTCAGCTCGCCGTCCTTGGAGCGGGAAATGACCACCGGGGTGCGGCCGATGTAGGTGGTGAAGTAATCGCCCACGTTCGGGATCTGGCTCTCGTGCGCCAAGTACACCCAGTTGCCCTCGAAAATGTGCTTCATCTCGAGCTCGAAGATCTCCTCGTCCGTGAAGATACTCCGCTTCGCCCGGTGGATCCCGTTCTCGTGATCCTCGATCAGGGCGTCCTCAAGGTGGGTGCGGATGCTGTCCAAGGTTTCGGTCATGGTCACTCCATTCAACGTTGGGCGTCGTTGCCCCGGCAGGCCTCTTGGCAGCCGGTCCAAATCAGATATTCCACCCTCGCAGTACTGTGACCTGCGTCGCACCAGACATTTGCCTAGTCACGGCTAGGGGGTCCAGCAAGACTCCAGGCGTCCTAAAACCACCCTCGATTGTCTGAATCCTTTTGCCCCGTAATCCCGCGGAAAACCAGGCGTATTCCCGCCGCGGAAAAGCCAACGGACCCCGGCTGCCGAAGCTTCCGGGGCCCGCCACAGCGAGTCCAGGCGTTAGACCTTGGCGCGTCTGCGCAGGACCAGGTAGGACACCGTTCCGGCCAGGCATCCCCAGAACGGCGACACGATGCCCCACGGCGCAACGCCGGACGCCGTCACCACCAGGGTGATCAGCGCAGCTTCCAGCACAGCCGGCGAGGCCTTGTCCGCCGTCACGGTGTCCTTGAAGGATCCCTGCAGCGCACCGATCAGGGCCACCCCGGCCAGGGCGGTGAGCATCTCCCCCGGGATCACCGCAAACAGCGCCACGATCGCCGTGCTGAAGGTGCCGAACGCCAGATAGAACAAGCCGCAGAAAACCCCGGCAATGTAGCGGCGCCGCGGATCGGGGTGGGCCTCCGGACCGGCGCAGATACCGGCGGTGATGGCGGCGAGGTTGATGGCGTGGGAGCCGAACGGGGCGAACAGCACCGACGCCACCCCGGACGCGCCGAGCAGCAGCTTGTCGTTCGGCTCGTAGCCGCTGGCGTGCATCATGGCCAGCCCCGGCCCGTTCTGGCCTGCCATGGTGACGATCAGCAGCGGTATGGAAATGCCCATGATCGCCGTCGCGTTGAACGTGGGCATGGTCCACAACGGGCCGGCCAGCGAGAGGGACAGCTGCGGCGCGGCAAGCTCCCCGGTGGAGATGGCAAGAACGACGCCGGCAAACAGTGCCACGAAAACCGCATACCGCGGCAGGAAGCGCTTGCCCGCCAAATAAGCCAGGACCAGGCCGCCGGCCACCAGCGGGGAGGCGATCACGGCCGAGGCCGCATTGACCACGAAGGGCAGCAGCACGCCGGCCAGGACGCCGGCGAGGATGGGCTTCGGCACCGCGGCCAGCAGCTTGCCGAAGAGCCCCGTGACCCCGAGGACAGTGCCCAGGATGCCCGCGACGATGTACGCGCCGATAGCGTCGGAGTAAGAGTAGTCGCCCAGAGCCGTCAGCAGCAGCGCGGCGCCGGGAACGGACCAGGCCACCATCACCGGCTGGCGGGTGAACAGGCTCAGCACCGTACACACCAGCCCGCTGGCAATCGAAACCGCCCAGACCCACGAAATGGTCTGCTCGGGAGTCAGCCCTGCGCTTTTCGCCGCTTCGAGCACCACCAGCAGGGGCCCGGCATAGGAGACGGCTACCGCGATCAGCCCGGCCAGGACAGCCGAGAGGGACATCGCGGAGCGGTGGGTCAGGCGGGAAGAATCAGTCTTAGTGTTTGCCAGCGCCATAATGTTGCAGACACTATCCGACGGCTGTGGCGCGGCCAACAACTGCCCGGCCGATCCTGCGGATGTGCGTAACAACCTAGGCAATTGTCCTAGCCAACCCGGACATTTACGACGGCGGCGGCTCACCCGCCGTCGTTGGTTTCAGTATGCGCCGTTCCTAGAACGGGACGCCGCAGCGCAGCACCACGTTGGCGTAGGGGGTGGCTTCCCCCGTACGAATGATCAGGGCCGCCTGCGGGAGCAGGGCCTTCAGTTCCTCGTGGCTTATCAGGCCGGGCTGCAGGCCGCGTTGCTCCAGCCAGCCCAGCACCTCGGGACCAGTTTCAGCGGCTGCGGTGCTCGCCTCGACTTCGAGCTCGGCCAGCACCGCATCCAGGACCTCGGCGAACCGGGGAACGCCCCGCACCAGCGCGAGGTCAACCACGGGACCGGCTGCCGGCAGGGGCAGCCCACAGTCCGCGATAACCACCAAGTGCCCGTGGCCCAGCCGGGACAACCCGGCGTTGAGCGCCGGATTCAGGATGCCTGTCTTCTTCACCGCTGCTCCGCTTCTTCGGGTTCAATGCCCTTACTGACAGCCGGCAGCTCATCGGCCAGGGTCGGGTACGAAGGCTGCGCACCGGCTGTTTGCACCGCGAAGGCCCCGACCCGGGCGGCGAAGCGGGCGGCTGTGGCAAGGTCCTCGCCGCGGGACAGGGCAGCGGCGAGGGCTCCGGTGAACGCGTCGCCGGCCCCCGTCGTATCCACAACCCTAACTTTTGGCGCCGGTATAACGGTGACGGAAGCGCCGCCGTCGTCCCTGGTTTCTCCGACCAAGGCACCCGCGGCGCCTACGGTCATGACGACGGACCGCACGCCCGCGTCAAGGAGCCCGCGGACCAGATCCTCGTGGCCGTTGCCTGCGGGTGTCCCGCCCAGTCCGGACAGCGCGAGCTCGCCTTCATGTTCGTTGACCACCAGCGGATCGGCGGCGCGGACAACCGCCGGATCCAGCTCAACCACGGGGGCCAGGTTCAGCATGACCCGCCCTGTAGCGAGCGCGGCCGCAGCCTCGATGCCGTCCCGGGGGATCTCGCCCTGCAGCAGCACGATCTCCGCCGAGGCGATCAGCTCGCGCTGGCTTTCGACGGCGGCCCTGTCCATGGTCCCGTTGGCACCGGGGATCACCACAATGGTGTTTTCGCCTTGGCGGTCCACCTCCACCAGTGCCACGCCCGTGGAGCCGTCCGGATGCACCAGGCCCGTGAGGTCCACACCGGCGGCGCGGAGCCCGGAGAGGGCAATGTCCGCATAGGCGTCATTGCCCACGGCGCCCACCAGCGCCGTTGCCGCTCCCAGCTGGGCCGCGGCAACGGCCTGGTTGGCGCCCTTACCGCCGGGCAGAACTGCCATCGACTCGCCCAGCAGCGTTTCGCCGGGGCTCGGATGGCGGTCAAGGCGGATCAGCAGATCCGCATTGATGGATCCTACGACGACGGTCAGGCCGCTCACTTGATGAATTCCTCCACATTTTCCTCGGTCACGGTGGTTACCGGGACCGGCACGTTGGACTCGACGGTCTCGCCGGCCAGCAGCTGCGCCATCAGTTCCACCGAGCGCTTGCCCAGCTCGGAGGGCTGCTGCGCGATGGTAGCGGTCATGGTGCCGGCCTGGATCGCGGCGAGGGCGTCTTCGGTGCCGTCGAAGCCGACCACCTTGACGTCCGTGCCGGCCCTGTCGCCCAGAGCCTGGATGGCGCCGAGGGCCATCTCGTCGTTTTCGGCGAAAATGCCGGTCACGTCAGAGTTGGCCTGCAGCAGGTTGGTGGCGACGTCGAGTGCCTGGGCGCGGTCGAAGTTGGCGGTCTGTTTGGCCACTACCTCGATGTCCGGGTAGGCCTTGATGCCCTCTTCGAAACCGGCGCCGCGGTCGCGGCTGGCGGAGGTGCCGGCCACGCCCTGGAGCACGATCACTTTGCCCTTTTCGCCCATGGCCTTGGCCAGCTCGTCAGCGGCCTGCTTGCCGCCGGCGACGTTGTCGCTGGAGACCAGGGAGGCGATTTCGGCGTCGTTGACCGCGCGGTCAACCGCGATGACGGGGATGTTGTTTTCCAGCAGCGGGCTGACCGCGGCGGCTGCCGAGTCCGAATCCACCGGGTTGATGATGACGCCCTGCACACCGCTGGTCGCAGCGGTAGCCAGCTGGTTGGTCTGGGTGGCCGAATCGTTCTGCGCGTCGACTACTTCCAACGTCATGCCCGCGGCCTCGGCGGCCTCGGTGGCGCCGTCGCGCAGGTCGACGAAGAACGGGTTGTTGAGGGTGGAGACGGCCAGGGTCACCTGGCCACCGGACGCGCCTTCTTCGCCGCGGTTGCATCCGGCGGCTCCCAGCGCCACGGTCAGGCCCAGGGCCAGCACGGCTGTGCTGCGCTTGAAAGATGTGAACTTCATTGTTTTGGATCCTTCTCTAGTAATTTGTTCGGGTTGTTCGGATGTCAGTGGATGGTGTTCTTGCGGCGCAGCACGTCGATCCCCACGGCCAGCGCGATGACCAGGCCGATCACTACCTGCTGCCAGAAGGAGGACACGTTGAGCAGGTTCAGGCCATTGCGGATCACTACCAGGACCAGGGCGCCCACGAGCGTGCCGGAGATCCGGCCGACGCCGCCGGCCAGGGAGGCACCGCCAATAACGACGGCGGCAATCGCGTCCAGTTCGTAGCCCACCGCTGCCTGCGGCTGGGCCGAGTCCAGCCGTCCGGAGAGCAGCATTCCGGCCAGACCGGCAAACAGGCCGGAGAGGGCGAAGACAATGACCAGCACCTTCTGGACCGGGATGCCGGAGAGCCGGGCGGCCTCCTTGTTGCCGCCTACCGCATACATGTAGCGGCCGATGACTGTGCGGTTGAGCAGGAAGGCAGCGACCAGGCCGGCGACCACCAGCACCACAATGGGCATCGGGATCGGCCCGATGTTGCCGCCCAGGAACGAGACCTGGTCGGCCGTCCGCACCGGCCTGCCTTCGGAGATCACCAGCGTCAGCCCGCGGGCCACGCTGAGCATCGCCAGGGTGGCGATGAAGGAAGGCAACCGGCCGTAGGCGGTGGCCAGACCGCTGGCGACACCGCACGCCGCTCCGGTCAGGAGCCCGCCCAGCAGCGCGACCCAGCCATTGAGGCCGGCGGTAGTGAACATTGAGGCGGAAACCATCGCGGACAGCGCCGCCACCGATCCCACCGAGAGGTCGATGCCGGCGGCCACGATCACGAAGGTCATGCCGAATGCCAGCACGGCAATAGTGGATGCCTGGATACCGATGTTGAGCATGTTCCCGGCGGTGAGGAAGTCCGGCGTCGCAATAAACAGCGCCAGGCAGAGCACCAGCAGCCCGACCAGCGCACCGTTGTTCGCCAGGAACTTCTTGATGTCCAGGCCTTGCCGCTTCTCGGCCTTCACAGCAGTAGTCATGTTCTTAGTCCCTTAACTCTTGTCTTCCAAGTCCCGCACCACATCGCGGACGGCCAGTGTCATGACCTTGTCCTGCGTGGCGTCTTCTGCTGCCAGTTCCCCGGAGAGATGCCCTCCGCTCATCACCAGGATCCTGTCGCTCATCCCGAGCACTTCCGGCAGTTCGCTGGAGACCATCAGCACGGCGCCGCCGGCAGCGGTCACCGAGTTGATCAGTTCGTAGATTTCCACCTTGGCGCCGACGTCGACGCCCCGGGTGGGTTCGTCGAGCAGGAGCACCTTGGCGCCGGCCGCGATCCAGCGCCCGAATACTGCCTTCTGCTGGTTGCCGCCGGAGAGCGAGCGCACGGTCTGGTCCAGCCCGCTCATCCGGATGCGCAATTTTCCAGCCACATCCTGCGCCTTGTCCCGCTGGCCTTTGAAGTCCACCAGACCGGCCTTGGCCGTGCTGGCCAGTGTGGCGTAGCCAATGTTCTCGTTCACGGAGGCGTCCAGCACCAGGCCCTGGACTTTGCGGTCTTCGGGCACATGCCCCAGTCCAGCCGTGATCCCGGCGCCGATGTTGTGCCGCGGGATTTTCCGGCCCCTGATGGTGACGGTGCCCGAGTCATAGGGATCCACACCCGCGACGGCGCGGACGACTTCCGTCCGGCCGGCACCCACCAGCCCGGCAAGGCCCACCACTTCGCCGGCGTGCACGGTGAAGCCCATGTTGTTGACCAGGCCCTTGATGGACAGCCCCTCCACCTCCAGCAACGGCTCGGACGGACCGGTGTACTCGCGGCGTCGTGGAAACTGCTGGCTGATATCGCGGCCCACCATGAGGCGGACCAGTTCCGGCTCGGCCGTGTCCGCGGGCACCTCGGCCACGAATTTGCCGTCGCGCAGGACCGAGACGGAATCGCCCACTTCGGCGATCTCATCGAGGTGGTGGCTGATGAACACCATGCCCACGCCGCGCTCGCGCAGATCGTGCACCACGCTGAACAGCGCGGCGATCTCGCGCCGCGTGAGGGCCGCCGTCGGTTCGTCCAGAATCAGCATGCGGGCATCAAGGCTCAGGGCCTTGGCGATCTCCACCAGCTGCTGCCGGGCGATGCCCAACTCCCCCACCGGGTGGTCGAGGTCGATGTCCAGGCCGATCAGGTCCAGGGCTGCGCGTGCCTGCTTGCGGAGTGTCGGACGGTCCACCATGCCGAATCTCTTCGGGAACCGGCCCATCATGATGTTCTCTGCGACGGACATGGTGGGCACGAGGTTCAGTTCCTGGTGGATCGTGGCGATGCCGGCCGCTTCCGATGCATTGGTATCGCGGAACTTGACCGGCTCGCCGTCGAGCAGGATCCGTCCGCCGTCGGGCTGGTAGACCCCGGCCATCATTTTGATCAGCGTGGATTTGCCGGCACCGTTTTCGCCGAGCAGCACCTGGACCTTGCCGGCGTGAACGCTGACGGTCACCTCGTCGATGACTTGCACAGGCCCGAAGGATTTGCTGATTTTTTCCAGCGTCAGAATCGGCTGTCCGTTCATCGTTGCTCTCCAGTCTTTGCAGGTCCGGTTGATTTGCGCACCATCAGCCGGGTGGGTAGGACAATCGGCTCCGGTTTCTCCCCGGCAATCACTTGATGCAGCAACCGGACGGCCGTGCGGCCCATCTCGTCGGCGTCCTGCGCGATCAGGGTCAGCGCCGGACGCATGATGGCGAAGGCATCGATGTCGTCGTAGCCGACCAGGGACAGGTCCTCGCCGATGCGAATGCGCAGTTCCTGACAGACTCTGACTGCGCCCATGGTCATCAGGCCGTCCGCGGCGATCAAGGCGGTGGGCGAGTCGGAGAGTTCAAGGAGCTGCCGGGCACCCGCAGCGCCACTGCCAGCCTGGAAGTCACCGAACACCACCAGTTCCGGATCCTGCTCCAGTCCGCACGCCATGGTCGCAGCCTGGAACGCGGCGAAGCGTTCCCTGCCGGTGGAGGCGGACCGCGGCCCGGATATGTAACCGATCCTGCGGTGGCCCAGCTCCGCCAGATGCCGCACCGCCTCGCCCATGCCGCTGGCATTATCTGCGGTCACGCTGGGCAGATCGATATCGTCAATCACCCGGTCCACGAATACCGCCGGCAATCCGCTCGAAGCCAGCATCTCGACGTTGGCGTTGTCCCCGCCCTGTGGCACCAGGATCAGCCCGTCGACCCGCTGCGCCAGCAGGACGTCCAGGTAGCGGTTCTGCTGCTCGACGCTCTCATTGGCGTTGGCCAGCAGGGTGATCAGTCCAAGTTCAAGCGCCTGCTGCTCCGCGGCATGGGCGAGGTCGGCGAAGAAGGGGTTCCGGACGTCGGAGATCAGCAGTCCAATGGTGCTGGTGCGGGTAGAGCGCAGCGAGCGTGCCTGCGCATTCGGGCGGAAGCCGAGCTCGGCGACAGCCTGCTCCACGCGTTCCCGCGACAGTACGGAGGTTGCCGGATGGCCGGAGAGAACGCGCGAAGCCGTGGCCGGGGAAACACCCGCACGGGCCGCGACATCGCGGATCGTCACACCCCGCACAGCAGCTCCTTTGCTTGTCAGCTCACGAAAACGCGGCAACCATTTGCCCGCCCACGCAGTTGGTGGAATCGATTCCATGAAATCGTTTCCACGAGTATGAAACAGGTCACCATCCGGTGTCAACCCCGCCCCTTGCCTCCGCTGCCTCTTCATGTTTTCGGCGACCGTTCGGCCCGGAGTCTCCTGGGCAACAGGGAGGCGTGGAACACTGGTAGCGGGAGTCAGGCGAGGAAGCATTTTCAGCTATCGGAGGCGCCATGCTGTTCGAGACACTCTTCATCAACGGGGTCATCTACACCCAGGATCCGTCCCGTCCCCGTGCCAGCGCGCTCGGCGTCCATGCCGGCCGGATCATCAGCCTCGACGACGAGCTGCCGGCCACGCACTTCCGCAAGGTTTACGACCTCGGCGGTGCCGCCGTCGTTCCCGGTTTTAATGATGCCCACTGCCACCTGTCCATGGTGGGGCTGGCCGAATTGCAGGTGGACCTGCGGCCGTCCGTTTGCCCGACGATGGAGGACCTGCTCGCCGCCGTTGGTTCCGCCTGCGCCGATGCACCCGATGGCGCCTGGGTCCAGGGCGCCGGCTACAACCAGAACTATCTTGACGGCCAGCACCCCACCGCGGAGCAGCTTGACGCCGTCAGCAACGGCCACCCGGTCTGGCTGATCCACAACTCCCGCCATATGGGCGTGGCCAACACGGCCGCGTTCGAAGCCGCCGGCTTCAGCGGACGCCGTGGAACAAAAGCGCCCGACGGCGGCGCCGCACCGATCGATGCAGACGGCCGTGCCGTCGGGCTGCTGCAGGAAACGGCTCGGGCACTGGTCACGGACACCATCCCCATCCCGACCGTCGACGACGTCGCCGCGATGGTCGAAGCCGGCAGCCGCAAGGTCCTGCCGCTCGGCGTCACCAGTATCACCGAGCCTGGCCTCGGCGCTCCCGCACACATCGGCCACAGCCCCACCGACATCGCCGGTTACCAAACCGCGCGCGACGCCGGGAAGCTGGGCGTGCGCGCCACGGTGATGCCCTATCTGACCACGCTGCATCCCTTGGACAGCTCAGGTGAAACGGGAGCTCCGTGGGGTCTCGACCTGGGCATCCGCAGCGGCCTGGGCGACGAGTGGCTGCGGATCGGGCCCACCAAGATCCTCTCCGATGGCTCGTTGATCGGCCGCAGTGCCTTCATGAGCCACGACTACGCCCTCGACTCCCCTACGGAAAACGGTAATCGCGGCCTGCTGCAGTTCCCGCAGGAGATGCTGCGGCAACGCATCATCGGCGCCCACTGCGCGGGCTGGCAAGTGGCTACGCACGCCATCGGTGACGCCGCTCTGGACGTGGTGATGGACATCTTCGAGGAAGCCCAGCGGCGCTTCCCCCGCGAGGACGCCAGACACCGCATCGAGCATGTGTCTGTAGCCAGTGATGCGCAGATCCGCCGGATCAAGGAGTTGGGCCTGATCCCGGTGCCGCAGGGCCGGTTCGTCTCCGAACTTGGCGACGGCGCAGCCCAGGCCATGGGATCGGACAGAATGAAGCTAACCTACCGGATCAAGGGGCTGCTTGATGCCGGCCTGGAGGTACCGGCCAGCACGGACGCCCCGGTGGTGGAGGTGAACCCGGTCCTGAACATCCACGACATGGTCAACCGCAGGACCGCTGCCGGCGCGGACTTCGTTCCCGAGGAGCGGATCACGGTGGAACAGGCGGTCCACGCCTACACAGTGGGCAGTGCCTATGCCGTCCACGAGGACTCCTACAAGGGCACCCTGACGCACGGCAAGCTGGCCGATTTCGTCACCCTCTCCGAAGACCTGTACAAAGTCGCCCCGGGAAACATCAAGGACGTGACCGTCACCGCCACCGTGGTGGGCGGCGCAGTGGTCCACGGTGAGCTTTGAGAACCTATGTGTTACCCGCCACGCCCGGACTTTCTACACCAACCGTAAATCCGTAAACTCGGACCTTCAGGCGGCCGAGGCCGCCGCACGGCCATTTTCCACGTCATCACCAACCAGCAGGAGAACGTATGACTCTTTATGCCGTTACCAACCCGGCCACCGGTGAAACCGTCAAGGAATTCCCCACGGCTACCGACGTCGAAATCCAGGCAGCCCTGGAGCGCACGGACAAGGCCTTCCGCGAGTGGACCCGGAGCCCGCTGGAAGAACGCGTGAAACTGCTCAACCGCGTCGCCGAACTCTACGAAGAGCGCCGCGACGAGCTGGCCGCCATCATCACCCGCGAGATGGGCAAGCCGATCCGCCAGGCCGGCTTCGAGGTAGACATTGTCGTGTCGATCTACCGCTACTACGCTCAGAATGGCCCGAAGTTCCTGGAGGATGAAGAGCTCGACGTCGCTGCCGGCGGCAAGGCCGTGGTCCGCAAGGAAGGCCTCGGCGTGCTGCTGGGGATCATGCCCTGGAACTACCCGTACTATCAGGTGGCCCGGTTCGCCGCCCCGAACCTGATGAACGGCAACACCATCCTGCTCAAGCACGCCCCGCAGTGCCCGGAGTCTGCCCTGGCCATGGAACAGATCTTCAAGGACGCCGGCGCACCCGAGGGTTCCTACGTCAACATCTTCGCCACTAACGAACAGGTCGCGGATATCATCGCCGACCCGCGCGTCCAAGGCGTGTCCCTGACCGGCTCCGAACGCGCCGGCGCTGCCGTGGCCGAAATCGCCGGCCGCAACCTCAAGAAGGTCGTGCTCGAACTAGGCGGTTCAGACCCGTTTCTACTCCTGGATACCAAGGACCTGGACAAATCCGTCAAGACCGCTGTTTTCGGCCGCATGACGAACGCCGGCCAGGCCTGCAACGCGTCCAAGCGCTTCGTCGTGATGGAGGACCTCTACGACGAGTTCGTGGAGAAGTTCACCAGCGCCCTCGCTGCCATCACCCCCGGCGATCCGACTAATCCCAAGACCTACCTTGGTCCGCTGTCCTCGCTGACGGCCGCTGACAATCTCGCCAAGCAGGTGGACTCCGCGGTAGCCGAAGGCGCCGTGGTCCGCACCGGCGGCGGCAAGGTCAGCGACGATTCCGCCTTCTTCCAGCCGACCGTGCTGACCGATGTCACCCCCGGCATGGCAGCATTCCGCGAGGAGCTCTTCGGGCCGGTCGCCATGGTCTTCAAGGCGTCCTCCGAGGACGAAGCCATCCGGCTGGCCAACGATACCCCCTTCGGTCTCGGCGCCTCGATCCATACCAACGACGGCGAGAAGGCCCAGCGCATCGCCGAGCGGATCGAGGCCGGAATGGTCTACATCAACGAGCCGGGCGGCACCGCTGCTGAACTGCCCTTTGGCGGCGTCAAGCGTTCCGGCGTCGGCCGTGAACTGGGCAAGTACGGCATGGACGAGTTCGTCAACAAGAAACTGGTCCGCACCTCGGCCCGCTAGGACCCTCCTGCAGCTCAGCTGCACGACGGCGAAGTGGCGGGAAACCCGTGCGGCTTCCCGCCACTTCACTGCATACCCGAGGGCTGCGGCCGGTCTGAGTATCCGAACTTTGAGTTGACAACGGTTGGCGGTTCCGTAGACGTGCTTTCCTTATTGCATGGCTAGGTCGACCGGTGATCATCGTCCGTACGTACTCGTACATATGGCTGTTTCGCTCGATGGCTCCTTTTCCGGCTTCCAACCGGACGTCTCTCAGTTCTATTCATTGGCGGCCGAGTGGCAAGAGGATGCCACGCTCGTGGGAGCCGACACGATATTGGCGCAGGAGAACGAGTTGGCGGATGCCGACCTGCCAGGACCGAAGGAGGGCGGCCCGATACTTGTCGTTGTTGATAGCGGGTATCGGGTGATTGCCTGGAATGCGCTCCGCGACGTCGGCCATTGGTCGCGCGTGATTGCCTTGAGGGGCAATGCCCTCAGTCCGACACACGGCGTGGAAGAAATCGTCACAGGCGGCCAACGGGTCGATCTTGCGGCCGCATTGGCTAAACTGCGGAGCCTGTACGCTGTGCAGAGGCTGCGCGTAGATAGCGGCGGCAACTTGGTTGGCGCTCTGATGGCCGGAGGCCTCGTCGACGAAATCAGTTTACTCGTCCATCCCGCCCTCGTCGCAGATATCCATCGTCGTCCTTGGTGGGGCGGAGGGCACGCGGTTCCTATGTTCCGACTAACTGACCTCGATGCGCGGGCGATCGGCGACGATATTGTTCAACTGCGGTATCGGCTCCTCTGGTGAAGATGCGAGCTGTTCCTGCTGCAAGCGGAGCGCTCTGATGCCTAACGCGAGCGCAAACTGGGCCGGTCAACGGGCATCACTTAGCCAGTGACCGGCCCCTGCCATTTCGCGTAGGCCTTTGATCCAGGCTTCAGCATCCGAAACTGCGCGCGGACCACCCCTACGCAGAGAGCCTAGGCACTAAGCGCTCGCGCGGTCCACCGAAGAGCCAAGCGCCCGGGAGATCGCGTCCGCGGCGGCGACTGCCTCCGGCGCAAACTGCTCGATTGTGGAGCCAGGGTACTCAAGCTCAAGCGATGAGATCGAGAGGCCATACATCACTCGTCCGAGGTGATCCCGGATCGGAGCTGAGACGCACACCGTGCCGCGCTCATTCTCACCGAGATCTAGCGCGTAACCGCGTTGACGCACGTTCGCGAGCTCTGTGCGCAACTGTTCGGGATCGGTGATGGTCTTGTCGGTGCGGGGCGGCAGGCCCACCTCGGCTACCAACTGGGCCACCTGCTCAGGCGTCCAGCTCGCGAGCACAACCTTTCCCATGCCCGAGCAGTGCATCGGCATCGGTAACCCCACGCGCGAAGCCATCCGATAGGGCTTCGACGAGTCCTTGCGGATGACGTACACCATCTCGAAACCATTCACGACGCCGATGTGAACCGTGCAGTCGACTTCGCGTACGAGCTTCTCGACGATCGGCTCCGCGATGAAGGAGATGTCGAGCCGGGAGATGGCCCGGCCAGCAATGCCGAGGAGACGGGAGCCGGGGTGATAACCGCGATCGCTATCGCCGGTGATGAACTTCAACTCCGCCAGCGTCGCGAGAATACGGTGCACAGTCGCCTTGGGCAGCCCGGTCTCTTCGACGATGTCAGTGAAGCGGTCGTAGAGAATCGCGGCCTCGAGCACCCGCAACGTTTTCTCACTCGCGCCCATAGATGGCGCCGGGCTCGTGTCAAGCTCCTTGGGTTCCCCGGTCATGATCCGCATCATCTCATGTCGACAATCGCGACGCCATCCATGTCGTCGAAGGCCTGGTTCTCGCCGGCCATCGCCCACACGAACGAGTAGTTCGACGTTCCGACACCCGAGTGGATTGACCACGACGGCGAAAGCACCAGTCCCCCATCGCCGACAAGCATGTGACGGGTCTCGGACGGTTCGCCCATGAGGTGAACGACGCGGGCCTCCTCGGGTACATCGAAGTACACGTAAAACTCGGTGCGGCGGTCATGAGTATGCGCCGGCATCGTATTCCACATGCTGCCGGCGTGCAGTTGGGTGACGCCCATGACCACCTGGCAGCTGCGCACGCCGTCTTCGTGAATGTACTGGTTGATCGTCCGGCGATTCGAAGTCAGCGGATCACCGAGCTCTCGGACCGTGCCCTGGCCGGGCTCGACGAGTGCCGTCGGGCAGGTGGCATGAGCGGGCGCCGAGAAGCCGTAGAAACGAGCAGGCGTCGCGGCATCGTCGGACTCGAAGGAAACGTCCTTCACGCCGCGGCCCAAGTACAGGCACGCGCCGGTGGTCATCACATGGCGCTCACCATCGGCACGGATGGCACCCGCCCCTCCGATATTGACGATGCCGATCTCGCGGTGATCGAGGAACTGCTCACTACGGATCTCCGGCACTGCCTCGAGCGCAAGCGGTGCGTCAGTCGGCATAGCGCCGACCGCGACCACGCGATCGTAGTGGGTGACGATGGTGCGCACCGTGCCAGGAATGAAGAGATCCTCGACGAGATAGCGGTCGCGCAACTGCTGCTGCGTGACCCCGGGAATCTGCTCGGGAGAAGTGGGGCCATAAACGGCGGTCATGGTATTTCCTTCCATTGGAGAGTCAGAGCAGGCCCATGAGGCCAGGGAGCCACAGGGAAAGCTGGGGGACGAAGACGATGACGAACAGCAGCGCGATGAGCACGAGCAGGAACGGCATCAGTTTGGCGATAACCGGCTCGAGCTTGACCTTCGCCACCTGAGTACCGACGAACAGCACGGGTGCCGACGGCGGCGAGATCACGGCGATCGAGAGATTGAAGACCATCACGATACCGAAGTGCACCGGGTCGATGCCGTAGGAGACCGCAATCGGCAGGAAGATCGGAGTGAAAATCAGGATCGCCGGCGTCGGGTCAAGCGGGATGCCGATCAACAGCAGCACGAGCATCATGATCAGCAGCACGACGACCTTCGAGTCAGTCCACCCGAACAGTGACTCGGCGATCAACTGCGGCAGCCGGGCGTAGGTCATGACGTAAGACATGATCGTCGACACCGCGATCAGGAAGATGACGATCGCGCTGGTGCGGCAGGCGTCGAACAGGACTCGCGGCAGGTCCTTGACCGAAATGGTGCGGTAGAAGAACGAGAGCAGCAGCGCGTAGATCACGGCCACGGCCGAGCCCTCGGTCGGGGTGAAGAAGCCAGCCACGATGCCGCCGATCGCCACCACGATCAGGCCGAGCGACGGAACAGCGCGCCCGAACGTACCCAGGAAGACCGGGAACTTGGGCCAGGACTCGCCCCGCAGCTCGGGGTGCCGACGGGCGTAGACCAACCCGACGAGCGCACATGCGAGCGCCCACAGGATGCCGGGGATGTAACCTGCGACGAACAGCGCACCAAGTGACGTACCGCCAGCAGCGAGTGAGTAGACGATAAGCGTGTTGCTCGGCGGGATCAGCATTCCAGCCGGCGCCGAAGCGATGTTGGCCGCCGCGCTGAAGGCCCGGTCATAGCCCGCCTTCCGCTGCATTGGAGACATGGTGGAGCCGATGGCGGCGGCACTCGCGACGGCGGAACCGGATACGGAGCCGAAGATTGCGTTTGCGATGACGTTCGTCTGCACGAGCGGCGCCGGCGTGCGGCCCACGAGCACCCGTGCGAGGTTGATAAGCCGCTCGGCAATACCGCCGTTGTTCATGATCACGCCAGCCAGGATGAAAAACGGGATGGCGAGCAGTGCGAACGAGTCAGCACCGCCGATCATTTGTTGTGCGGAGGTGATGGCGCCTCGCTCGAAGTCTACGATCAGCAGCATGCATAGGGCCGACGGCAGCGCGATCGCTATGGAGACAGGGGCGCCAATCGCGAGCAGCAAAGCCAGGCCGCCGATAAGGATGACGCTGATGGTACCGGGCTCAATCACAGGGATGCCGCCTCGAGGTCCTCGTCGTGATCCACGTGGCCGGCATAACGGCTAGAGAAGGTTCCGACGATGTGGATGGTCAGGTAAATAGTCAACAGCACGCCGGAGATCGGCAGAGCCAGGTAGAGCTGGCCCTGTGTGAGGGGCAGCAGCGGATTCTGCTGCCCCCACGCAAGGGCGGACTGCTGGAGGCCACCAAATACCATCACGTACAGTACGAACGCGAGCGTTGTGAGGTAGGCAATTATGTCGGCGACTCGCTGGAGCGACACGGGCAGTCGTGCCACCAGGAAGTCCATGATGACGTCAGCCTTCTCGCCGACGGCGATGGCGATTCCGATCAGGCTGACCCACACGAATGTGTGTCGCGCCGCTTCCTCGGACCATGCGCTTGGCTGTCCAAGCACCAGGCGGGTGAAGACCTGCCAGGCCACGAGCAGCACCAGCAGCGCAAAAAGGGTGACGCACGTTGCTCGGAGCGTGCCATCGAGCCATGCCCGTGCAGTCTTCATGAGCTTCGCTGTTGCCATTAGCTGCGCGCCGCCTCGATGGCGTCGTAAACCGTCTGTGCGACCTCGGACGTGACGAGCTCCTCATGCAGCGGGCGCGTCGCCTCGCGGAACACCTCGGTGTCGACCTCGCTGAACTCCGCACCGGCTTCCTCGGCTGCGGCGGTTGCCTCCTCGACGGCGGCACCGAACAGCTCGAGTTCGGTGTCGACCGACGCCGTCAGCAGGTCCTCGAAGATCGCGCGGTCCTCCTCGGAGATGCCATCCCATACGGTGGGGCTAGTGACCAGGTAGTCAGGCATCATCAGATGCTCGGTGCGCGAGTAGTAGGGCGCAATCTCGTCGTGCGAAAGCGTCGAGTAGATAAGCTCGTTGTTTTCTGCGCCGTCAAGCACGCCTGACTGGATTGCGGTGTAGACCTCGCCCTGTGCCATCGGGGAACCGACGCCACCCATAAGTCCCATCATGCGTACATTCGTATCCGAACCGATAACCCGGATCTTCTGACCCGAGAGGTCGGCGGGCGTCTCAACCGGACCAACGCTTGAGTACACGTTGCGGACACCACCGTGATACGCGGAGAGCACCTGAATGTTGTCGTCCAGCAGCGTGTCGTACAGCCCGCCTGCAATTTCACGGTCGTTGAGCACGCTCATCTGGTGCTCGGGCGACTCGTAAAGGTACGGCAGGTTCACGACCGAGAAGTCCGATTCGAAGTTCTCGAGCAAACTGCCGGCGACGACGGCGAAGTCGATGGTGCCGGACTGCACCTGTTCAATGGTGGCCGCCTGGTCGCCGAGCGTCTCATCGGCGTAGAGCTCCAGCGCATAGCGACCGTCAGTCTGGGCCACGAGCTCATCCGAGAGCTGCAGCAGCGCCTGAGCCTGCGGGTGGTTGATGTCCTGGTTGAAAGCAACGCGGAGGACAGTCTCACCGCCGCCGTCTTCCGCGGAAGCGGAGCACGAAGCAAGTGCCATTGTGGTGATTACGGCGGCGCTCAGTACGCCCAGAATCCTTTTTCCCTGCATGAAATTTCTCCTCGTCGAGTCATTTGATCAATGTGATTTGCACCACCGGCGTGATCGAAGACTACTATAACCAGATAGAACTCGGTTGCGCCACACGGAACTTGTAGCGGAACATGGTTCCATTAGACGAACAGCGGACCGAAGAAGGAGAGATGGCATTGCGAGCAGCTAGATACATCGGCGATCAAAGGATCGAGGTGGGCGACGTTGAAGCCAAACCGCCTGCAGCCGGGGAAGTCACCATACGCGTCGCATACAACGGAATCTGCGGCACCGACCTGCACATAGTGCAAGGCCACATGGACACTCGAGTGGACATGCCGGCAGTGATCGGCCACGAGATGAGCGGCGTCATCAGCGCGATCGGCTCTGACGTGGACTCGCTGACACCGGGGCAACCGGTCACTGTGATGCCGTTGCGCTGGTGCGGGGAGTGCGCCTCCTGCCGCGCCGGCCACCAGCACATCTGCCAGCGTCTCGACTTCGTTGGCATCGACTCCCCCGGCGCG
The DNA here is from genome assembly GCF_057656375.1 of Arthrobacter sp. Soil_C_60. NCBI lineage: Bacteria > Bacillati > Actinomycetota > Actinomycetes > Micrococcales > Micrococcaceae > Arthrobacter > Arthrobacter sp. Soil_C_60. Next base: position 196,520 of record NZ_JBDGKM010000008.1, on the reverse strand, counting down.
CTCCAGGAGCAGTGGACGGTGCCCGCTTCCCTCGTGGTTCCGCTACCTGAAGGCGTCTCGCTCGAGCACGCCGCGCTCGTCGAGCCGCTCGCAGTAGCGGTGCACGACGTGCGGCGCTCGCGGCTCGCGGCGGGCGAGACCGCCGTCGTAATCGGTGGCGGGCCCATCGGCCAGCTCATCGCCGTCGTGGCTCGCGCCGTGGGTGCGGAGGTGATCCTGGCTGAGCCGGACGCCGCCCGCCGCGCGTTCGCTGCACAGCAGGGCACCATCGTCGTCGATCCCATCGAGGGCGACCTCGCAGCCGTCGTCGAAGAGCGCACCGGCGGCGCCGGAGCCGACGTCGTGTTCGAGGTCGCGGGCACCCGCGGCACCGCGCTTGACGCCACTCGGCACGCTCGCACTCGCGGGCGCGTGGTATTCGTCGCGATTCACCCCGAACCGGTGCCCGTCGATCTCCATCGCATCTTCTGGCGCGAACTTGAGGTGCTTGGCGCCCGTGTTTACGAGCGCGAGGACTTCGTGCGCGCCATCGAGCTGCTCGCCTCCGGCGTGGTACCGGCGGACGCGCTCATTACGCGCGTCGTGCCACTTGATGACACCTCGGAAGCGTTCGAGGCACTGCTCGCCGCGTCCGCAATGAAAATTCTTGTCGACGTGCAGGGGGTGCGCGCGTGAGTATCTCATTTGACCTGACCGGTACGACGGCCGTGGTCACCGGTGCCCGCAGAGGCATCGGCTTCGCAATGGCTGAGGGGCTCGCAATGGCCGGTGCCGACATTATTGCGGCATCCGCGAGCCAGGAACCCGACGGCGGTGCGATCGGTGCGCGAGTACGCGAACTCGGACGCGCTTTTGAGGGATATGCCGTCGACTTCCGCGACCGCGATGCCGTCGCCGCCTTCGGGGCGGCTGTCCAGGATCGCGCTGACATCCTGGTGAACAACGCCGGCACCATCCGCCGATCGCCCGCGGCGGAGCATCCGCTCGAATGGTGGGACGAGGTGCTCGACGTGAACCTGCGCAACCAGTTCGTCCTCACGCAGGCAGTTGCGGCCGGGATGCTTGAGCGCGGCTACGGTCGCATCGTCTTCACTGCGAGCCTATTGAGCTTCCAGGGCGGCATCACCGTGCCGGGGTACACCGCGGCGAAGTCGGGCATTGCCGGTCTCGTGAAGGCGCTCAGCAATGAATGGTCCGCGCGGGGCGTCACGGTGAATGCGATCGCACCGGGCTACATCGCCACCGACAACACCGCGGCCCTGCGCGCCGATGAGGACCGCTCGCAAGCTATCCTCGATCGCATCCCAGCCGGACGCTGGGGCGATGCCGAGGATCTGCAGGGCGCGACAGTCTTCCTCGCCAGCCCGTCGGCCGCCTACGTCACCGGCGTCACGTTGCCGGTCGACGGCGGATGGATGGCACGATGATGCTCGAGCTAAGCGGCGTTGTCCCGCTCGCAACCGTCGACGACGCCGCGGCCGCCGATGTGATCGCCGACGGCCTCCTCGCCGGCGGCCTGCCGGTGCTCGAGGTCGCGCTGCGCAACCCTTACGGGATGGCGGCGATCGAGCGCATTGCCGCGCGAGGTGACGTGCTTGTCGGCGCCGGCACCGTCCTCGATCGCGATCAATTGCGCCGTGCACTCGACGTCGGCGCAGCATTTGTCGTCGCGCCGGGTCTTGACGAGGAAATCGTCGAAGCCGCGCTCACCGCGGGTGTGCCGGTGCTGCCGGGGGTGATGACGCCAAGTGACATACAACGCGGCATCCGCCTCGGACTTGAACGGCTCAAGCTCTTCCCCGCCGGCGCCGCGGGCGGGCTCGCCCTCGTCAACGCGCTGGCCCCGGTCTTTCCAGGAGTGCGCTTCATGCCCAGCGGAGGGGTGAGCACCGCCAACCTCGGCGAGTACCTGGCGCATCCGGCCGTCTTCGCGGCAAGTGGCTCGTGGATCGCTGCCCCCGCGCGTGTCGCGGCAGGCGCCGAGGCAGTCGCCGAGGCAGCGCGGGAGGCGGTCGCGGTTCGAGCCAAGGCAGGCTTGGGGGCCGGGCAATGAGCGTCGTCGCGCTCGGTGAGTCGCTGGGGCTGCTTGTCGCCTCCCGCATCGGCAGGCTTGAGCTCGTGCCTACGATGGATCTGGGCTTCGGGGGCGCCGAGAGCAACGTCGCGATTGGCCTGGCGCGCCTAGGCGTGCCCGTGACCTGGATGAGTCGCCTCGGTGATGACGCGCTCGGCCGCCTAATCGTGCGACAGCTTCGGGCCGAGGGCGTCAGCGCCGCGACGACCCTCGATCCGACGGCGCCCACCGCCCTCATGTTGAAAGAGCGTCCGGCGGCGGGCGCCAGCGCCGTCTCGTACTACCGTGCAGGCAGCGCAGGCTCCCGTCTCGCGCCGGAGCACCTCGACGTCGCCCGCATTCGGGAGGCTCGTATCCTGCACATCACCGGCATCACGGCCGCGCTTGGTGCTGGTCCGCGCGCTGCATTGGACGCCGCGATCGATGCCGCGAACGCTGGCGGCACTATCGTCTCGTTCGACGTAAATCACCGCTCGCGGCTGTGGAGCCACGCAACGGCAGCCTTCGCGTACCGCGAGATCGCGGCCCGCGCCGATGTCGTCTTCGCTGGCGATGACGAGGCGGAACTACTCACCGGCGAGCGCGAGCCGGCAGCGCAGGCCGCGGCGATTATCGATCTGGGCCCAACGCAGGCGATCGTGAAGCTCGGAGCTGAGGGCGCGTACGCGCTTGCCGATGGCCGGGCCGTGGAACAGTCGGCATTCCCCGTGCACGCTGTCGACACAGTCGGCGCCGGGGACGCGTTCGTGGCTGGCTACCTGGCCGAGCTCCTCGCCGGCGCCTCGCTGACGGAGCGTCTCCGCACGGCCGCTGCCTGCGGCGCGATCGCCTGCACCGCGCCAGGCGACTGGGAAGCGGCCGCCGACCGTGCCGCGATCGCGCGGCTACTTGGAGCCGGTGACCCCGTGCAACGCTGACGTTCCGGTGGCCCGGGAGGCCCTACGGCTCTTCCTTTACGTCCGGGCCAGTGGCGCAATGAAGGAGGGGGAGCTGCGAGTCACTTGGTACACCGAAGCCAATTGCGATTGCCGCGCAGACTCCAACTGTCAGTTGCCGTTACGGGGACGAACCGGTGTCCCAGGCACGCGGGCACTCTAGACCGAATGGATAACTGAAGGAGTCCTTCGGGTCTAGCCACAGAGGGGCAGAGGGCACGGCACTCGGCCCCTCTGTGGTCTGGACTCAGGCTTGGAAAAGGTTTGGACGGCTAGTTCCTAAAGTCTCCCGATTGCGATTGGCGGCCCGAGAATTCCGAAGCGGTGATTGCAGCTTGAGCTAGGCTCACAGTATGAAAGCTTCCGTCAGTCAGCGTGAATAACTGGAAATCCAAATCCGTAGCTGGCTACTTGGTCCAATGAAGAAGGCGGCGCTGCGGCCCAACGAATAGGGATACTGCATGGACTTCTTCGAGACAATCCTGTTTCCCTTCAAATGGTTCGTATCTCTCATCATGCTGGGCTTCCATGAAGGACTAAGCTTCATCGGCCTCCCTGCGGCTTCGGGCTGGACCTGGACCGCGTCCATCATCGGCCTCGTGCTGGTGATCAGAGCGGCGCTTATTCCCATCTTCATGAAACAAATCAAAGCGCAGCGGAGCATGCAACTGCCCCAACCTGACCTGCAAAAGCTGCAGGACAAATACAAGGGCAAGACCGACCAACTGTCCCGCCAGGCCAGGGCACAGGAACAAATGGCCATCTACAAGAGACACGGCACTAACCCATTCTCGGCGTGCTTGCCGATGCTGATTCAAATGCCGTTCTTCTTCGCCCTCTTCACTATGCTCGCCGGTGTCACTACCGCTTCCCAAGAGGGCAAGGGCATCGGGGCGATGAGCCACGAACAGGTCCAGCAGTTCGAAGAGTCCACAATTTTCGGCGCTCCACTATCGGCGGCGCTGCTGCACGGCGGCTTCGAGAACGTCGCGGTCACGGTTCTGACCATCGTCATGATCCTGGCAATGACGGGCTCGCAATTCATCACGCAGAAGCAGATCATGGCAAAAAACATGTCGGAAGAAGCCATGGCCAGCCCATTTATGCGCCAGCAAAAGATGATGCTTTATATCCTGCCTGTCGTCTTTGGCATCGGTGGCATCAACTTCCCAATTGGCGTTCTCATCTACTGGACCACCACCAATCTCTGGACCATGGCGCAACAGTTCTTCGTAATCCGCCGCATGCCGACCCCTGGATCCCCCGCAGCCAAAGCTCTTGCCGCACGCCGTGCCGCCAAAGGGCTCCCGACCCTTCCTAACCTAGGGAACAAAACGGGCGAAAATAAGGCGGAGTCGACCGCCGCTGAAGATGCGCCAGCGAGGCCGCAGCGCGTCCAACCCCAACGTAAGAAAAGGAAGAAGAAGCGCCCCTGAAGTGTCCCTTGCAGTTTGGAGAAGACTAGTTCGTTCGCCATTAGCCAGAACGCACAGGTTCAGTTCAAACGGAGCCTTACGTCCACAACCGCTGACCACGGACAAGCTGTGCGCCACGGTACTTGCGCTGTCGCCCATAGTGCCGATACGGCTTCAGCCGTTGCAGCGCCCTGTCCAATGATTGACCCGCCTATGAGAGCGCTTCCTCCACTGGCACATTGGCCTGATATTCTCGCCCCTCGGCCTCGCTAAACGCTGTCATTAGGTGCCCTTTTTCCAGTCCCAGTACCGTACTTATGGGGAAGTGGCCGGTAATAGTATTCCCTGAATGCTCCACACCGCTGAGGTCAAAGTTCTCCTCGGTGCCGTCATGGCTGAAGCAATAGAACGAGACAGCTTCGCCGTTAATAAACTCGATTCCCATTCTGCGTTGGTGGGAATGATCCGGGGTGGCAGCCACGAGGCCGACCACATAGGGCCCCGAGCCGGGAAGGTTGCCGTCTATATCGAATTTCGCTACCAACGTGGATTCCTTGGCTGCGATGGATACATGCTTAAGAAGTGCATTGTGGGAGCTCATGGCTCCATCCTGCTTTCTGCACTCTCATTCGTCCAGCCTTGAAAGAAGACCAGCGTCACCAGCAGCGCAACGCCAGCTTTGGATGGAGGTTGAGCAACGGCGGGCAAGGGCGGAAAGTGTCCCCCGAGGGATCGAGAAACAAACCGAGAATTCCTGACCCGCCGAGCCCTCAGGGCTATGCAGGACTATTGGCCGATAACTTTGTTCTGATGGGCTGCCCGGCATAACTGCTCTTCGCGTTCTTCCGGCGAAAGTTCGTTCCACCTTGCTCGTTGTGCGTGGATTTCAGCTTCGGGGCGCCCCATGGCCTTCATTTCCTCAGGGGAAACGATCACGCTGTTCTCCGGACCGATCATGTACTGCCGGTCCAGATCAGCGCCTGGACCATCGGCATAGTCTTCAAAGCATTCGTTGAATGGCTCATAAACTCTCGCCTCGGAATCATTCTTTACGTCTCTGACCTCAGATTCGAACGCGGGAGGAGAGGGGGCGCCGAGGACACCCGGCGAAGGAGACGCGGCCTCGGTTACGGAAGCGGGGAGGCCGTGCTTGCCGGGGAGTGTGCTGATACCAAGTACCAAGCCGGCTGCCAGCAAAAGGACAGCAGTCATTCCTACGGATGGTTTCTTGGCCAATTACTTCCCCCATACTTCGTCTTCGCACCATGACCGGAGCGAATGGAACGCACACCTCCACACACTATCGGCAAGCACGACGAAGCTTCGTACCGCTACTCCCATGCTGTGGGTTCTAAGGTGGGGGGACCGACCCTCCGTCGAGTCCGCCCCTAGTCAGTCGCCGTCGGCGTCTGCACTCCCGAACGCGTCGGGGCATGGACTTGGCCCGGCCACTCCGATATATGTCTGTCCGGAGTCCCCGCCCCGCAGCGCGGCGAGGATTTTGTCGAGGTCGCGCGGGTCGGTTTCATCAGCGGCATAGGCTTTGGTATCGATGGCTACCCCATCCGGTGCGTACGTGCAGAGCATGTCTGGCGGAATCCGTGCCACTGAGTCAGCGCCGGCCTGATTCACGGCGACCAGGCGGACAGGCATTGTCGCGCCGGTCCCATTTTCGGTGGCGTCCACGTCGACCTCCGCTGAAGTAGTTTCACCAGTATGGCGCGAGAGTTGCATCACTGGCTGGATTTGCATGGCGGTTGCACCGCAACCGCCACGGACCTCGTAGGAAACTATGGTTGGCATGCCCTTCTTTGGTGCGCTACGCCACGGCAGGCGCACCAAACCAGGTGGTGAGAGCGTCGGGGAGCCCGGGGTCAGTCGACTCTCCCACCCAAGCCACGTACCCATCGGGACGAATCAACACCGCTGTAGGCGCAGTGACCGCACCGATTGCTGGAAGCTCCCACGCACCGGCAAATTCCGCGTCGACCAGTTGGACACGATCTGCCCATGACGTGATGTCGAAGCGCCCGGGCTCGCCGAGGTTGAGGAGCACGGGGTTGGCCCGATGCAGCAGGGTGAACACGCGGACGGGACCGTCGGCGGTGGCCAGGTCAAGATCGGGCATACGGCGTCCGAGCAGCGGATGTCCCTCGCCGAGGTCGTAGCGGACGTCCAGGCCCGACATCATGGCTCCGAATCGCTTCCGCGGTTCGTCCATACGCAGCAGCTCGGCGACGGTGTCGCGCAAGGCCGCAGTGCGCTCGTCAGCGCGGCGGAGCGCGACTTGCGCCATCGAGTTGCGCAGCACGCGAGCAGCAACCGGATGCCGCTCGGCGTGGTAGGTATCCAGAAGGCTCACCGGCGATGTCCCCTTAACGACCTGAGCCAACTTCCACCCCAGATTCACCGCATCCTGCATGCCCGTGTTGAGGCCTTGTCCACCGTCCGGGGAGTGCACGTGCGCGGCATCGCCTGCCAGCAGGACGCGCCTGTCCCGGTAGGCCGCGGCCAGCCGGGCCATGTCTGTGAACCTGGAGATCCACGTTGGATCGTGGACCCCGTAGTCCGTCCCGTAAACAGTGATGAGCGCCTCGCTGAGATCACTCAACGTGGGTTCTGTCGTGTTTCCCACGTGTGCTTCAGTCACCATGACCTGCACAGGCCCGCCATCCAGGAAGACCACCTCGCCGTCGCGAATTTCATAATTCAGCTTGCCTAAGGCATGGAGGCCGAGGGCGTCGCGGCGAATACCCAGCTCCGGCTTCTCGGCCATCTCGACCTCGGCGATCAGGTTGCTGACGGTCGGATCACTTCCGGGGAACTCGATGCCGGCCGCCTTACGAACCAGGCTGCGCCCGCCGTCGCAGCCAACGAGGTACTCCGCCCGCAGCTTCCCGCCATCAGCCAGCTTGATGTCGACGCCGGTGTCGACCTGAGCGAAACCGGTCACCTCGCGTCCGCGATAGATTGTCACGTCCAAATCGTTGACCCAGCCGGCCAGGATCCGCTCGATGTGGATCTGCCACAGCCCGAGCCCATAGTTATGCCGGGTGGGGAAGTCGCTGATGTTTAAATGAGTGCCGCCGAACCCGGCGACCTGCGCCACCTGCCCCTCCGACAGGAATCGATCGGCTATCCCACGCTGGTCCAGGACTTCAATAGTGCGCGAGTGCAAGCCACCTGCGCGGGCGCCGGCAAGGTCTTGGCTGGGACGCCGCTCGACGACGGCCACATCAACCCCTGCCAACGCTAACTCACCCGCCAGCATCAGCCCTGTCGGACCTCCTCCGGCGATCACCACCGCATGCTCGGTCATCGACATTCGCATCCCCATTCCCTCAGTTCCCGCGTTTGCCGATTATGCAGCCGGGCCGGGGGCTTGCCGCAAGCCCCCGGCCGGGATATAGATTGGAAATAGGAAGTACGGGTTGCCCTGAACTCGGTCAGGGCCCGTCGGGTAGCCGGACTTTCTTCTCGCCCTTGAGCGCGCCCTCCATGGTGTCTTGCCAGACCGGACCGGCAACTTCGGAACCGGTCAAGTCCCGATAGGTGTTGCCGTAGGCTTCCACCCGGGTCAGCGGATATTGCGCGCCGCCCCTCGGGTCGCCCAGCCACACGGCTGCCACGAGTTGAGGCGTGCCGCCCACAATCCAGTTGGCGGCGAAATCGTTGGTGGTGCCCGTCTTGGCTCCCGCTTCCCGGCCTTCGGGGCGGAGCCGCGGCCCAAGGGTGCCGGTTCGTTTGAACGGTTCCTTGAGCACATCGGCCACGGTGTCGGCTATGTCCTCATCGATCGCCTGGTGGCAGTCAGGGTCCGGGACCGGCAGCTCTTCCTTGGTGCCGGTGCGCACTGCCTTGATGACCGTCACCGGCTGGCAGAGCACTCCCCCGCCCATGAAGGCGGAGTAGGCATTGGCCATCTCCAGCGGGCTCACTTCGTAGGCACCCAGGGCCAGCGAGGCTTCCCGCCCAACCAGCTGATCGGTCGGGATGGACGTGATGCCCAGTGTTTCGGCCATCTTGGCCGCGTTGATAACCCCGACGCGTTCAATAAGGCGGACGAAGTACACATTCACCGAGCTGCGGATGGCCTCATAGGCGTTGATAACCCCGTAGTCACGGTTGCCGTAGTTGACATAGCCGCCGCGCGGGTTATCGAGTTTCGACGATCGGTAGGGTCCGTCAGCGCGTAGCCGAGTGGAGGTCGGAATGCCTTGGTCCAGCGCCTCGGCCAGAATGATGGGTTTCATGGCAGACCCGACTTGAAAGGCGTTTCTGGCGTAGATCACTTCCGTCTTGCCCTTGCCCTCGCCCCAGTCCCGGTTCTGGGCGATGGCCGCGATATGGCCCTTGCCCGGCACGATGATCGCGGTACCGAGGGCCGCACGGTTGGTGTTGCCCAGTGCTTTCTCGACCGCAGCCTGTGCAGCGTCTGCCGCTTTCCGGTCCAACGTAGTCGTTAGCGTTAAACCGCCCAGGTGGAAGCGTTCCTGACGGACCTCGGGTGTCTTCCCAAACGCCTTGTTCGTCAGGATTTCCTCGCGGACAACCTCGCAGTAGAAGGGGTACTTGGATTCCCCGCAGCTGGAGGGGGCCGCGCCGCGCTTCACGGCGAGGTCCGAGTCCAGTGCCGCCTGAGTCTCTTCGGCGGTCAGGACACCTCGTTGCTCGAGCACCGTCAACACGGTGTTGCGCCGTTCCGTGGCACCTTCGGGGTTGGTGAAGGGGTCGAGGTCAACGGGTGCCTTGAGCATGCCGACCAGCAGGGCCGACTGGACATGGTTCAGCTTCGCCGCCGTCGTGCTGAAGTAGATTCGGGCGGCCGCCTGCACTCCGTAGGCGCCGTTGCCGAAGTAGACGGCGTTCATGTACTGGGTGAGGATCTCGTCCTTGGACAGCTGTTTCTCCAGCGCAAGCGCGTATTTGGCTTCGCGGATCTTGGCGTTGTAGGTGACGCCGACTGCCACCTGCTCCTCGACTTCGTCCCGCGCATGGTTGACCAGCATGTTCTGGACCAACTGCTGCGTGATGGTGGACGCGCCTTGAACGTTCTCGCTGGTCACATTGTTGATCAGCGCGCGGGTGACGCCGAGGGGATCCACGCCCCGATGCTCGTAGAACCGCGCGTCCTCAGTTGCGATCAGTGTTTCCTTGAACGCCTCGGACACCTGGTCCAGCTTCACATCCGTCCGGTTTTCACTGTAGATGCGGGCAAATTCCTTGCCGTCCTTGTCCAGCAGCACCGTATGCTGCGGCAGCGGGCGGTCCACCGGCAGGTCAGTCGGCAGCTCCTCCCACATGTCCAGCACGGAATTGCCGGCAACAGACAAGCCCACCGCAGCGGGCGCCACGATCATGCCGACGCCCAAAGCTGCGACCGCCACGCTCGCCAGCCACAGGTCGACGCGCCGCTGCCCGGCGCGTCGCTTCGGGGTTCGGCCGGGACGGGCTCCCGCCAGCAACTCGTCAAGGTTGACCGGTTCCGGTTTGTTGCGTCCCCATAGCCGCATGATGTTTCGTGGGGGAATTCCGGTGCCGGTTACACCTGTTGCGCAACCGGTCGCTACCGCGCATTATGAGGGGCCGCTGGGAAGGCACCCCTCGGGCGCCGCTGGTTTTCCCACACCCCTCCTTTGCCAAGATGGAGCAGATAAGAAAACAGTAGAACCTCCGCCGGGCGTTGACTAGAGCGTCAGGCATAATGGTGGACAGGACCCAAACGGTCCGCCAGAAAGTCGTCCCACGTCTTGCGGCCTACCGCCTGTTCGGGCGTCAGGTTGGCGCCGTTCCTGAACGCCAGTGCTGCCCCGCCCGGCATCGGGACCGGCATGATCAAGCGGCGACGGCCGGTGGCGTGCAGGTAGCTGCGGACCAGGTCCGCCATCAAGTTCACCTGAGGCCCGCCCATCTCCGGTACCAAGCCGGACGGCCCGCCAAGGGCCAGTTGGGCCAGCCGTGCCGCTACTTCCGCTGCATCGATTGGCTGGACGCGGAGTCCGGCAGGAACCGGTATCACGGGCAGCTTGGCCATCCCCTGGGCCATCATCAGCACCAGGTCATGGAACTGGGTAGCCCGGAGCGTCGTGTAGGGCACCCCGGAATTGGCGATGATCAGCTCTGCCGTCCGCTTGGCTCCGACGTAGCCGAACATCGCCCGGTCAACGCCGCTGGTGATCGGTGTGCGATCCGCGCCGACCACCGAAATATACACAAGATGCCGGACGTTGGCCCCCGCCGCGGCGCGAACCAGATTGCGTGCCTTTTCATCATCCCCTTTGCCGCTGCCGGCACAGTGGACAATGATTTGCACTCCTTCCACCGCCGCTTCGATGCCCTCGCCGGTCGCCAAATCCCCGGTTACGAATTCGATGCCCTCCACCGGCTCGCGCTTAGTCCGGCTCAACACCCGGACGCGGCAACCGGCTTCCTGCAGGCGCGGAACCAGATGCCGCCCCAGCGTCCCGGTTCCGCCGGTGACCAGCACCGGCGTCGTCGTACTGTGCTCTTGGTTGGTGTGCAACTCCATTATTGTTCCCCTATCAGGATTGTTACTCGTTATCGTGGTTCACTGTTATGACCCTTCCGGGCGGGAGAATGTGACAGATGGACGATCTTGAACAGCTGGCCGAGCAGTTCGAGCCGCACCGGGCCCGGCTCCGGGCCATGGCGTACCGGATGCTCGGTTCGCTCAGTGAAACCGACGACGCTGTCCAGGAGACCTGGTTGCGGCTCAGCGGCACGGATCCCAAAAGTGTCGAAAACCTTGGCGCCTGGCTGACAACCGTGCTCGGACGGGTCTGCCTGAACCTGCTGCGTTCCCGAAACACACGCCGGGAACAGCCGTTCGGGCTGCACATGCCGGATCCGGTGGTGAGCCGCGTCGAGGGGGCTGATCCTGAGCAGGAGAGTCTGCTGGCCGACTCCATCGGGCTCGCGCTGCTGATTGTGCTGGACGCCTTGACTCCTGCCCAACGGCTGGCTTTCGTCCTGCACGACATGTTCAGCGTTCCGTTCGACGAGATTGCCGAGGTTGTCGACACCTCACCGGCAGCGGCCCGGCAACTCGCCAGCCGCGCCCGCCGCCTGGTGGAGCAGGAATCCCAGATCCCCGACGCCGACCCAGTACGCCAGCGCAAAGCGGTGGATGCTTTTTCGCAGCCTCCCGCCACGGAGATTTCGCTGCGCTCGTCGCGGTGCTGGATCCCGACGTCGTTCTTCGTTCCGACGGCGGACTCGCCCGTCCCGCTGCCACCACGGTCCTGCGCGGCGCCTCGAGCGTGGCTGGACAAGCGGTTACTTACCAGCAGCTCGCCCCATTCGTGCGGCCGGCGCTTGTCAACGGGAGCGCTGGAGCCGTGGTGGTTCCGCGCAAGCAGGCGGTTTCAGTCGTGGCATTCACTGTCAGGAACGGAAAGATCGTGGCGATAGACGTGCTCGCCGACCCGGCGCGGCTCAGCCGACTCTGCCTGGCCGTCTAGCCGAAGCCCGTCATCCGCCACCGTGGATAGCGGGCACCGGTCCGGGAAATCAGGAAGGGTTCCCGGGGAGGGCTGCCGCGAGCGCGTCCAAGATCATGTTGAGCCCGAACTCGAATTCATCGCCGAAGTCGTAACCAGGTTTCAGCACGTGTTCAGTCGCCATTTCCACGAGGTGGGGGTACTCGCCCTCGGCAAAGAGCTGCACTATCGGTTCGGCGACGCCGGCAACGGTATCCGGCCCGCTGAAAGGCAGCGCGGCTTCCTGCAGCGCGGAACCGTAGACATACGCGTCGAGCAGGGCGTAGGCGTGGGCGGCCATCTTTACGGAGAAGCCCGCCGCCCGCAGCGTGCCGAGGATCGCGTCGTGATGCCGAAGGGTGGCCGGCCCCGGCGTAGTGCGTGACTCCATCAGGGCTGTTGCCCACGGGTGCCGCTGCAGTGCCTGCCGCGCTGAATCCGCCCGTCGCCGTATCTCGGCTCGCCAGTCCCCCGCCGACGACGGCAGCTCGATCTCGCTGAAGACGAGGTCCACAACGCCATCGAGCATCTCGTCCTTGTTCGCCACGTAATGGTAGAGCGACATCGGCTTGGCTCCGAGTTCCTGCGCCAGCGAACGCATGGTGAGTGCCGCGAGGCCCTTATCGTCGGCGATGGCGATGGCTCCGCGCAGTACCCGCTCCCTGCTTAAAGGAGAGCGTTCCTCGCTTGTTCCAATTGTTTCTCGAAGCATTTCAGTTAAGCCTATCGCGTTTTCGTACGCTGTACGATACTCTCGTCGTACTTAGTACGGCAGCTTTGCCGCACTTCATGAGTAAAGGAAACGGCCATGGCATCTCGTGCAGAGCATGTGGATAAGGGAACCCTGAAGAACGGCCCGGCTAAGGGGGAAACCGCCATGCGGGCCATCGCGCAGGACGTTTACGGCTCCGCGGAGGTCCTGCACCTTGCGCAGGTTCCACGCCCCGTTCCCGCGGAGCACGAAGTACTTGTCCGGGTGCGGGCGGCCGGGCTGGACCGCGGCGTCTGGCACCTGACAAGGGGACTGCCCTACCTGGCCCGGCTGGCCTTCGGGCTTCGCAAACCCAAAAACCCAATACCGGGTATGGACCTCGCGGGCATCGTGGTTGCGGCCGGACCGTCAGTTACCAGGTTCGCCATCGGTGACGAAGTGTTCGGAAGCGGCCGCGGCTCCTTTGCCGAATACGCAGTGGCCCGCGAGGACCAACTGGCCATCAAGCCGGCAAACCTAACGTTCGAGCAGGCCGCCGCCGTTCCGGTATCAGCGGTCACCGCTTTGCAGGGCCTGCGCGACGCCGGCCGGATCGAGCCGGGGCAGAAAGTGCTGGTCATCGGTGCGTCGGGCGGGGTTGGCTCCTTCGCGGTTCAGCTGGCCAAGGCCTTCGGGGCGCACGTCACCGGCGTGGCGAGTACCACAAAGCTCGAGGTCGTTCGTTCCCTGGGGGCCGACCGCGTCATCGATTACACCCGCGAAGACTTTGCCGACGGCGCCAGCCGCTACGATCTGATCCTCGACATCGCAGGGAACCCCTCGCTCGCCCGGCTGCGCCGTGCGCTGACCCCGGCCGGGACTGCAGTCATCACCGGCGGGGAAGAAGGCGGAAACCTGACCGGCGGCATGAACCGGCAACTGGGGGCCCTGCTCCTGTCGCCCTTCGTCGGCCAGCGGTTGACCATGTTTATCGGCAAGGTACGCTCCGCCGACCTCGAAGAGCTGACCGGGCTCATCGAGGCAGGGAAGGTCAAGCCCAGTATCGACAAGACCTTTCCTTTGGCCGAGGTCCCCGACGCGTTGCTTTACCTTGAGGAGGGCAAGGTCCGCGGAAAGGTTGCCATCACCATTTGAACGGCCCGCGGTCCAGGTGCCGGTGGGAGATTTTCCTCTGGAGCGGCGCGGCGGTGCTCCTTGGTGGAAGATGGAGCCATGGATGCTGTCGCCGCACTCAATGAGATTGCTTTCTGGCTCGAACGCGAGCTTGCTCCCAGCTTCAAGGTGCAGGCTTTCCGCAAGGCCGCCACCGCCATTCGCAGCCTGGAGCCCGAGGAGCTCGCCGCCCGGGCGCGTGACGGCCGGCTCAAGAACATGAAGGGGATCGGCAGCAGAACGTTTGAGGTCATCAGCCAGGCGGTCGACGGCGGGGTGCCCGACTACCTTGCGAAGCTGCGGGAACGTTCGGCCAAACCGCTGGCCGAAGGCGGGGCGGAATTGAGCTCGGCACTCCGCGGCGATCTGCACAGCCACAGCAACTGGTCCGACGGCGGGTCCCCCATCGAGACCATGGCCGATACAGCCCGGATGCTAGGACGGGACTACCTGGCGCTGACCGACCACTCCCCCAATCTGAAGATCGCCAACGGGCTAAGTGCCAAGCGGCTTACCGAGCAGTTGGACGTAGTCGCGGAGATCAACGATGCAGCCGACGGCTTCCGCCTGCTGGCCGGGATCGAGGTCGACATCCTCGAAAATGGCGCGCTGGACCAAACTCCCACCATGCTGCAGCAGCTGGACGTTGTGGTGGCCAGCGTGCATTCAAAACTCCGCTCCGATAAGCGCACTATGACCAAGAGAATGCTGGGCGGCGTCACCGATCCCCATACCAATGTGCTGGGCCACTGCACGGGCCGCCTGGTCAAAGGGTCGAGGGGCACCCGCCCGGAATCGGAGTTCGACGCCGATCGGGTGTTTGCCGCCTGCGCCGAACACGATGTCGCCGTCGAGATCAATTCGCGGCCCGAGCGGCAGGATCCGCCGGACAACCTGATCCAGCTTGCTCTGGACGCCGGCTGCCTGTTCAGCATTGACAGCGACGCCCATGCTCCCGGCCAGCTCGACTTCCTCCAGTACGGGGCTGAGCGCGCCGCGCGGAACGGCGTCCCGGCGGAACGGATCATTAATACATGGCCTTTGGATCGGCTGCTGGAGTGGACGGGCGCGGGAAAATAACCGGACAAAAGCCATGGGCAGGAACGGGATTTTTTGTTGACCTTGGAGTGGGCTCCAAGGTTTAAGCTGAAGCCATGACTGGCTTACAGGCGCCTCACGCGCTGAAAATTGGCGAGTTGGCCAAGGCTGTCGGCGTCTCAGCCGATGCGCTCCGCTACTACGAGCGCGCGGGCTTGCTTCCGCCGCCGGACCGGTCCCCCGCGGGCTACCGGTTGTATCCGCCCAGCGCCGCGGACCGCGTGCATTTTATCCAAGGTTGCCAGCGGCTGGGCCTGCGGTTGGCAGAGATAGTCGATCTGCTCGACGTCCGGGACACTGGCCGGTGCCCCTGTGAGCCGGCAGAGTCATTGCTCCGCCGGCGGATCGGCGAGCTGGACAGGGAGCTGGACCGCCTCACCCGGTTGCGCTCCGATCTGCAGGCCATGGCCGACCAGCTGCACGGCACAGATTGCCCGGATCCGGCCCCTGGCACGTGGTGTCCGCCCGGCTCGGAAAGCAGAAAGGAGGTGACCCTTGATGCACACCCAGAAGGCGTGCCCCTGCTGCGATGACCCTGCCTGTGACGGAAGCTGCTGCGGCGGCGGTTGTTGCTGAACCCGTTCCAGAACAACGACGGCGGCACTCCCGGTGGGATTTCCTTCCCACCGGGAGTGCCGCCGTCGTACGTAGTTAGGTTCTTCAGTTGGCGAAAACGTCCTGCAGCTGGCCCTGCGGGGTCCACAGCGCCACCGAGTCGCCGCCGTTGTTCAGCACCGAGGCGGTGCCATCGTTGTAGAAGCTCTCCGCGGTGTTGGTGCCGGGGCCGGTGTAGACGCGCAGTTCGGCGCCCGGGGTCAGGACATAGCCGTCGCCGATGGCGAGGATGTTGTTGGCCGCGTCACGGATGATGCTGCCGCTGACATCGATGCTGCGTCCGGTGGTGTTGCGCAGGAGCACGTGCTCGCCGGTTTCCGCCTGGACGTCGCTGCCGGCCGGGTTGTTGACCGAGTCGACGATTTCGATGCCGTTCGCCGCGGGGAAGGGCTTTCCGCCGTCGAGGTAGCGGGCAGTCTGGATCGGGAAGTCGCCGGTGACGGCGTCGACGCCAAGGTCGATGGAGTGCTGGACGGCCTCCGGGGAATTGGCGGTGTAGACGCCGATAACCAGACCGGCGGCCTTGACGTCGGCGACGTTCTGCGCGGTCAGCGTGCGGTAGTTGGTGCCCACGGAATCGGCGAACTCGGCCCACTGGGCCAGGGTTTCCGGTCCGGGAACGGTGCTGGAGAGCTGCTGCAGCTCGATCTCCGGGGCGATGGAGGCGAAGGTACGGTTGGAGGCCTCGTCGAAGCTGAGCACCTGGATCTTGTCCGCGGCTACCAGTTTCTGCCACTTCTTATCGGTGCGCAGCTCATCGGCGACCAGCTGCTCGATGCCCGGCGAGTTCTTCGGGGACTTGATCTCGATGTAGACGCCGGTCTCGGTGGTGGCGACCTTGGCGGCATCGTCCAGATGCGGGATGCGCTCGCCGGCGAATTCCTCGCCGAAGTAGGCGCCGGCGTCGAGCTGCTGCAGCTCCGCCCAGGTGAAGGACGTGATCGGATCGTTGGCGCGGTCCGGGAAGACGCCCTCGACGTTAGTGGTGCGGGCCGGAGTGTCATCGTGGAAGAGGAACGGCACTCCGTCGGCGCTGAGCTGGACGTCGATCTCAAAGAAGTCCGCACCGGAGGCCCGGCCGTCCTTGAACGCGGCAACGGTATTCTCCGGTGCCGTGCCGGCGGCGCCGCGGTGCCCGATGAGCAGCGGAGCTTCGGCCTGGCTGCTGGCCGCGGTGTCCTGCGCGGCGGAGTCTGCTGTTCCAGTCTGCGGCCCGGCCTGCTGGGCAACGGCGGCAGGCGCTGCGAGCAGAGACAGCCCGACGGCGGTGGCCGCGGCTGACCCGGTCAGAAGCGTGGTGATGCGTGATGCCATACGAATTGAACTTCCTTCATCCTGGTGGTCAATATCCCCTTTGACCGATGCTGGCCCCTGGTTGCATCCGGCACGCCAACACAGGGTGAACCCGGAATGAAGGGCGGGAAAAGGTGGACGAGGAGTGGCGGCCGCCACTAGATTACGAGCATGGCTCAAGATGGGGGAACCAACGATCCTGCCGCTGCCGGCGGACGGACAGACGCCGCCGGTCAGACCCAAGCTGGCGCCTCGCCGCTGGGACGGCCGCCGAGACCGCAGTTGTCCGACCGGACCCCACCGCCCATAGGGCAGGCACTGCCGCCTACCGGCATGGTGAAGGTGGCGAGATCCCTGTGGCTGGTGAGCTTCCTGCTTGGCGCGGTGGCCGTCGCCTTTGCCTACCTGTCCCGCGACGACCGGCTGGAGCGGCTCCGCGAGATCGTGACCGAGGTTGACCCTGCCCAGGACGAAGCAACCGTCGATGCAGTGGCTGCCCTGGTGCACTGGGGCAGCCTGGGAGCCCTGGCACTCATCATTATGGTCGAGGCACTCCTGCTGCGCGCGCTAATGCGCAGGCGCGGCGGGATCCGGTGGGTCCAGCTGGTGGTCATACTGCTCCACGGTGGAGCGGCGGTCCTGGCGGACGCTTTCCTGGTGGCTCCGGGCGAGGGCGAAATGTACCTCCGCTGGGCGCTGATAGCGCAGGTGGTGCTAGCCTGTGCGGCGCTGCTGGTCAGCCTGCTGCCCGGCGCCGACGCTTGGTTCCGTGCCAAGCACGAGACGTACGGTAGGCCGCGGGGCTGATCCGTCCGGCAGCCCGGCGAGGACCGCCTCGCAGCTGCGGACCACAATATGGCAAGCTTCCGCGGCAGTGCGGTCGGTCATCGGGTTCTCGGCCAGTGTGCGCCAGCGGCGCAGGCAGGCCAGGGCTTCGGCCCGCAGCGCCTCCGCTGGCGTGTCGTCGGGCAGGCCGAGCCGGAGCGCGGGCAACATCCCCCTGCCGCCGATCAGGCGTTCGGCCTCTGCCGCCAGCTCCTTGGGCAGGCCGAGCCCCGTGGTCCGAGCGGTAGCCAGCAGCCGCAGCTCCCGGAATTCATGGGCACCGGCCTGGATCTGTTCGAGCAATCCTGCCACCCGTTCCGTTCCGGTCCGGGGCCGCTCGCGAAGAAGTGCTTCCACGCCGGCCAAGGCGGTTCGCGCCTTGAGCTGCGCGGCGCGGGCCTGGAACTGGCCGGACATCAGGCCCAGCAGGTCGTCCAGCCCGCTGCGGCGGGCGAGCTCGTGGGCCAGCGCCGTCGGCTCACTGATACCGCCCCGGATGAGAGCCGTGGACATCCGGATCCCGAACAGGCCGAAGCGTTCCAACAGGGCCGCCCGGACCTCGGGGCTGGCTTTCAGTCCTGCGGTGGGACGGGCAAACCTGTCGGCGGAGAGCAGCATGCGTTCGCGTTCCGACCGGCCCAGCTTGGCCAGTTCCAGCAAAGCAGTGAACTCCGTTTGGCGGAGAGTGCGCGCACTTTGGGCCAGCAGGCCCGCGATAGGAACGACGCCCAGGGCCAGCGACCGCAGCGTGCCGTCGCGCTGGTAGCGCTCTGCGATCTCGCCCGCAGATAGAAGCGAGTCGATCCGTCCGGCGCCGATTTCATCTGCACGAGACAGCACCGCGAGCGCGTTCACCGTCCCCGATTGGCCTGCCGCAGTGTCCTTGAAGGCCTCCAGGAACTTCAGGTCGGTGGCGTGCAAGTGCCGCATCAGGTAGACGACGGCGTCCGCTTCGGAGGGAGCATCCCGGGGGGTGAGGAAGTTCGTGGAGCGCGCGGAGACGTCGCCGGAGAGTGAAGCGATGCCCGGAGTGTCGATCAGGGTCAGCTCCCGCAAGCCCTTGGCCGGCCAGTCCACCATCAGCCGCTCAACCTCTTCGGCGCGTGTGGTGCCCATGTCGAAGACCAGCCTGCCCTCGACCCTCCTGATCGGCAGCGTCCAAGGTTCAGGTGCAGGTGCTCTGCCCCCTCCGCCGGCCGCCGGGTACAACGTGATCCGCGGTGCGTCCCGGTAGCGGTACCAGGTCACCACCCGGGTGCACTCGGCGGTGTCGGTGGGCGCGATCTCCTCTCCGATGACGGCGTTGAGCAGCGTGGACTTCCCTGCCTTCACCATTCCAGCGAGCGCCACCCGCAGCGGTTCGGCAAGCCGCCGCTGGTAGCCCTCGAGTGCACGGCGCGCGTCCGGATCGTCAGCATAGGCCTCGATCGCCTGACGCAGGAGGTCCGGAACGGCGTCGGCGGCGGAGCCGTTCGTGACGGTGCCGTCACGGCCCGCCCCGTCTGCCCCGGTGGCGTTCACACCGTGCCTGCCAAGGCAGGTTTACCGTCCAGCTGCTGGACATGTTTGCGCAGCGCGTTGACGCGCTTGAGCTCGGCCTTGATCTGCCGGATCCGTTCTTCGCGTTCCACGGTAAAGGTGGAGGCTGCCTTCTGCGCCGCAAGCACCGAATCCGCCAGCGAGCGGTGGTGCTCTTCCGCGATTTCGGTGAAGTGGTCCCGCGTGGCGCGCTGCACCAGCCGGAGCCGGTCCTTGAGCTGCTTGCCCACCTGGAATACGACGTCGTCCAGCTGGCGGCGGACCAGTGCCTTGGCCTCGCTCTGTCGCCGCTTGAGCCGGGCTTCCTTGTCCTCCCGGTAGGCCTTGCCGCCGAGCAGCAGGCCCGCCCCAACCGACAGCGGGTTGATCAGGGCCATGCCGACGATCCCCGTGAGCAGGCCGAACATGAGCACACCGCCGTAGGAGCCGCGCATGCCGATCAGGACCTTCTGCAGCGGGCCGATATGCCCCGGATCCAGTACAGGTACCTGTTCCACCGGATCCAGCACACCGCCGGTGTCGTCCACCCGAAGCACCGGCAGCGGCACTTCGTCCCGCGCGAAGTGCTCGGCGACCTGAGCGGAGAGCCACTGTGCGCGCTCGTCCGCCCAGACAAAGGTGTCCGACACGGCCGAAGCAACACGCTGCTCAAGCCACTCGGCGAACTGGGCCCAAATCGGCCCTGGATCCCCCGCGTCGATGGCCTCCTCGGCGTCGCGCTGGATGATGCGCAGGCGGTCGCGCAGGTCATGCTCCATGTCCGCAATAAGGTCGCTGACGCCATCGCTGAGCGTAATCTGCCAACGCGCCGACCGCCGTCGTTGTTCGTCCGCGCGTTCCTTGGCGATCTCCAGCTCGGCGATCATCTGCGGCGTGCCTTCCGGATCTTCCAGCGCGCTGAGTTCGGACTGCAGCGACAGTCCCAGGTGCTCCGTGATGGAGAGCAGATCCCGGGCCACCGAATGCCGCTGCAGCCGTTCGGCCTGGCCGAGAATCTCCTTGCGCAGATAGGTGACGAGTTCGGGGAAACCGGATTCCGCGTTGAGCTCGTCGTCGCGCAGCCGTGCGGCATGCAGTCGGAGGTCGGACGAGACGGGGAACAGCGGGATGCCGGAGCCCACCCGGTCCAGGTGGCGTCGGTCCAGCGCCGCCACCTGCCGCCACTGCGGATACAGGTCGGTTTTGGACAGCACGCACCCCACATTCGGGCAGATCCGCATGGCCTGCCGCAGGAAGCGGATCTCCGGTTCGGTGTACTCCTGCGAGGCATCCGAGACCAGCAGCATCGCGTCTGCGGTAGGCAGTGCGGTGAGCGTGGTCAGCGAGTGCGCAGAGTCGAGGCCGCCCACGCCGGGCGAATCTACCAGCGACAGCCCTCCGGCGAGAACCTTGCGCGGCAGGTACACCTCGGCCGCAGCCAGCCCGTTGCGGTTGCCGGGATTGCCGCTCTCGGAAACATGGGCGGCCAGCTCCTCCAGCTTGACCGGACGGCGCTCCAGCTCCGGTTCCCTGTCACCATCGGCGTAGCCCGTATCGCCCTTGGGAACAACGACGACGGCGGATGGCGGATCTCCATGGCGCACCACTGTAGGAACGGAGGTGGCAACGTCGTCGTCGACCGGGCAGACCGGTGCGTTGACCAGGGCGTTGATCAACTGGCTTTTGCCCTGCTTGAATTCACCGACCACGATCACCCGGATGCTGGGATCCAGCAGCCTGCGGCGGGTCTGTTCCAGCCGGCGCCGCAGGTCCCGCCGTTCCCCGGTGCCGACCAACTCGATGCCATAGTCAACCAGCTTGACGAGCTCAACCACGCTTGCCCTCCTTTGGACTCGCTACTGCTTTAAACGGCACATCTGCCCGGCAGGAAGGGAGTCCTCCTGCCGGGCCGGTGCGAGACTATGGACTTACCCCCACGATCAGTCCACGTCGACGTTGTTTACATCGGTCTCCTCTATCCCGACGTCTTCAAGCTCGCTTTGGGCGAACGGGGAATCAACCACCGAGTTGAGTTCGGTGTTGATGTCGTCGATGTTGGTGGACTCGTCCGTGTTGCCGACGTTCTCAAACTCGGTGTTGCCGACGTCCTCAAACTCGGTGTTGCCGACATCCTCCAGGTTGGTGGACTCGTCGGTGTTGAAGGACTCGTCCGCGGTGAAGGAGTCCTCGACGATAGTGGAGTTGTCCGAGTTGTCGTTGAGGGAATCCTCGAAGTCCGCGGAGTTGTCGGTATTGCCGACGTTCTCCAGGTTGGTGGACTCGTCGGTGTTGAAAGAGTCATCTGGGTTGAAGGAGTCGTTGACCGAGTTGTCCGAGTTGTCGTTGAACGAGTCCTCGTTCGTGGTTTCCTCGACCTCGACGGTGTTGAAGTTCCCGTCGATACCGTCGTTGTCCTCGTTGCCGATTTCGTTGTCGTCCCCGTCGACACCGTCGTTGTCCTCGTTGCCGATTTCGTTGTCGTCGCCGTCGACACCGTCGTTGTCCTCGTTGAACGAGCCGATGTTCGTGGTGTCCTCACTGCCGATTTCGACGTCGGCATCGCCGTCGGCCTCGACATCGACGTTGGTGGAGTTGTTCTCGGAGTTGTCCTGGTCAACATCGTCTGCAGCGATGGAATCATCGCCGTTGGCCACGTTCGCGTCTTTGCCGGCAGCCACGGAGTCGTCACCGGAGGCGATGACGGCGTCGTTGTCGAAGATCTGGCTGACGTCACCATCGGCCCAGATGTTCTGGTTCACCGACTGGTCGTTGATGGTGTCCCGGTCATCCACCGTGGAGGTGTAGGAATACTCGTTGACGATGTGGGTCAACTGCTGGACCGCGTGGCCGTGGTCGTCATCGTTGTCCCGGTGCGGACCGTCGTCGTCGTCGTTATCCCGGTCCGGACGGTGGTTGTCGTTGTCGTTGTCCCAGTCACGGCCGCCGCCCCCGCCGTCGTTGTTATTTCCCCCGTTGCTGGCCGGATTGTTGTGGTCGATCCGCGAGGAGTTATCCCCGGTGTTGTACTCGCGGTCGAAGGAGGCACCGACGCCAACCGGGGCAAAGTCCAGGACTACCGGCATGACGGCGTCGACGTCGTCCGAGCAGACATCGCTGAGGCCGGCGTGCTCCAGCTCCCGCTCGGGATCCTCGCGGAAAGCGTGGGCCGCATCGGGGTCCCGGAGCAGGTTCATGATGAATTCAAGAAGGGTGTTCGCAAGTGTAGGCATGGTATTCCCTCAATCTCAAAGGTGTGTGAACTTGGATCCGCCGAGCTGGTTGCCTGGCTTGCTTCAAACGTAGATCCGGGGTGGCGGGGCCTGCATCGGGGTTATCTCCCCTGTGCGGCCACCCCCTATAGGGGATTGGACGTCCCCCGGCATTAGGGAGGACCGGACACTTCCTGGCCGAGGAGCAGTCGCAGTTGCGCCAGCAGTTCCGAGCGTGTGGCGGCCCCCAAACGGCGGCGGATCCTGGCGATGTGGTGCTCGGCAGTGCGGGGCGAAATGAAGATCGCGGCACCGATTTCCCGGTACGTCTTGCCTTCCAGCACCAGCCGGGCCACCTCACGCTCGCGGGCACTCAGGACCGCTCCCTCTGAGGCGGCGCCGGCCGGCAGCCCTGCCGAAGGCCTAATCCCCGGCCGGACTGCCGGCCGGACCGTCGGCAACGTTGGAACGGGCTCGGTTTCCGCGCTGACCGAGACCACGGATCCGGGATGAAGGTCCCGGGCGCAGGCGAGCAACCTGGCCATGTCCTTGCGCTCATCGGCCCGCGGGGCGGCGTGGCCGGCCAACCGGGAGCCGTCCCAGGTCATGCCCACCGCGGCCAGTCCGCGTGCCGCAGCTTCGACCGCGTCAACGTCGATATGGCCGGAAAGGACCGCTACCCAGGACCGGCCGGCGGCCGCCAGCACGGAGGCCAGATGGTTATTCCCGGAAGCACGAACCAGTGCCGAGGCGTGGGGCGCAAGATCCGACGGCCGCTCCGCGAGAATGGCGGCCTGGACCGCGTGCCAGCGCAGCGGAATCGACCACAGCGGAGGATCGCCGAGACGCTCCAGCAACGCCAAGGCCTCGGCGAGCTGCGGCTCCAGCCGGGCCGAATCACGTAGCCGCGCGGCCGCGACGGCCAGTTCACCGAACGGCAGCAGGCTGTAAAGGTCCACCGAGACATGCAGGATGCGCTCGCGGGCGCGCTGCCAGGCGTGGACAAGGGCAGCGGTGTCATCGGTCCGGCGGGCCAGGCCTACTTCCAGCGCGTCGAACAGCAGTTCGTCCCGGGGTGCGAGCCCGCCCTCGGGGGCGGCGTCGGCGATAGCCGCACGGGCCAGGTCCGGACGGTCCAGCTGCATGGCTGTCCAGGCGCGCAGCAGCAACAGCCTGGGACGCGCCGCCGGTCCGGCCTGCTCTCCGGCCAAGGCATCGTTCAGAATTGAGTCGGCCACCGCCGGTTCGCCGCTGTGCAGGGCTACCAGCGCAGCCAGCGCGGCCGGGACTTCCGGGAGGGGAATGCTGCTGCCGGACGCCGTCATCATGTCCGATGCCCGGATCAGCGCGGGCAGGGCACGGGCCGGCTGCGCCGCAATGGACGCGCTGATTCCCTCCCCCATAAGTCCGACGGCGACAGCGGCGAGCGTGGGCGAACCGCTTGGTCCGGGCGACTTGAGCATGGTTTCGGCGCCGTCGCGGTCGCCGGTGCCGATCATTGCGACGGCGGCGAGCGCAGCCGAGGGGCCCGTCCGGTCCGCGCCCAGCCACCGGTAGACTTCCGCGCTGCGTGCCAGCATGCCCCGCCGTGCCCAAGTAGCGGCGGCTACGTCCACCCCGCGGACGAGGTCGGGTGCGTCTTGGCTTGAGAGCAGGGTGTCCAGAATGCGCCCGGCGCCGTCAAGGTCGCCGACGGCGGAGGCGGCCTGCGCCCGGCGGGCCGCGGTGGCAAGTTCGTCGGAGCCGGCGGCTCCGGCTTCGTCATAGAGGGCAGAGGCAAGCGCGGGCTGCTCGGCCAGCACGTTGTCGCCCTCGCGCTCCAAGGCTCGGGCGATCCGCGGGTCCCTCAATCCGTCACGCGCGAGTCCGCGGGCAACCTCGCCGAGTGAACGCCCCTCCGAGGTGAAGGCATCCACCAGAGCCCGCTGCGCCTCGTGGACGCGGTATGGCGGCGTCGCAGCCAGCACGGCTTGGCGCACCAGTGGCACCAGCTTTCCGTCGGCGCGCAGCAGACCCGCGGCCCGCGCCCTGGTAACCAGATGGTCGAGGCTTTCCCCTGCCTGGTCCAGGGCTGGCGGAATTTGCCCGGCGAGGTCGAATCCGACGCTCAGGGCAAGCAACAGGTCGGACAGCCCGCCGTCGATCTTGTCCAGTTCATAGCCAAGCTGGTCCATCAGACCGCGTGCACGATGCGGCTCAGACAAGACACTGCTGCCATGCTGGCCGATCGCTTCCATAACCAGATGCACCAGCCAGGGCATGCCGGCGGTAGCCTCCGCCAGCTTGTCCACGAGCGACGTCGTGGGGGCAGCCTCCAGCACTTCCGCAGCCCGCGCGCGGATTTCCTCGTTGGACAGCGGGCCGAGGATCACCGGTGCGTGGTGCTGCTCCAAAGTGGCGGACAGACGCCGCAAGGCTGCCGGCTGCGGCCAGGGCCGGTACGCCACCACCAGATTCACGTCCCGGTCCTCGATCAGCGAACCGAGCTGGGCCAAGGCGGTATCGCTGCACTCATGGGCATCGTCGACCAGTACCGCACCGCGGGCGTTGACCGTGCAGAGATCGAGATCCGTGGGGCTGAGGTCCACGCAATTGCGCAGAATATGGAGGCCCATGGCGCGGTACTGTGCCTCAAGATCGTCCAGCAGGACGGTCTTCCCGGTTCCGCCGGCACCAACGATACCGGCCAGCAACCGCGTTTCCGGCGCGGCCGCTACCTCCGCCAGAAAAGAGGCAGCAACAGTAGGGCGGAGCGGGCGTGATCCGATGCCCGCAAGGCTTGTCTCCACCGTGTCATCCCTCCGGCGCAGGAACAGGTGCAGTCGAGGGTGCTTCCGGAGCGGGCGCGGGCGGTACCGGGTCAGCTGCTGGTTCGGTCGCGGTGGGCGCCGGCGGCGCGGGTTCAGGAGGGGCAGGTTCAGGAGGTGCGGGGGCGGGCGGGTCAGCGGCGGGAACCGTCTGCTCGGGAGCGGGAGGCTCGGGGACTGGCTGCTCCGGCACCGGGGTCTGCGGGACGTCAGGAGCAGGCGTTACGGGCGGCTCGGCTGTGGTCGGCGGCTGTGTGGCCGGGGGTTGGGCTGGCGTGGTCGGAGCGGGGCCGGTTGCCGGCGGCTCCGGCTGCGGCGCCGGGGAGGTCGGCTCTTGTGTGGTCGTGCTCGGTTCGGCGGCCGGCCCGGGTGCTGAAGGGCTCGTTCCCTTGGTCGTCGGCTTCGGTGTGCTCGACGGCGAGTCCGGACGGGCTGCGTTTGTCCCTGAAGTGGAGCCCTTCGGCGTTGTGGCCGTGCCGCCGTCGTTATTTGCTGCTCCCGCAGTCCCGTCCACGGGCGCCGTCCCGGTGACCGGATCTGCGTCGGCGTCCACCGCCTGCCAGTTATCAGTGATCGGAGCCCCGCCGCTGCCGTCCAAGACCGGCATTCCTGCCGGTCCCCCCGCGCCTGATCCCTGTGGTCCGGCAGCGCCATCGAGTGGAACCGTCCCCGCTCCGCCTTCCTCTTCCGGAGCCTGCGCCCCCGCTGCCCCGGCCGCCAATGAATTCATCTCCGCCGGACTCTGGGCCGCTGTGGCCGTCAGAATGGTGAGCGTAGCGACGGTTGCCGCTACCGCGGTCATCCGGGCGCCGGTCCGCGGGTGCGCCGGTTTGACGGAAGCCACTGGCGCACCCGTCCCGGTGTCAGTCCCGAAACCGTGACTGTGGCCAGTTGTTTCCCCCGCGGCCGCTTTGCCTGCGGTTACTTCCTCGGGCGCGGCCGGACTGTCCGGAACAGTCTGCGCTCCGGCAGCCGCGGGAGCCAGCATGGCCGCAGCCGAGAACGCCGCGCCCAGCGAGATGGAAGCCTTGGGATCGGCGTCGATAGCGATCGGGCGGTTGAACTCCGCCGAGAGCAGCTGGGCCACGAGCGGGATGCGCGAAGAGCCGCCGATCAGGAGGATGGCGCTCAAGTCTTCGGCATCGGTGTCCGCCGCCTGCATCGCACGCTTGAGCGCCGCAATGGTCTGCTGCACGCCGTCGTCGATCATCGCTTCGAACTCCGAGCGCACCAAACGTATCTGGCTTTGGCCGCCCGGCAGAAGTACCGGGATGGAGGCCTCCGAATCCGTGGAAAGGGCTTCCTTCGCCTCCGTGCATTCACGGCGGAGCCGCGCGAGCGCCATCAGCATCCCTGGGTCGGTGATATCGAGACCGGCCAGAGCGTCCGCCGCGCAGGAAGCAACGTGGCGGAAGACAGCGTCGTCGAAATCGGCGCCGCCAAGGCGTTCAAGTCCCTCGGGACGCCCCAACGTACGGAATGTCTCCGCATTGCTTTTCTGAAGCACGGCCGCGTCGAAGGTCCCGCCGCCGAGATCGTAGACGGCGATGGTGCTGCCTTCATCGACCCGTTCCTGGGAGGCGTAGTGGACCGCCGCAGCCTCGGGTTCGCTGACCAGCGTGACGTCTGAAAGTCCCACGCCTGCCAGGGCTTGCCGGATCAGGTCCCTTTTATAGCCGCCCCAGCTGGCCGGATGCGCAATAGCGATGGCGGCAGGCGGTTCCCCCTCGCGCTCCTGGGCACGGTCTACCACCCAACGTGCCATGGTGGCGACGATATCCTCGGGTGCCACAGACAGGTCGCCGACGACGATGGGAACGGCATCGCCCACACGCCGCTTGAATTCACGTACCAACCGGTCCGGATGGGTTGTTCCGCGACGTTCGGCTGCTTCGCCCACCAGGACCTGGCCGTCCTCGCCGAGGAAGATCACCGATGGCACCGCGCCGCCGCGTACGCCCAGGTTCAGCACCTGCGGCGCGGACTGGCCTGAACCGTCCAGACGCGCAACCGCCGCAGCGGAAAAACTCGTGCCAATATCAATGCCAAGTACAAAGCTCATGGACTCCCCCAGCAATGCCCGATCGAACTCGATCGTCCCAACCCGTGAACGGGTCTTCAGTCAGAGCAGTGCGATGCTCCCCAATAAGCCAGGCAGAAATCCATGCCATGGATGCGACATGTCAGCGGACCTCATAACCTCCGCTGCGGTGACCCTCAAAAGTGCTTGCGATGATGATCGTGCCGGTTCCCAGCCGGCCCGTTCGTGGTCTCTGCTTGACCCCAACTCCTTCAGGTTAGGAGCCCCTCTGCTGGAATAGCAAGGGGTGTGGACCCCGTAATTCCGCCGGGAAATGCCATCGTCCCTGGTTAATGGATTAGGTGGACTTGGACGTCTTGCGGGGTGCAGTCCCTAGGGCTGACGCGCCGGTTATCGATCTCATCCTTCGGACTGATGCCACCCGTCGTGCTGGAAATCTAGACTCGCAAACGGGGGTTGGGAACAACGTGGCCGACCGGCGCCGGGCGGCATCGCACCCCACACGGAGAAAGGGAACGGGGGGATGCCAGATGGAGTATGACCAGCTGATCTGGCTTGTGTGTGCCGGCCCGTTTGCCCTCTGCCTCAGCGCAGGTGCGCTGGTCAGCGTGTTCCGCAGCGACTTCCCGCCCGGTGCAAGAACCGCCTGGGCCTGCGCGGTCCTCTTCGTCCCGGTCCTTGGCGCTTCCCTCTGGCTCGCGGCGCACCGAACCCCAAGTAAGAACCAGCGGGGAGATGTCCATTCGTGATGGAATAACCGAAGGCAGCCCGACAACCTGGCAAAAGGGGCTGGCCGGAATCGAGGCGTCCATGGCAACCGCACGCCGCAGCACGTCCGTGCGGGTGGGGATCCTGGTTTTCGACGGCGTGAAGCTGCTCGACGTCGCCGGCCCGGCGGAGGCATTCGCCGAGGCGAACCTGCTCGGTGCCTCGTACGAACTTATCCTTCTGTCACCCGATGGGAACGACGTCCAATCCTCGGTGGGCATGCGGGTTTCAGTTGATGCCGCAGCGACCGAAACGGCGAGCTTCCACACGGTCCTGGTGGCCGGCGGTGATGCCCTGCCCATGAGGCAGGTTCCCGCCGAGTTGGTCGCTGCCGCCGGGCATTTGGCCAGCAACACCCAGCGCATGTCCTCCATTTGCACGGGTGCCTTCGTTCTTGCCGCGGCGGGGCTGCTCGACGGCCGCCGCGCCACAACCCATTGGAAACATACCAAGCAGCTGGCCCTGCGCTACCCGGCGACGCAAGTGGAGCCTGATGCCATTTTTGTCAGTGACGGTGGAATCCATACTTCGGCCGGCGTCACTGCGGGAATCGACCTCGCGCTGGCGCTGATCGAAGACGACCACGGCCCGGATCTGGCCAGAGCGGTAGCCCGTTCGCTGGTGGTGTACATGCAGCGTTCGGGCGGCCAGTCGCAATTCTCTGCCCCGTTGCAGGGGGAACCGCCCAAGTCCTCACCACTGCGCCCGGTACTTGACGCCGTCCAAGCCGACCCTGCAGCGGAGCATTCTGTCCCAGTGCTTGCCCGCAACGCCAACCTGAGCGTGCGGCATCTGACCCGGCTCTTTCGCGAGGAACTGCAGACCACTCCCTCGAAGTACGTGGAACTGATCCGCTTCGACACCGCCAAAGCCCTGCTCGACGCGGGCTACAGTGTCACAGAAGCGGCCGAACGCTCCGGATTTGGCAATTCCGAAGGGCTACGGCGGACCTTCATCGCGAGGATCGGCGTGCCGCCGTCGAAATACCAGCAGCGTTTCCGGTCGACGGCGAAAAACGGCTGAATGCCACCGGCGTCATGGCCGAATCCGAGGGAATATCGTCCTTTGCGACGGGGCCGGTCCCCCGTCCCGCCGGACAGTATGGGATACAGGCACACTTCCGTGCCGTTGGACAAAGGAGACATTCATGGCGGAAATCATCGCCGGCATCACCGTTCCGGACACCGAACTCGTCCGGAGCGCTACCAAACTGGTCCGCGACACTACCAACGACCTGCTGTTCGACCACTCCCGGCGGGTATTCCTCTTCGGCGCGCTCCAGGGCCGGCGCCTCGGCCTCGACGTCGACCACGAACTGCTCTATGTGGGCGCACTTTTCCATGACCTGGGCCTGACCGATAAGTACGGTACGGACAAGCTGCGCTTCGAGGTCGACGGCGCCAACGCCGCCAAGTCCTTCCTGCTGGACCATGGACGCTCGGAGGCTGACGCGACCAAGGTGTGGACCGCCGTCGCACTCCACACCACCCCGGGCGTGCCCGAATTCATGGATCCGGAAATCGCGCTGGTGACCGCCGGCGTGGAGACCGATGTGCTGGGCATCGGCTACCAGGACCTAGACCGGACCGACATCGACGCTGTCACCGCCGCCCACCCGCGGCCGGACTTCAAGCGGCAGATCCTGGCCGCCTTCACGGACGGCAACAAGCACCGCCCGGAGACCACCTTCGGCAACGTCAACGCCGATGTGCTTGAGCACTTCAGCCCCGGTTTCCGCCGCACGGACTTCGTGGAGATCATCCAGAACTCCGCCTGGCCCGAATAGGTAGCGCCTTCCGTTCCGATCCGTCTTAGTGCCAGCGGCCACCCGCCGGCACTAGGATCGGACGAGAAGATGGAGGGCCAGCAATCAGGGAGGAGCGTGCCATGGCATCGTCACCAGTGGCCGCTGGCCTCCCCGGCCCAAAATCCGCTGGTCTCGCCCTCGCCCGGGTCAGCCTTGAACCGGGCGGCGTTGCCCTTGTCCCCCACCGGCCCCGCGCTCCGCGGCCTGAGGAGGTGGAACTCAAGGTGACGCTGTGCGGACTCTCAGGCGCCGACGTCGTTGTTTACCATGCCGATCCGGCGTTTGACTGGGTCCGTTCCGGCACGGTGCTCGGGCACGAAGCCGTGGGAGTGGTATCCGCCGTCGGCCTGCTGGTGCCGGAATGGCCGGCCCCGGGGACGCGCGTTGTTCCGGTATCCATGCTCAGCTGCGGCGACTGTGAAGAATGCCTGGCCGACCGGCCGCAACAGTGCGTCCGCCCCAGCACCCTAGGGCTCAACCGTGACGGAACGGCAGCGCGGACCGCCCTGGTTCCATGGCAGAATCTGCTGGCGGTGCCGGAGGGCCTCCCGGATACGACGGCGGTGCTCGCCGAGCCCACGTCCGTCGCCTGGCGTGCCGCCGCCACCGTAGGACAGATCCGTCCCGGTGACCGCGTGGCGGTTTCAACTACGCGGGCCGTTGGGCTGCTTGCTGCCCTGATTGCCCGGAGCCTGGGCGCCGACGTCGTGATGGTGGGGCGGCCCGGTCCCCACCATGAGCAGCGCCAGGAACTTGCCGCGAGCCTCGGCCTGCGCAGCACCACCGAACCCGAGCCGGAGAGCGTTGATGTCTGGATCGAGGCATCCGGTTCGGGCAAACAGTTGGCTTCCGCGGTGGAGGTGCTGCGGCCGGGCGGAAAACTTGTGCTCGTGGCCATGTATGCCACGGGTGCCCGGCAGACGGTGAACACGGTGGTCGGCAAGGAGCTCACCGTGCTGACGAGTTATGCTTCCACCCGCTCGGACTTTGACGACGCGCTCGCGTTCCTGTCCACCATGCCGGACCTCGGCGACCGCCTGGTCACCGTCTATCCGCTGGGGCAGGCCGTGGAGGCCCTGCGCCTGACGGCAGAAGGGGCGCCTGACGATCACGGCCGTCCGTTGGTCAAAGCGGTGCTCCGGATGAACGGCTGATGCCAAACCGCCTGGTCAAGCCGATGTCCGCCGGACGAAATTGACACGCGCATGTGACCCGTGACATATTTCTCTGCGTGAACCTGTCAGACAGCTGGACAGCAGGACAGCCCATTGTCCGAGTCGGTGCCGCCGAGGCCGTACTGCGCTCCCTCCGCGCCGCCATCGAAGAAGGCAAGCTTCCGGTGGGCACCAAGCTCAGCTCCGAGGCCGCGCTGGCCCAGCAGTACGCCGTCAGCCGCTCCGTGATCCGCGAGGCGCTGCGGTCCTGCGCGTCTCTGGGCCTGACTGTGACGCGGACCGGCAAGGGCACCTTCGTGATCTCGGACCGCGTGGCCTCGGACCTCACCCTCGGCCAGTACTCCGCCCGGGAACTGACCGAGGCCCGCCCGCACATCGAAGTTCCGGCCGCAGGGCTGGCCGCCGAACGCCGGAGCGACGAGGAGCTCGCGTTCCTGCGGGACGTCGTCCAGGCGATGTGCACCGAGGACGACCCGGAAGCCTGGGTCAGCCTCGATGCCAGCTTCCATTCCGCCATCGCCCGCGCCAGCGGCAACCGCGTATTCGAGTCGGTGGTGGCGGACATCCGCGATGCGCTGGCCCACCAGTCCGAGACGCTGAACATGGTGGCCGGCCGCCAGCAGAAATCCGATGTGGAGCACCGCCGCATCCTCGATGCCATCGAAGCCGGTTCCGCCGAGGAAGCCAGCGCCGCCATGCGCGAGCATCTGGCCGCGGTGGGTGTGGCACTGGACCGCCTGCTGAACGCCAGCTGATTCACCCAGGCGGTTCCCGCCTCGCTTATTTTCACCCCCCATCCCAACAGAAAGCCGCCATGCTGCCCTTGATGTCCCAGGTTGAACCCGGCCAGCCCTGCTCGGTGCCCCGGCCAAACCATGTCCCGCTCGCGGAGCAGACCCGCGACGGACTGGTGGAAAGCGTCCACTACGGTTCCGTCATCGCCCTGGACTACGACGGCGGCACCCGTCTTTCCGCCGGGGACCCCCTGGCCCTGTTCTACCCGCGCTCCTCGCTCAAGCCGCTGCAGGCCATGGCCATGGTCCGCGCCGGCCTGGACCTGCCGCCGGAACTGCTGGCGCTGGCCGCGGCGAGCCACTCCGGCTCCCGGGAGCACCAGGACGGGGCAATGCGCATCCTCCAACTGCACGGCCTCACCGACGCGGCGCTTGAGAATACGGTTGATCTGCCCTACGGGGATGCGGAACGGCAGAGCTGGCTCCGCGCCGGCGGCGAAGCGACGCAGCTGGCCCAGAACTGCTCGGGCAAACACGCCGCTATGGCGGCTACCTGCGTGATCAACGGCTGGCCGGTAGCCGGGTATCTCGATCCGGAACATCCGCTGCAGATGGCGATTGCCGCCGTCGTTCTTGAGCTGACCGGCGAGGAATCCCCGCTGACCAGCACGGACGGTTGCGGCACGCCGCTCTTTGCCCTGAGCCTGCGGGGAATGGCCCGCGCGTTTGGCCGGATTGCCTCCGCGGCGCCGGGCACGGCCGAGGCCGCCGTGGCCAACGCGATGATGGCGCACCCGGAACAGGTCGCGGGTGCCGGCCGGGATGTGACCGCGCTGATGCGGCTGGTTCCCGGCTTGCTGGCCAAGGACGGTTTTGAGGGCCTGCAGTTGGTGGGGCTCCGCGATGGCCGCGCCGTCGCCGTCAAAATCTCGGATGGCTCCGACCGCGCCCGCATGCCGGTCACCCTCCAGGCGCTGGCGGCCCTGGATCTCGACGCCGGCCTGCTGCAAACTCTTGCCCCCGCGCCCGTCCTTGGCGGCGGGCGTCCGGTGGGAGAGCTCCGCGCCATTGATTTCAGCATCTCGAACTAAGGAAAAAGGAAAACAGTGACAGCTTCGTCATTCCGTACCGACCACGATCTGCTGGGCTACCGGGACATTCCCGCGGACGCCTACTGGGGCGTCCACACCCTGCGGGCGCTGGAGAACTTCCCCATCACAGGCCAGCCGCTCTCCAGCAACGCCCACCTGGTCAAGGGCCTTGCGGCCGTCAAGCTCGCGGCAGCGCGCACCAACGAAGAACTGGGACTGCTCGATAGCGTCCGTGCCAACGCCATTGCCCAGGCCTGCCAGGAAATCATCGACGGCAAGCTGCACGAGCAGTTCGTCGTCGACGTTGTGCAGGGCGGTGCCGGCACCTCCTCGAACATGAACGCCAACGAGGTCATCGCCAACCGCTCGCTGGAAATCCTCGGCCAGGCCAAGGGCGACTACTCGCAGCTGCACCCGAACGACCACGTGAACCTGAGCCAGTCCACCAACGACGTGTACCCCACCGCGGTCCGGGTGGCCACCATCAACAGCGTGCGCAGCCTGCTGGACGCCCTGGCCACGATGGAAGAAGCCTTCGCCGACAAGGCCGCGGAGTTCCGCACTGTGGTCAAGATGGGGCGTACCCAGCTGCAGGACGCCGTCCCCATGACCCTGGGCCAGGAATTCGGCACCTACGCGGTCACCGTCGGCGAAGACCGGGAACGCCTCGCCGAAGCCACGCTGCTGATCCACGAGATCAACCTCGGCGCTACCGCCATCGGCACCGGGCTGAACGCCCCGGCCGGCTACAGCGAAGCGGCCTGCCGCCACCTGGCAGAAGTGACCGGCCTGCCCCTGGTCACCTCGGTGGACCTGATCGAGGCAACGCAGGACGTGGGCGCCTTCGTCCATCTCTCCGGCGTGCTCAAGCGGGTTGCCGTGAAGCTTTCCAAGATCTGCAACGACCTGCGGCTGCTCTCTTCCGGCCCGCGCGCCGGGTTCGGCGAGATCAATCTGCCGGCGGTGCAGTCCGGCTCCTCCATCATGCCCGGCAAGATCAACCCGGTGATTCCCGAGGTGGTCAGCCAGGTGGCGTACGAGGTGGTCGGCAACGACGTCACCATCACGATGGCCGCCGAATCCGGCCAGCTGCAGCTCAACGCGTTCGAGCCAATCATCGTGCACAGCCTGGACAAGAGCATTTCCCACCTCGAGGCCGCCTGCCGGACCCTGACCGAGCGTTGCATCCGCGGCATCACGGCCAATACCGAACGGCTCCGGCTCACCGTGCAGCAGTCCATCGGCCTGGTCACCGCCCTGAACCCGCGGCTCGGCTATGCCGCCGCCACGGCCATTGCCCAGGAAGCGCAGGCCACCGGCCGCGGCGTGGCCGAACTGGTCCTCGAGCACCAGCTGCTCACCGGCGCCGAACTCGACGAGCTGCTCTCGCCCGAGCGGCTCGCCAACCTCAGCAACTAAGTCCCCTCCCCCGCAGTATCCGCAACAGCAACCCGTCCCCCATCCAGAAGGACAACTATGACTCCCCCACCCCAGGGACTCCAGAACGCCAAACCCGTTCAGACCGACCACGCCTCCGACACTGCACTGCATGCCGAGGACCAGGGTTACCACAAGGGCCTCAAACCCCGGCAGATCCAGATGATCGCCATCGGCGGCGCCATCGGCACCGGCCTGTTCATGGGCGCCGGCGGCCGGCTGGCCGACGCCGGCCCCGCCCTGGTACTGATCTACGCCATCTGCGGCTTCTTCGCCTTCCTGATCCTGCGTGCCCTGGGCGAACTGATCATGCACCGGCCGTCGTCGGGCTCCTTTGTCTCTTACGCCCGCGAATTCTTCGGCGAAAAGGCCGCCTTCGCCACCGGCTGGCTGTACTGGCTCAACTGGGTCATGACGGCCATCGTCGACGTCACGGCCGTGGCCCTGTACATGAACTTCTTCGCCAAATACTGGGCGCCCATCGGCGACGTGCCGCAGTGGGTCTTCGCGCTCGGCGCCCTGGTGCTGGTGCTGGGCCTGAACCTGGTCTCCGTCAAGGTCTTCGGCGAGCTGGAATTCTGGTTCGCGCTGATCAAGGTCGTCTCCCTGGTCGCCTTCCTGCTGGTGGGCATCTACTTCGTCATCTTCGGCACTCCGCTGGAAGGCCATGAGGTCGGCTTCAGCCTGATCTCCGGCAACGGGGGCATCTTCCCCAACGGCCTGATGCCGGCCATCGTGGTCATCCAGGGCGTGGTTTTCGCCTACGCCTCTATCGAGCTCATCGGCACTGCCGCCGGCGAGACCAAGAACCCCGAAAAGGTCATCCCGCGGGCCATCAACACCGTAATCCTGCGCATCGCGGTGTTCTATGTCGGCTCGCTCGTGCTGCTCTCCCTGCTGCTGCCGTACACCGCCTACAAGGCCGGCGAAAGCCCGTTCGTGACGTTCTTCGGCACCATCGGCGTGGCCGGCGTCGACGCCATCATGAACCTCGTGGTGCTCACCGCCGCGCTCTCCTCGCTGAACGCCGGCCTCTACTCCACCGGCCGCATCATGCGCTCCATGTCCGTCTCCGGCTCGGCTCCCAAGTTCGCCGGCCGGATGAACAAGTCCGGCGTACCGTACGGCGGCATCGCCCTCACCGCCGTGGTCGCGCTGCTGGGTGTCGCGCTCAATGCGATCGTGCCGGCGAAGGCCTTCGAGATCGTCCTCAACGCTGCCGCCATCGGCATCATCAGCGCCTGGGGCATGATCATCCTGTGCCAGCTGAAGCTGGGCCACTGGGCGAATAAGGGCCTGCTCTCCCGGCCAGCCTTCCGGCTCCCCGGCGCGCCGTTCACCGGCTACCTGACACTGGCGTTCCTCGCCGCCGTGCTGGTGCTGATGGCGTTCGACTCCCCGGTAGGAACCTGGACGGTGGCCTCGCTGGTCATCATCATCCCGGCGCTCATCTTGGGCTGGTACCGCTGCCGCGACAACATCTACGCCATTGCCGCACGGCGCGAAGAGGAAGAGGCGCGGTCGCGGGCCGGCTCCGTTCCCTCCGACGTCTGACGTCTGTTCCACACGCGGATCCAAGGTCCGGTAGCAGTACCCACCCGGGTATCGCTGCCGGACCTTCGCCTTGCGTGCCTGGCTAAGAAATCCTCCGAGGGCATCTGCTGGCGTCCATTGTGCGGGCCGGCAGTCTAGGGTCGTTCCGGTCCGGCCGGCACGGGAGTGAGGGCAATGTAATCGACGCCCGGCAGCCCTTGGTGCAGTGCGGCTATCAGCCGGCGCTCGAGTTGGTGGTAGCCGTCGATCGTCATCGCTGCATCCAGTTGGACGGCTGCGCTGACATTCAGCCGGTGTCCGTTCCAGCGCAGGCGCAGGTCGGGCAGTTTCTGCACGGCATCGTCCGCCAGCAAAATTCTTTCGGCTCGGTCCACGAGATCAGGATCTATACCGTCGAGCAGCCGGCGGCCGATGTCGCGGGCCGTGCCCCAGAGCAGGATGACAATCGCGATCGTGATGATGAGCCCAACGATCGGATCCGCCAGCGGGAAGCCGAGCCAGACCGCGATCACGCCCACGACCACGGCCAGCGAGGTAAAGCCGTCCGTTCTGGCATGGATTCCGTCCGCTACAAGGGCAGCCGACCCGATGTTGCGGCCGACTTTGATCCGGTACATCGCCACCAGTTCATTGCCTGCGAAACCGACCAGTCCGGCGGCAAGCACCCAACCAAGATTCTGCAGCGGTTGCGGATTCAATAACCGGTCGACGGACTGCCAGCCCGCACCGAGGGCGGACAGTGCAATCATGGCCACGATGAACAGTCCCGCAAGATCCTCGGCCCGGCCGTAGCCGAAGGTATAGCGGCGGGTCGCCTTGCGGCGCCCCAGGATGAACGCGAT
The DNA here is from genome assembly GCF_057656375.1 of Arthrobacter sp. Soil_C_60. NCBI lineage: Bacteria > Bacillati > Actinomycetota > Actinomycetes > Micrococcales > Micrococcaceae > Arthrobacter > Arthrobacter sp. Soil_C_60. The sequence goes on along the minus strand of NZ_JBDGKM010000008.1, from coordinate 159,919 downwards.
CCACAACGGGATGGCGGTCAGCGCATCCGAGAAGTTATGGATGGTGTCGGCCAGCAGTGCCACGGAACCGCTGATGACGACGACGGCCAGTTGCAGCAGGGCTGTGACGCCCAGCCCCGCCAAGCTGACCTTGACCGCCCGGATGCCCCGCGCGCTGGACTCCAGTGCGTCGTCGATGGAATCGGCGGCGTCATGGCTGTGCGGCACAAAGAGGTCGTGAAAGAAGTCCCGGATACCGGTCGGATGATGATGGCCTTGGTCTGGCTGCCCATGTTGATGGCTGGCAGCATGGCCCCGGGCGGTGCGAGTCATGACGCCTCCGCCGGCCTGATCCGGTGATGGCGGGGCGCATCGCCCAATGCATGCTCGGCCTGGAAAATTGCATCCGCGACGAGCTGCCGGGCGTGTTCGTTCGCGAGGCGGTAGAACACTCGGGTCCCGTCCTGGCGGGCAGCCACGATCCGGGCCATCCGAAGTTTCGCCAGATGCTGGGAAACGGCTGCCGGTGACTTGCTGACGGTCTCCGCCAGCTCATTGACGGACAGTTCCTTGTCGCGGAGGGCAAGGATGATCCGAACCCTCGTAGCATCCGCCAGCATGGAGAACACCTCCACAGCCAGCTCAACATACTGGCTGTCCACACCAAGCCCGCACATCTGCTTATCTTCATTCATACGCAGATACTTACACATAGCCGGGGTAACAGCAACGCCCCTTCATGCCGGCAGTCGTTCTTCAAGGGGCATAATCGAAAGGTGCGGCCGGAGACCGGCCGGTGAGCCGGCTGGAATCTGCGGGAGGGCCTTTGCGCGAGAAACTGTGGACCAGGAATTTCGTGCTGGCCATCGGTACCAACCTGTTCATCTACATGGTCTTCTACCTGCTGATGACCTCGATGGCGCTGTATGCGCTGGAACGGTTCCAGGCGGCGGACAGCGCGGCCGGCTTCGCCTCCAGCGCGTTCATCGTCGGGGCCATGGTGTCGCGGTTCTTCGCCGGCATGCTGCTGGACAGGGTGGGCCGGCGCCGGATCCTGCTGCTTGCCCTGCTGGTGTTCGTTGCGGTGTCAGTACTGTACATCCCCGCAGGATCGCTCCAGTTGCTGCTCGTGCTGCGCCTGGTACACGGCGCCGCCTTCGGGCTGGCGCACACTGCCGTGACCACCGGAGCGCAGGCGCTGATTCCGCAGGCCCGGCGCAGCGAGGGCACCGGCTACTTCGCTTCCTCGACAACCATCGCTACCGCCCTGGGTCCGTTCCTGGCCGTGCTGCTCGCCGACGGCGCGGACTTCCAGTCCGTGTTCTGGTTCAGCGCCGGCTGCTCGGCGGCCGCCTTCGCCGTCGCCCTGGCCCTGCGCCTGCCCGAGAACGACGACGACGGCGACTCCATGGATACAGAACCGGACTCGGAGGGCCGAGCGGCCCGTGTGCTGGCCGCCGTCATCGAACCACGGGCGCTGCCGGTGGCCAGCATCGTGCTGGTGGCTGGGCTGGCCTACTCGGGCGTGCTGTCCTTCCTGACCTCGTACGCGGCAGCGAGCGGCGACCCCTCAGCCGCTGGCCTGTATTTCCTGGTCTTCGCCGCGGCGGTGCTGGTCTCGCGGCTGTCCGTGGGGCGGCTCCATGACCGCAGAGGCGACAACATTGTCATGTATCCGTCGCTGCTGATCTTCGCGATCGGGCTGGCAGTGCTGGCGGCCGGGTCCTCGCCGGCGACGGTTACCGCGGCCGGGATCCTGACCGGATTCGGCTTCGGCACCCTGGTCCCGTGCAGCCAGGCGATCGTGGTCAACTCCGTGCCGGCACGGCGGCTGGGCACCGCCATCGCCACCTATTACCTGATGTTCGACGTCGGCACCGGCTTCGGCCCGGTCCTGCTGGGCCTGCTGATTCCTCTCGCCGGATACCAGGGCATGTACGTGGCCACGGGTGTCATCATGGTCGCCTGCATCGGGCTGTACTTCGCAGTGCACGGCCGCCGGACTCCGAGCGAAGCGACGCGTGTGTAGGCAACGTCTCTGTTCGCTGGTTGCAAGAGGCGTTCTCCCTGACGGTGGCCCGGCGTAAAGTCTGAAGACATGAGCGAACATGTTGGCCATAACCATGGCGAAACGGAAGTACCGGACGATTTTTGGGAATCCTTCTACGCCGAACGGGACCAGATCTGGAGCGGCAACCCGAACGCGATGCTGGTCCGCGAGGCGGCGGACCTGCAGCCGGGCAACGCCTTGGAATTGGGCTGCGGAGAAGGTGCGGATGCCATTTGGCTGGCAGCCCAGGGCTGGCAGGTTACCGGCATCGACGTCTCCGGTCTCGCCCTGGAGCGGGCGGCAAAGCATGCCGAGGACGCCGGCGTGGCGGAGAAGATCCAATGGCTGAAGCGGGATCTGTCCAGTTGGGAGCCGGAGGCCCAGTACGATCTGGTTTCGGCCCAGTTCCTGCACTCACCGGTCGAGCTGCCCCGTAACACCATCCTCGCGGCGGCGGCCCGCGCGGTCGCGCCCGGCGGCGCCTTGCTGGTGGTCGGGCACGAGTCCTTCCCGTCTTGGTCCAAGCATCCCGAACCCCACGAACCGCTGCCCACCGCCGCGGAGCTTGCGGTGGAACTCGGGCTCAACGCCCCGGATTGGTCGTTGGAAACGGTCGACTCGGTGGTCCGCGATATCACCGGGCCGGAAGGACAGATCGGCACGCTGACGGACAGCGTGCTGCTGGCTCGCCGCGCTGTATAAACATCTGCCCGCCGAATAGAACACGCTTAACGACGGCGGCACCCGGCCACGTTCTACCCTTGGCCGGGTGCCGCTCATCAGGAGCTGAGATTTAGCCCCAGGGGATGGCGCCGAGCAGGATGCCCACGGCGAGCATCACCAGCGAGACCACTGCGGCACGCCAGAGCACCTTCTTGTGGTGGTCGCCCAGCTCAACGCTTGCCAGCGAAACCAGCAGCAGGATCGCCGGAACCAGCGGGCTCTGCATGTGCACCGGCTGCCCGGTGATGGAAGCGCGGGCCATCTCCGCCGGGGTGATGCCGAAGTGGCTGGCAGTTTCACTCAGCACCGGCAGCACACCGAAGTAGAACGCGTCATTGCTCATGAAGAAGGTCATCGGGATGCTGAGCAGTCCGGTGATCACGGCCATGAACGGGCCCATCGAGTCGGGGATAATGTCGACCAGCCAGGCAGCCATGGCATCTACCATGCCGGTACCGTTCAGCACGCCGGTCAGCACGCCGGCGGCCATGACCATGGACACCACGGCCAGCACGCTCTGGGCATGGGCCACCAGTTGTGTCGCCTGGTCCTTGACCTTGGGGAAGTTCACCAGCAGGGCGATCGCGGCGCCAACCATGAAGACAAAGGCCAGCGGCACGATGTCCAGCACGAGCACCACCATGACAGCGGTGGTCAGGGCCAGGTTGAACCAGAACAGCTTGGGGCGCAGCGTGGCTCGGTTAGGATCCAGCGCGGAACCGGTCAGCGACGCGTCCGCAGTATCTACCTGTTCCGGCGCGTCCAGCACGGCAACGGAACCGCCGCCACCCTGACCGCTTGAAGAACCAACGACGGCGCTGCCACCGTTGCCGCCGAAACCGCCGCGTCCGTTGCCGGCACCCGTGCCGGCCGAAGCGGAACCGCCGCCGGCAGAACCGGCCGGAGCGCCGCCGTCGTTGTTTGCACTGCCCTTGGCATTGCCGCCGGCGTTCCAGAACTCCGGCTTGGCGTCGGCCAGGCGCTTGCGCTCGTGCAGGCCGAGCGTCCAGGCGAAGACCATGACTACCAGGATGCCGGCGATCAGGGACGGGATCATGGGGACAAAAACATCGGTAGGCGAGACGTCCAAGGCGGCGGCGGCGCGTGCCGTGGGACCGCCCCAGGGGACGATGTTCATGGTGCCGTTGGCCAGGCCGGCCACACAGGTGAGCACAACCGGGCTCAGGCCTAGTCGCAGGTAGATCGGCAGCATCGCCGCGGTGGTGAGGATGAAGGTGGTGGAACCGTCGCCGTCCAGCGACACGACGGCGGCCAGCACGGCCGTGCCCAGGACCACCTTGGCCGGGTCATTGCCCAGCGTGCGCAGGATGAAGCGCACCAGCGGATCGAACAGGCCGACGTCGATCATCAATCCGAAGAAGATGATGGCGAACATCAGCAGGGCGGCCGTGGAAGTCAGGGACTTCATCGACTCCAGGACCATCTCGCCGATGCCGAGCCCGGCGCCGGCGAAGAGGCCAAAGATGGTGGGGACCAGGATGAGCGCCAACACCGGTGTCAGCTTCTTGGTCATGATCAGTGCCATAAAGACCGCGATCATCGCGAATCCGAGGAATACCAGCACAACAACTCCTTAAAACAGCAGGCCGGGGTGCGTGTGACCGGCCTTACAAACTGTAGGGTGGGCCGGATCACGGATGGCGGTTTAGCCCACTTGAGGTGCATACTGCTTATTGCGCACGTTTTGCTCATTTAGCTCACAGGCCTGCCGATCTGCCGGATCCGCGGGCGCTACATCCGCCGGATCCACAGGAGGAATGATGGAATCCTCCCCCACACGCACCCTGCGGCCGGGCTTTTCGGCCCGCATGCTGCTGATGCAGCTGGCCGTGGTGGCGCTGGTGGTGCTGCTCTCGGCCGTGGTCTACGGCTGGCTGACGTATGAGCGGCTCGGCGACGAAGCCGAAGACCAGGCGCTGGCCGTCGCGCGCACCGTGGCGGCCTCGGGCGATGTGCGCTCGGGCGTCTCCGCCCTGGCCGATGCCGGCCCGGAAGAACTCGCCGCCGAGGTGCTGGCCGACGGGGAGCTGCAGCCGCTGGCCGAGGACGTACGGCTGCGGACCGGCGCGCTGTTCGTGGTGATTACCGACGACGCCGGGCTGCGGCTCTCACACCCGGATCCGGATCTGCTGGGACAGCGGGTCAGCACCGATCCGAGCGAAGCGCTGAGCGGGCGCGAGGTCACGGTGCAGGAGCAGGGCACGCTGGGCCATTCCGCCCGGGCCAAGGTGCCGGTCTACGCGCCTGGATCCGACGGGGTGGTCGGGGAGGTCAGCGTGGGCTTCTCCAGCAAGGACATTCTCGAAGGCCTCGGCGGCAGCATCCTGCCCATCGCCCTCACCGCCGCCGGGGCACTGGGCCTGGGTACGCTGGCTTCGCTGGTCCTGGGGCGGCGGCTGAAGCGGCTGACCCTCGGCCTGGAGCCTGAGGAGATCGCGGCCCTGACCCAGGACCAGGAGGCGGTGCTGCGCGGCGTGGACGAAGGCGTTATCGGCGTCTCCGCGGACCGCCGCATCACGGTGTTCAACCGCGAGGCCAAGCGGCTTCTCGGGTTGGATATCGGTACCGAAATCGTTGGCTTGCCGCTGGATGAAGCCAGCCTTCCGCCGTCGTTCTCCACGCTGTTGGCGGCAGCGATGCCGCAGTCCCCCACGGTGGAACAGGTGGTCGGGTCCCGGGTGCTGATCCTGACCGCCCGCGCCGTGCAGCCCAGCCGCAAACCGGGCCGCCGCGGCTACCGCCCGTGGGCCGCCGCAGAAGGGGGCGCAGCCCAGGGGTCCGCCGCGCCGGAGCTCGGTTGGGTGATCATGCTGCGCGACCGGACCGAGCTGCAGTCCCTCACCCGCCAGCTCGACGCCGTCGGCGCGCTCACCACGGCCCTGCGTGCGCAGCGGCACGAATTCGCCAACCGGCTGCACACGGTCTCGGGCCTGCTGGGCATCGGCGACTATGCCGCGGCGCAGAACTACATGGGCTCGATCATGAAAACCGGTCCGCTGAACTACCCGGCCGAGCAGTCCGAGCTGCTGCGCGACCCGTACCTGCAGGCGTTCATCGGCGCCAAGAGCGTGGAAGCTGCCGAACGCGGCGTCACGCTGCGGATCGGACCCGAAACCCTGATCCGCGGCCGCATCACCGACCCGCAGGACGTCACCACGGTGATCGGCAACCTGATCGACAACGCGGTGCGGGCGGCGGTGCACGGCAGCAACCCCGAGCGCTGGGCAGAGGTCGAACTGCTGGATGAGCTCACCGAGGACGGCGGCGTGCTGCACCTGGTGGTCGCGGACTCGGGCGACGGCCTGGCGGAGCCGGCGCAGGAAACCGCGTCAAAGAACGACGGCGGCGGCGCAGCCTTCGAGCGCATCTTCACCGAGGGCTTCTCCACCGCCGAAACCGCCGGAGACAGCCTGCAGGATGTGCACGGCCAGGGCTTCGGCCTGCCGCTGAGCAGGCAGTTGGCCCGTCGCCGCGGCGGCGACGTCTGGGTGGCCGAACCCGGCCAGCCCGGCGGCCCCGGCGCGGTCTTCTGCGCCAGACTGCCCGGAACAGTTGCCCCGAAGGAACCAGGAGAGATGCATGACGAATGACCTGCAGGTGCTCATTGTCGACGACGACTTCCACGTTGGCCGCCTGCACGCCAGCTACGTCGAGGCGGTCCCCGGCTTCACCGCACTGCCGCCGGCCGGCACCGCGGAGCAGGCGCTGCGCGTGGTGCACGCCCGGGAACCGGACCTCATCCTGCTGGATGTGTACCTGCCCGATGCCCTCGGCCTGGACCTGCTGCGGACCCTGGACGTTGACGTCATCATGCTGACGGCCGCTGCCGATGCCGCCTCGGTTCGCAAGGCGCTGCGCCGCGGCGCGCTCGGCTACCTGATCAAGCCCTTCACCGCCGACCAGCTGACCCGGAAGCTGCGCGCCTATGCCCGCTACCGCCGGCTGCTCGCCAACCAAAGCGCCGTGGACCAAGACACGGTGGAACGCGCCCTGCATGCCCTCCATCCCGGCGAGGCCCCGGGGTCGGGCCGGGCCCGCTCGGCCACGGAGACGTCGGTGCTGGAAGCACTGGAGCCCGGAACGCAGAAATCCGCCACGGACGTGGCCCGGCAGGTAGGCATCTCGCGCGCTACCGCCCAACGCTACCTTTCCGCGCTGGCCGACGACGGCGCCGTCGAAATCCATCTTCGCTATGGCAGCACCGGACGCCCCGAACACCGCTATGGGCCGGTGGGACCATAACCCGAACCGCCGGGCGGCGCTTTATGGGCGCGGAGCCTTCTGGTTCCCCGCGCACAGCGAGGCCCCCTGCCGTTGGTGGCAGGAGGCCTCGCTGTTCTTTTGTTTGGTCAGATCCGGATCAGAGGATGTTGTTCATCATGTTCCAGCCCCAGCCGATCTTCTTCCTCGGTGCCATGCTGCCCTGACCCTCGCCTGCGTAGAGGAACAAGTCCCCTGCGCGGTCCCGGGTCACCAGATCAGCCTTGCCGTCACCGTTGAAGTCACCGGGTCCGACGATCATGGTCATGTTGTTCCAACCACCCCAGCCGATCTTCTTCTTCGGCTCGTAGCTGCCCTTCCCATCGCCAATGTAGAGGTACAGGTCTCCTCGGCGGTCCCGGGTCACCAGGTCAGCCTTGTCGTCGCCGCTGAAGTCACCCGGCCCGACGATCTTGGTCATGCTATTCCAGCCCCAGCCGATCTTCTGCTTCGAGGCATACCAGCCGTTACCGTGGCCGGCGTAGAGCCACAGATCGCCTGCCTTGTCGCGGGCAATCAAGTCGTTCTCGTTGTCGCCGTTGAAGTCGCCCGGTCCGACGATGCTGGTCATGATGTTCCAGCCCCATCCGATCTGCTTCTTCGGTTCGAACCAGCCGGTTCCCTTGCCGGCGTAGTGCCAGAGCTTGCCGGCCTTGTCGCGGGCCACCATGTCAGCCTTGCCATCACCATCGGTATCGCCGGTACTGATCAGGCTGGTCATGCTGTTCCAACCCCATCCGACCTGCTTCCGCGCTTCGTAGCCGCCGTTGTTCTTGCCCACGTAGAGCCAGAGCTTGCCGGAGCGGTCCGTGGTGATCAGATCGGCCTTGCCGTCAGAGGTGAAATCGTTGCTCGACGACTCCTGAGCGGGAGTCTCCTCGCCCGGCTCCTCACCCGGCGTCTCGTCGACAGGCTCCTCACCCGGTGTCTCGTCGACTGGCTCCTCACCCGGCTCCTCAATCGGCGGTTCCTCGGTCGCGGCAGTGGTCCAGGTTCCGATCGCGCTGGTGTTGCCTGCATCATCGATCGCTACGGCCCGCAGCGTCTGGCCTGCGGAGAGCTGCACCGGTGCCGCATAGAGGGTGCTGGCCTTGCTCGGCTCAGTTCCATCGAGGGTGTAGAAGATGGCCGCATTCCCATCCGCAGCCAAGGTAACTGCGGTACCCGCAGCCATCTCACCCTCCGGGGTGCCGGTGAGTGCCGGTGCCGTCTTGTCCAGCGTGAAGGTTTCCGTCACGACCTCGGACGGAATGCCGAAGTTGAAAGCAATGAACTTCAGCGTGGTCACTCCCTCATTCGTGATGGCGATCGGCTCCGTGTACAAGGTGCTGTCCTCGGTCGGATCCGTGCCGTCGGTGGTGAAGAAGATCTCCGCGGTGTCCGGGGTCGCCGACAGCGTTACCAGTTGGTCGGCGGCGAACAGTCCTCCGGCCGTCGCGGCGGTTGCCGTCGGCGCCTCCGGCGGAGTTGCATCAGTCATCTTGCCCTGGACCACGAACTCGTCGGTCTCGCCCAGTACCTCCGGGGTCGACAGCTCGCCGCCGTCGGCCTCGGTCACCTGCTCGACCTTGAAGAAGTTCGTATCGTACGGGCTGCCGACGACGGCGTGCGGCGTGTTGCCGTCGCCGAGGTAGCCTGCCGGAGCACCCTCGTCCCACCGCAGGAACGGCCCGATCTTGGCCTCCAGCAGATGGGAGAAGTCGCCCGTGCCGTTCAGCGCGCCGAGGTCCTCGGTGTAGTTGATGTTGCCATCGACGTCCGCCACGAGTTCCAGTACACCGTACGGATGCGTGAACTTGTAGGTGGCGCCGGGCTCGAAGACGCCGTCACCGCGGACCCGGATCCGGCCGAAGGCCACCTGGTCCCCGTCCCGCACCATGTCGGCTCCGAAGGCTGCTTCCGATGCCAGCGTCAGCTGGACCTCTTCGCCCCCGACATCGAGCACGGACTCCGAAGCGAACCAGAAGGCCTCGCCCGGGAAGTTGTCCGGGAAGGAGGCCGGTGACGCCGGATCAGGCCGCTCTTCGACGACCGGGCACAGCGGGTCTTCCAGGCACAGGTCCAGCTGGACCGGTTCCTGGCCTTCCCAGCCGTTGTCCCGCAGCCATTCAGGGAAGCCATGCTCTTCGCTCGTCGGGCCAACTTCCTGCAGGTTGTGGATCTTGAACGGGAAGGACCGGATTTCGCCCGCGGTCCCCGTAGCGGGGTCCACGGCAACGGCGCGGATATTGGTGGAATTCCCGATCTGCATCGGTTCCGTGTATTCCCAGGTGTTGCCGAGCGGCTCCCCGTCCGCAGAGAACGACGGCGTGGAGCCGTCCGTGGTGTAGTAGATTTCCGGGGCTACAGCGGGATTGTTGGTGTTTCCGCTCAACGTCACCATCTGCGGCCCGGCCAGCGGGCCGGCTGCGGCATCGGGTGTTGCGTCCAGCCACGGCCGGGTGGCGTCCAGCTCGTACACCTCGGTGTAGATCTCCGTGGTCTCATTAGTCGCCGGATCGATCGAGATGTACTTCAGTGTGTTGGTCCCGGGGGTAGCCAATTCTACGGCTACTTCCGAGACAGCGGCTCCGGCTTCCGGCACATACTCGGTACCGTTGACCGTCCCGTCCGCGTTGACGGCGGGATCCGAACCATCCGTGGTGTAGATGATCTTCCCTTCGGGGAAGGACGAATGGATCTTCACGGTCTGGGCGGAGTTGTAAAGGCCGCCTGGCTTGTCCACGCCCGCTTCGATCGTCGCGATCTTGCCCTGGACGGCGAAGAGGTTGGTCTCTGCTGTGCCGCCGGACGGCCCTGAAACCCGGAAGAAGTTCGTATCGTGGGGGCTGCCCACCACCTCGTGTTCCACGTTCGGGTCGCCGATGAATCCCTCCGGGGCAGGCAGCCCCACCTCCGGGTCCCAACGCAGGAACGGGCCGATGCGGCCTTCCGAGGGCTCATCCCAGGAACACGGTTGCTGCAGGCAGCCGATGTCTTCGGTGAAGCGGATCCGGCCGCGGTCATCGGCTGTCAGGACGTCCACACCGTACGGGTGCGTGAAAGTGTACTGCTGGCCGGGTTCGCCGTCTTCGAGCCGGATGCGCAGCCGGGCGAAGCCGTTCTGCTGGCCGTCCGCGACGTCACCGGCTCCACTGAAGGCCGCTTCCTGGGCCATGATCAGCCGGGCCTCGGCCCCATCGGGCATGGTCAGGGACGCTTCACCCGACCACCAGAAGGATTCTTCCGGGAAGTTCCCCGGGACGGTCAGCGGCTGTGTCGGGTCGTAGTCGGTACCGATGACCGGGCAGTCCGCGGCGTCCACGCACAGTTCCAGCCGGATGGGAGCGAGTCCGCGCTCCGGATCGCCGCCGTCGCCGTACCAGTACGGATAGCCATTGTCAGGATTAACCGGCCCTACCCCGGCCGGGCCTTTCGGCAAGGCTGCCGGCAGCATGCCCGCGAGCGCGGACTGCGAAAGCCCTGCACCGCCCGCGGGAAGAGAGGCCGCCGACGCCGGCGGCAGAACGGACAGGCCCGAGAGCAGGACGGCGCCTGCCGCTGCCATCCCCACCGCCCGCCGTCGTTGTTTTCGGCCGTTTGGCGGCCTCAGCTTGATTTCAGGATCGGATGTCATGAGTTCCCCCTCGTGCACAGTTTCCTCGTCCAAGGCGCGATATCAGTGCGTGCCCCGCAACCAGCTTCCTGATTGGGCGTTGGGAAAAACCTATGAACGGTTAACCGACGGACTCGCGCAAGGCCAGGGCGGCCTGGACCAGCGCGGCATGGGTCAGGGCCTGCGGGAAGTTCCCCAGCTGGGCGTGGGTCTGCGGATCCATCTCCTCGGCGAAGAGGCCCACGTCATTCGCCAGCCCGAGCATTTCTTCGAACAGTTGCGCAGCTTCGGCGCGGCGGCCCGTTTCGGCGAGCGCCTGGACCAGCCAGAAGGAGCAGGGCAGGAAGGCACCCTCCGTCCCGGGCAGGCCGTCGCGTCCGGGCGGGTAGCGGTAAAGCAGGGGTCCGCCGGCGGACAGCTTGCGGCGGATGGCGTCCACGGTGCCGCGGGTCCGCTCCGAGCCCGGCTCCTCGATGCCCAGCAGCGGCAGGATCAGCACGGCCGCGTCGAGGTCGGTGGATCCGTAGCTGCGGGTATAGGTGTTCCCCTCCGGGTCGAAACCCCTGAGCCTGATCTCGGCGGCAAGCGCTTCCCGCGCTGCGTGCCACCGTTGCTGCTGCCGCTGCGAGACGCGGTGCGTCCGCCCGATATTCAGCGCGCGGTCGAGGGCGAGCCAGCCCATCATCTTGGAGTGCACGTGGTGCGCGGCGTCGTCGCGGATCTCCCAGATGCCCGCATCGGGTTCCTGCCACCGGCGCGCCACCAGATCAGCGAATCCGCGCATTGCCCGCCAGGTCTCGGAGTAGAGCTTGTGCCCTGCTTCCACCAGCACCCAGGCCCCATCAAGGACCCAGCCGTAACCGTCGAGCTGATGCTGAGTCGCGGCGCCGTTGCCTACGCGGACCGGCGTGCTTGCGGCGTAGCCCGGCCATCCTGCCAGGGTGCGTTCCGGCGGGACATGCCTGCCGGTCAGCGTGAGCATCGCGGGCAGCCGGGGCCGCTCCAGTCGGCTGGCATGCAGCAGCCAGCGCAGGAAACTGCGGGCTTCGCCGGCCTTCCCGACGCCCAGGAACGCACCAACCCCGATGCTGGCGTCCCGGGGCCAGGCGTAGCGGTAGTCCCAGTTGCGGATCCCGCCCGGAAACTCGGGCAGGGAGGTTGTCGGCGCGGCCACGGGAGCCCCGGAGGGCGAATAGGTCAGCAGCCGCAGCGTCAGCAGACTGCGCACCACCGCATCCCGGTACGGGGTTCCGCCGTCGATCTCCGCCGCCCACGCCCGCCACAGCTCCTCGTCCGCCGCCAGCAACTCCGCTGCCGCATCCGGTTCCACGTGCACCAGCGGTTCCCCGTACGCCACGGCCAGCACCAGAGTGACCGGATGGCCCGGGGTTACTAAGAACGACTCCGGGGTGCCGGGTTCGATCGATAGTTCCGGACCGCTGCCCAGACTCAGGGCCAGCTGGCCCCATTCGCAGACCAGGCTCGGGCCGGAACGGACCCGCGGCCGAACATGCCCTTCACCGAGGCGTGGATCAAACTCCACCACGGCTTGCACCGGCTGGCCCACAGCTGTCAGCCGCCGCACCAGCAGCGTGGCGGGCAGCAACCGGCCGCGCACTTCGGCCACCATGGCATCGGTGAGGATCAGCGTGCCCTCGCCCATCGCCCAGGTTGTTTCCAGCGTCGCCGTCTCCGGGCGGTAGCGGCGCTGGGTGGGGGCGACAGACGTGGCCGGGCCCAGCCGGAAAGTTCCTGCTTCGGGCCCGCCCACCAAACGCCCGAAGACGGGTTCGCCGTCGAAACTTGGAACGCACATCCAGTCGATCGCGCCGGCGCCGGACACGAGCGCGGCGGTCCGGGTATCGCCGATCAGCCCGTAGTCTCCAATGCCCGGTTGCCGGGCGTTCTCTGTGCCCCGCTCTCCCGTATCCATCAGCGGACCTGGAAGAGCAGCCCGAGCATGACGCCGTAGACCAGGTGCGCGGCCACCGCCACGGCCGGGGTCTGGATGCCGTAGTTGAGAGCCAACAGGCCCGGCGGTTCCAGGGCCGCCCGGCTAGACGGTCCTGCCCGGTGCGAGGCCATCCGCGGGTGGACGCCGGGCAGCAGCGGAAGCACTATTGTCAGGGCGACTGCTACGTGCAGCAGGCCCAGCAGTCCCCCGAGCCACCAGGTCGCCTGGCCCAGCAGCGCGAACGTGGCCGCGTAGCCCAACGCGAAGATCTGGCCGGCGGCGAGATGGATAAAGAAGCCTGCAACCCGCGCGTGGTCCGGATCCGGGGTGATCAGAGTCCCCAGCACCAAAGGCAGGTCGAGCCGGGTCAGGCCGGCCATCTGCGCGGCGATCATGACCATGGTGAGTGCACCCGTTGCGAGCAGTCCGAACACCGCCCAGCCTGCCCAGTCCATCCCGTCTCCGCCTCCCGACGCCGCCCGGCTGCCCGACGGCGTCCTGCCGACACGCCTGTTTCCCCGCCGGCATTCACCGAAGAGGATCTGGGTGGAAGTATGCGCGGCGAGGCTTATGGAAAGACTATGGCTCCCGGTCAGCCCCGGCAACGGCCGACGGCGGAACCTCCATCCAGGAAGTCCCGCCGGAGAGTCCGCAACACGGAAGCCGCTATTGCCCGCTGTCTAAAACGCGGACAGGAACACCGTCCCGGCGGATAGGTGAAGCGACCTTCCGCCGGTTGCGCAGTGCCTTGAAAGCGGGCAGGGCCACGGCGGCAGCAGCGGCAATGAACACCAATTGCATCAGCGTTCGCGGCAGCAGCGCGGTGGCAGGTTCCCCGCCGAAGTCGATTCCGGCAACAGCCGCATAGACGTTGGCCGGGAACATGACCACCAGCAGCAGCGTCAACCCCGCTCCCGCCCAGGGAGCAGTCCTTCGGTGCAGTAGTCCAAGGGCCGCAGCCAGCTCCAGCATGCCGGTCAGCGTAACCAGAAACCCGGGGTAAGGAAGCACCGGAGGCACCATCTCGATGAGGTCCGCGCGCATTCCGTTGAAGTGGGCCGTTCCGGTCAGGACCAGCATGGCGGCCAAGCCACCGCGCAGGCTCACCCGCCAGGATCGGAGGGGCTTGACGCCGAGAGTCCCGGCCAGCCGCAGCAGCAGTGTGACTGCCAACAGGGTGATGAGGGGTGCCATGGGAAGTCCTTCCATCGGACATCGTATCTATCTTGACACTGACTAGATTACTCGGATGATCGAACTTGTCAATGGCTAGATAGCAGCTAATCTAAGAGGATGGAAACCTCGAGCTACCACCATGGAGATTTGCGCCGTGCCATCATCGATGCCGCGCTGGAGGTGATCCGCGAGTCCAGCCCGGCCGCGGTCAGCCTCCGCGATCTGGCCCGGCGCGCCGGCGTCTCCCATGCCGCCCCGGCACACCATTTCGGCGACAAAGCCGGCCTCTTGACCGCCGTCGCCGTGCAAGGGTTCGGCCTGCTCGGCGACGTCCTGCATAAGGCTGCGGACCAGCCCGACGGATATCTGGCTGTTGGCGTCGCCTACGTGGGGTTCGCCGTCGAGCACCGCGCGCACTTCGAGGTAATGTTCCGGCCTGAGCTCTACCATACGGACGATCCGGAACTGCTCGAGGCCCAGGCCAGGGCATCGCTGATGCTTTACGAGGGTGCCGCGCCGTACGCGCAGGACGGCAGCACCACGCCTCGGGACGCTGCACTGGCGGCCTGGTCGCTGGTGCACGGATTCGCATCCCTGTGGCTCAGCGGAAACCTGCCTGCGGATCTGCCCGACGATCCACAGGACGCAGCGCGGAGAGTGGCGCGCGTCCTCTTCCCTCACAAACCCGGCGATAACGCCTGACGTACGGTCCGGCGGCATACTTTGGCACTAGTCTGGGCAGCATGGAATTCAGATACCTGGGCAACAGCGGCCTGAAAATATCCGAGATCACCTACGGTAACTGGCTTACCCACGGCTCGCAGGTGGAAAACGACACGGCCACCCGATGCGTTCGCGCGGCGTTGGACGCCGGCATCACCACCTTCGACACCGCGGACGTCTATGCCAACACCGCCGCGGAGGAAGTCCTCGGCGGCGCATTGAAGGGCGAGCGGCGGCAGTCGCTGGAGATCTTCACCAAGGTCTACTTCCCCACCGGGCCCAAGGGCCACAATGACACCGGACTGTCGCGCAAGCACATCATGGAGTCGATCGACGGCTCGCTGCGTCGGCTGCAGACGGACTACGTGGACCTCTACCAGGCCCACCGGTACGATGTCGAAACCCCGCTCGAGGAGACCATGCAGGCCTTCGCCGACGTGGTCCGCGCGGGCAAGACTCTGTATATCGGTGTCAGCGAGTGGAACGCCGAGCAGCTGCGCGCCGGGCACGCGCTCGCGAAGGACCTGGGCATCCAGCTGATCTCCAACCAGCCGCAGTACTCCATGCTGTGGCGGGTCATCGAGGGCGAAGTCATTCCCGCCTCCGAGGAGCTGGGCATCTCGCAGATCGTCTGGTCACCGATGGCCCAGGGAGTACTCAGCGGCAAGTACAAGCCCGGCGCCGAACCGCCCGCCGGCAGCCGCGCAACGGATGAGAAGGGCGGAGCGCAGATGATCGAGCGCTGGATGTCCGATGACGTACTCGAAGGCGTCCAGCAACTGGCGCCGCTGGCGGAGGAAGCCGGACTGACCATGGCCCAGCTGGCCATCGCCTGGGTCCTGCAGAATCCTAACGTCGCCTCGGCAATCATCGGAGCGTCCCGGCCGGAGCAGGTCGTCTCCAATGTCGCCGCTGCCGGCGTGCGTCTGGACGAAGCAGTGATGGGCAAGATCGACGACGTTATTGGCGGCCTCGCCGAGCGTGACCCGGCCAAGACCCGGTCCCCGAAGGAGCGGCTGGCCTGACTGCCCCTAGCGCGACTGGTTCTGCCGGTGGACCTCCTCAATAATCCTGACGACGGCGAGTGACTCCGCCGGGTCCACCGGCACCGGCGCGCCGGCGGTGATGCTGGCCGCCAGCTGCCGGTAGAACTCCGGATACGCCCCGCGCACCGCCTTGACCGGCCGCACGTCGCCGGGCACGCCGGTGGTACCCCAGGTCTCTTCCGGCTCCTCGCCGTACCCTGCCGCGGAAGGCAACATACCGCCGTCGAGCGCTGCCTCCTGCCCGTCCATCCCCCACTTCGTGAAGGCGGCCTTGGACCCGAGCACGTGGAAGCGTGGCGCAGGCAGCCCGGAGATCAGATTCATGGACAGCCGCGAGCGCACCCCGGATTCGTGCAGCAGTGAAACAAACGCGTCCTCGTCCGCTTCCGAGGCACTCGTGCCGGTATGCCGGGCCGTCTCGCCGTAGACCGTGGCCACGGGACCGAAGAGTTGCAGCGCCTGGTCGATCAGGTGCGAGCCGAGATCGGAGAGGATGCCGCCGCCCTCGGCGATCGCGGCCGTCGCCTTCCAAGCCCGCAGGCCCGCCGGCTTCCACCGCTCAAAACGCGACTCAAAGAGATGCACCTGGCCGAGTCCGCCGTCGTCGATCAGCTTTTTGAGGGTGAGGAAATCCGAGTCCCAGCGCCGGTTCTGGAAGACCGAAAGTACGATGCCGGCCTGCCGCGCCTTCTCGATCAGCGCCTCGCCTTCGGTGGAGGTGGGGACGAACGGTTTGTCCACCACCACGTTCAGCCCGAGTTCCAGCGCCGTGCCTGCGAGCGCGAAGTGGCTGGCCGGCGGGGTACCGATGACCACCAGGTCCAGGTCGGCGGCGCGGTCGAACAGCTCCGGCGTGCCGGCGAGGACTTCCGCACCCGGGTAGGTTGCCTGGGCAAGGGCGGCGCGCTCGGGGTTGCCGGTGACAATGAAGTCCAGCGAGTAGTTACCGCTCGCTTCAAGGAACGGCGTATGGAAGACCCGGCCGGAGAGGCCGAAGCCGATGACGGCGGTGCGGAGTGGTTTAGCGTCGGTCACGAGCGCCATCTTACGGGGAAAGGCCCTCCGTTAGCGCGGCTCGCGGGCCGTTGTGTAGGACGGCTCGCGCAGGGATCGGGTCCACCGGTAGGTGCCGGCGCCGGGCAGCGGATGCAGCAGCGGGTCGAACCGCCGGTCCGTGTCCTGCTGGGTTCGATCAAGCGCCAAGGACATGGTGGCGAACCGGGCCCATGGCCCGCGGAGTGCCGAATGGTAAAGCCCAAGCGTCCAGACGCGGTCACCGAGTGCCTGCCGGAAGGCCTCCGGTTTTGCGGGGAGCCTGAGCGCTGAGTCCAGCGTACGGGCCGCCAGCAGGACCGGCCCGCGGCTGCCTTGGTACGGCATCAAGGTGGTGAAGGCTGGCTCCGACGCGAATCTGTGCGGCGTTAGGATGAAACGGCTGGCTCCGAACATCCCCGTGGACGCGAGCAGCACATCGAAGGACCCTGAGTCTGCCGGCATCCTCAGGGCCAGCCCCACGATGTCCGGCAGCGGTCCGGGCAGGCCGATCGACCGCGACAGCCGGGCTTGGACCTGAACCGTACCGGGAGTATCAAGCCACGAAATACCGCTTCTCCGCCCGGGCGGAAGCCTGTCGACCGACCCGGTGAGGCTGATGCCTTCCGGGTGGATCGGGCGCCGCGGGCGAACGGCTTTGATTCCGCGGAACAGAAGCGCAAAGCCACGTCCCGCCGTCGTCGTTAGCTGTTCCATCTCCGGCTCCTTCCCATACCGCCGGCTGGCGCGTCGGATCCACCCTGTCGGGGTGAGTGAATCGAAATGTCCGTTGTGAGGAATATACGCGGCAAGTGCCCGGAGCGGCAGCTGGAACCGAAACCGGCCCCTTGCCAAATGCAGGCGGCTGGCTAGGCTGAAGGTCAGGGGGAAGCGCAGCGAGGCGTTCCCCGCTCCGGCCGATCGGATCTGTCTGCGGCCTAAGCCGCACGGTCCAGGAAGGTGGCTTGCTGGTGGATTCCCATGCCCCGGTAACCGCACGCGACATCATGACTACGCCGGTCATCAGCGTTGTCGCCGAAGCACTGATCGAAGACGTCGCCCAGATGCTGGGCCAACACCGCATCAGCGCCGTGCCGGTAGTGGACGATGAGCAGCATGTGGTCGGGCTGGTCAGCGAGTACGACCTGCTGGCAACGCCGGGCGTCACCGCGGCCCAGGTCATGACCAGCTCCGTGATCAGCGTGACCACGGATACCGCCATCTCGGACATCCGGCAGTTGCTGGTCAACCAGTGGATCGCGCGCGTTCCGGTGCTGGAGAACGGGCGCCTGGTCGGGATCGTCAGCCGCGCGGACATCGTGGCGCTGCTGGCGACCGAGTGGGTTTGCGGTGCCTGCGGCGAACCGGTCCGGGGCGAACACCCGCCCAAGGCCTGCCCCAAATGCGGGGCGGACAGCGAGAGGTTCGTCCTGCACGAGCAGCCGCCGGGCCCCTGAACCCGTCCCTGAGCTGACCAGATCCAGTAGATGGAGGTAAGCGATGACTGACCAGGCAGCCGCGGCAACAGCAGGGTCCCAGGCGGCAGGATCATTCCCCGGGGCTGAACCGCCCGAGGTGCTCATCGGGTACTACCGGGAAATGGTCCTGATCCGGAAGTTCGAGCTCACCGCGGACCAGATGTACAAGCGGGCCAAAATCGGCGGTTACTGCCACCTCAACCTCGGCGAGGAGGCCACCGTCGTCGGGCTCATGGCGGCACTGCAGGAGAAGGACTACCTCTTCACGAACTACCGGGACCACGGCTATGCCCTCTCCCGCGGAATGGATCCCGGGCGCGTCATGGCCGAACTCTTCGGTAAGTCCACTGGGGTGGCCAAGGGCCGCGGTGGTTCGATGCACTTGTTCGACACTCAGACGCGGCTGCTGGGCGGTTACGGCATTGTCGGCGGTCAACTCCCCCCGGCCACGGGCGCCGCGCTGGCGCTGACCTACCGTGGCAAGCCCGGGCCGGAGGCCGAAGCGGTGATGTGCCAGATGGGCGACGGCACTACCAACATCGGCGCCTTCCACGAGTCTCTCAACCTCGCTGCTGTCTGGCATCTGCCCATTGTCTACGTGGTGGTGAACAACCGGCTGGGCATGGGCACCACGGTGGAGGCGGCCTCGGGCGAGCCCCTGCTCTACAAACGCGGTGCTTCCTACCGGATCCCCGGCGAACGTGTGGACGGCAACGACGTCGTCGCGGTGCGGGAGGCGGCGAACACCGCGCTGGACCGCGCCCGGGTCGATCGCCAGCCGGGGCTGCTGGAGGTCATGAGCTACCGGTTGCGCGGCCACTCCGTGGTGGACCCGGCGCGCTACCGCTCGGCCGCCGAGGTCGAGGAGGCCCAGGCCGCGGATCCGGTGCCCGCGTTCCGGGCGCAGCTGCTCGCCGCGGACCTGTTGACCGAGGAGCAGGCGGTCCAGATCGAGGACGACTCCGCGGAGAAGGTTGCGTCCGCCGTCGCCTTTGCCGAATCCAGCCCGGCGCCCACACCCGACGAGCTTTTCGACTTCGCCTACGCCACCCCGGTGGCCAACGCGCCGCAGGCCTTGCCTGGCCAGCCGGCCGCGGCCCGGGAGCCGTTGCTATGACCATCAGCGGAGCCAGCACAGGAGACGGAATGCCCACCACCAGCTACCGGCAGGCCCTCAATGACACGCTCCGCGCGGAACTGACGCGGGACGAGAACGTGATCCTGCTTGGCGAGGAGATCGGCATCTTCGAAGGGTCCTACAAAATTACAGCCGGCCTCCTGAAGGAATTCGGTCCGGAACGGGTGAAAGACACTCCGATCGCCGAAGAGGGTTTTGTGGGAGCGGCCATCGGTGCCGCGATGCTGGGTATGCGCCCGGTGGTCGAGATCATGACGCTGAACTTCAGCCTGATCGCCATCGATCAGATCGTGAACCACGCCGCCAAAATCTACGGCATGTTCGGTGGCCAGACTCCGGTGCCCATGGTGATCCGGTTCCCGGGCGGCGGCGGCCAGCAGCTGGCGGCCACGCATTCGCAGAACCTGGAGGTCTGGTACGCGCATGTGCCGGGGCTGAAAGTGGTGGCCCCGGCCACTCCCGCCGATGCGAAGGCACTGCTCACCGCAGCCATCCGCGACGACGACCCGGTCATCTTCCTGGAGAACCTCTCCCTCTACAACACCAAGGGCGAAGTGCCCGACGGCGAGCAAATCGCCGAAATCGGCAAGGCGGCCGTGGTCAAGGAGGGCACCGATCTGACCGTCATCACCTACTCCCGCGGCACGGTCATCGCGTTGGAAACCGCCCGCCAGCTGGAGGACGAAGGCATCTCTGCCGAGGTGGTGGATCTGCGGAGTCTGCGGCCCCTGGATCGGGAAACATTCTGTGCCTCGGTGCGCAAGACCAGCCGGGCCGTCGTGCTGGAGGACGATTGGTTGAGCTACGGAATCGGCGCAGAGATCTCCGCTTCCCTTATGGAGGGCGCGTTCGATTATTTGGACGCCCCGGTCAGACGCGTGGCAGCCGCCGAAGTTCCGTTGCCGTACGCCAAAGCCCTGGAACTGGCGGCGCTGCCGGACGCCAGCGACCTGGTCCGGGTCATCCGCGAAGTCCTCGACGACACGAGTTTCTCCCGATAGGAGCCAGCCATGCCGGAAGTTTTCATGCCGCGCCTGTCCGACACCATGGAAGAAGGTGTTATCAGCCGCTGGCTCAAGAAGGAGGGCGACACGGTCCATCAGGGCGACGTGATCGGCGAGATCGACACGGACAAGGCCACCATGGACTTGGAGGTGTTCGAGGACGGCGTCCTGGAGAAGCTCCTCGTTCCCGAAGGCACCACCGTGGCCATCGGCGAACCGGTCGCCATCATCGGCGACGGGAGCGGAACCGGAGGCGGAACGGCTCCCGGCACTTCAACAACACAAAGTACGACGGCGGCCGAGGCACCGGCAGCACCCAGCGAACCTGCACCGCTCGCACCCGGCGCGCCCGTGGCGGGGCCAGAGCCGGCCAAACCCACACCGGCCGGCCGGGTCCTGACATCTCCCCTGGCCCGCCGGATCGCCGCCGAGCACGGCCTTGACCCAGCCACCATCACGGGCACCGGGCCAGGCGGCCGGATAGTCCGCGCCGACGTTGAGGCCGCTGTGGCTGCGGGCGAGGGGCGAACCGAGAAGGCGGACCAGGGCGCCCCGGCAGGACAACCTGGACAACCCGGCCCGGCAGGAGCGCCGCGGCCAGCAGCAGCGGCTGGCCAGACGGATACCGGTGCGGACTCCGTTGATGTGCCCCTGACACAGATGCGCAAGGCAACGGCCCGCCGACTGACCGAAAGCGCCAGCGCGCCTCACTTCTTCTTGACCAACGTGGTGGGCGTAGACCGACTGTTCGCTTTCCGGCAGGAAGTAAACCAGCGCTATGCGGACTCCGGAATCAAGGTCAGCGTGACCGATCTGCTGGTGCGGGCCTGCGCCGTCACCCTGCATGCGCACCCGCAGGTCAACTCGTCCTGGGCCGGAGATAAGATCCTGCAGCACCGCCGCACGCACATCGGCGTCGCCGTCGCCATCGACAACGGCCTCATTGTCCCCGTGGTGAGGGACGCGGATGCCAAACCCCTGGACGAACTCGCCGCCGAGACTCGTGAACTGGCGGAGAAGGCCCGTGCCGGCAAGCTCAAGCCCGATGAATTCAGCGGCGGCACGTTCACCATCAGCAACCTGGGCATGTTCGGAATCGATAACTTCACCGCAGTGATCAACCCGCCCGAGGCAGCCATCCTGGCAGTAGGTGCGGCTACCGAAGAACCCTTTGTGCAGGACGGGATGCTGCAGAGCAGACGGATCATGAAGCTGACCATGACCGCGGACCACCGCGTGCTGGACGGCGCCACCGCGGCGGCCTTCCTGCGGGACCTCAAACAGACGCTGGAGGAACCCCTGCGCATCGTCCTTTAGCAGTTATCCACAGTCTGGAAGTGCGGGATAGCGGTGCATTGTCGTAGAGGGGGAAGGTGGACGAACCAGACCACCCTTCACGACGAAAGGCACCAACGTGGGACGAAGCAAGAAGCGCCGCTCCAAAAACACCCGTCCGAATAAGCCTCGCCGCCAGATCCCAAGCCGCGAAGCCGAGATTGATGCGTTGACCCCGGCATATACCGATTGGATAGGTAAGGACGCAACGGATCAAGAGAGCCATTACGTTTTGGAGTTCGTCAAGATGGTTCTGGGTTTCCACCGGAAGCTCCAGCCAGGCTCCAGCTGCACTTCGTTCCGCGCGCTCCCGCTTGAAGCCGCCATTTGCTTGTGTGTTGATGAGATCGCCGAGGGAGATGATTTCCTCTTCATGCCGTTTGTGAGCTCGATGTCGCTGTATACCAACTTCTTGGAGCAGACTGGTCGTTGGACAGGAACCACCCGACAGTTGGAGGACCTGCGAAACTACTATCACCGGGCGCATATCGCATTCGAGGCCGTCGGACCGAGCCGCGGTTTCGAATGGTCCGAGCTGGACCCAACAGAACAGTTGGAGTTCCTCGAAGAAACGCCTCTCGCGGAGAAGGCACGAAACTTGCTCGCAGCCGTGGATGCACAATTGCACAGTGATTCCGTCCCCACTTGGCGCCAGGCATTTTGGGCATCAGTCACAGTGTTCGGTCAGGACGCTCCCGACGAAAACTCAGCACAAGTCAGGTTCAATATCCTTGCAAATCTGGGCCTCACCCCAACTCAAGGCTCAGCAGAACGATTGGCAGATATTCGGAATACCTTCAGCAACGGGGAAAATCCCGACCGTCTGGCTCTTCTCGAAACTCTCGTTTACGCATGCTTTGAAAATGAGTTCGGTCGCGACAGCTCTCCTTACAGCGACGAGCTTTCCGTAGGTCAGACTATCGGCCGCATCCTTGCACATGCGGCCGAAACGACAGGGTCGGTGTCCGGGCTGATTCTCACTAATCCGGGTGCGCTGATGCCGGGCGGTGCAACTCCGGAAACAGCGGAGTTCTACGCCGAGGTGGGACGGCGTCTGAAGTACCTCCAAGAGTTGGGTCTGGTCGTCATCGCACAGGACATCACCGTTCCAACCGCACTGCGGCGCTGCGTCCTCGACGTTTGGGAAGACACAGAACCTGACCGGCTGGCCGCCTGATGCCAACGCAAGAGCTTTCAGGTCTGTACCGACCTCGAGCATCAAACGCTCAGCGCGCACTGACGTGCTCGCCCAGTTGCTGGGTGATCTTGTGCGCCTCCTCAAGCAGAAGTTTCCCGAGGAATTCCTGCCGTTCCGGGCGGAACCGCTGCTCGATGCCGGTGAGGGACAGAGCCCACGCCGGGTTGCCTTGGCGGTCGAAAACGGCGGCGCCCATACCCCAACTGCCCTCAAGGATGAGTCCGGGATTCACCGTGTAGCCGTTGCGACGGGTCACTTCCAGGTTCGCCCGGATCCGTTCTGCGGTATGGGCCGGGCCGAAGCGCTCGACGCGCGCACCGCCGTCGTCAAGCAACCGATCCACCTCCTCTTCCCGGAGGAAGGCCATGATGGCCAGTCCGGCGGAAGCAACTCCCAGCGGGAAGCGGACGCCCTCATGCAAAACGAACGAACGCACCGGAAAGCTGCCTTCGACCCGGAGCAGACACACTGTCTCGTCGCCGCGCCTAATGGAAAGGAATGCACTCTCCCCGGTTTCGTCTGCCAACCGCTGCAGACTCTGCCGCGCCAGGTCCTCGATGGCGTACCGGTTGGCGGCGACAGCTCCGAGGACATAGACCTCGGGGCCCAAGTGCCAGGTGCCCGTCTCGGCATGATGATCCAGCAGCCCCTCGGCCGCCAATGAGTTGAGCAGCCGGTAGACCGTGGGCCGCGTCAGACCCGATGCCTCGACGATAGCCGGAAGCGCCGCACCTTCCTCAGGGGAGCGCCCGACAATGCGCAGCAGCTGGGCCACCCGCCCGACCACCTGTGCCCCTTGGACCGTTTTCTCTGTCATTTCACTCCTTGAATCCACAATATGGACACTCTACTGCAGCATGTCCACACTGTGAATACACCGAGAATACCCCTCTTGACGCCTCCACGCGCGCACCGCTAGCCTGCAGGTAAACCACCTGTCCACAACATGGACAGCAAGGCGTGCGAACGTCAGACACTCAACGAGGAGGAAGCATGTCCAAAGTGGCAGCAGGACCCACGGCGGCACTGGAAAGTGTGCTGCATGACGGAATGACCATCGCTGTGGGCGGTTTCGGGCTCAGCGGCATCCCGGCCGACCTGATCGACGCCGTCCGCGACTCCGGCGTCAAGGACCTCACCGTTGTCTCCAACAACATGGGCATCGACGGCAAGGGGCTGGGTGTGCTGATCGAGTCCGGCCAGGTCCGTAAAGTCCTCGCCTCCTACGTGGGTGAAAATAAGCTCTTCGCCGAGCAGTTCCTCGCCGGGACCCTGGAAGTGGAGTTCAACCCCCAGGGCACGCTGGCCGAGCGACTGCGCGCCGGCGGCGCCGGCATCCCCGCGTTCTACACCAAGACCGGTGTCGGCACCCAGATCGCCGAGGGCAAGCCGCACGAAGAGTTCGACGGCGAACTGTACGTCCAGGAACGCGGCATCGTCGCGGACCTGGCCCTGGTCCACGCGCACACCGCGGACACCGACGGCAACCTGATCTACCGCTACACCGCCCGCAACTTCAACCCGGTGGTAGCCACCGCCGGCCGCGTCACCATCGCCGAGGCCGAGGTCATCGTCGAACCCGGCCAGCTGGACCCCAACCACATCGTCACACCGGGCGTTTACGTCCAGCACCTCGTCCAGGCCAGCGGACGCAGCAAGGACATCGAAAAGCTCACCGTCCGCCCGCGGCCCGCCGCCGTCGGCGCCTGAGCAGACCACCGGACACGAACCTGAAGGAGAGAACCATGGCTTGGACACGAGACGAGATGGCCGCCATCGCTGCCACCGAACTGAACGACGGCGACTACGTCAACCTCGGAATCGGCATCCCCACCCTGGTGGCGAACAACCTGCCGGAAGGCGTGCGGGTGGTGCTGCAAAGCGAGAACGGCCTGCTCGGCATGGGTCCGTTCCCCTACGAGGGCGAGGAAGACGCGGACCTGATCAACGCCGGCAAGCAAACCGTCACCGTGTTGCCCGGCGGGTCGATCTTCGACTCGGCCACGTCCTTCGGCATGATCCGCGGCGGGCATGTGAAGGTCGCCATCCTCGGCGCCATGGAGGTCTCCGGCGCCGGCGACCTCGCCAACTGGACCATTCCGGGCAAGATGGTCAAGGGCATGGGCGGCGCCATGGATCTGGTGGCCGGCACTCCCCGCGTGGTGGTGCTGACCGACCACGTGGCCAAGGACGGCAAGCCCAAGATCGTCAAGGAATGCTCGCTGCCGCTCACCGGCGTCCGCGTAGTCAACCGCATCATCACCGACCTGGCCGATTTCGATATCAACAACGACGGCGGCAGCCCGGCACTGGTACTGACGCAACTGGCGCCCGGAATCACTCTCGACGAGGTCCGGGACAAGACCGAGGCACCCTTCAGGGTAGCCCCCGAGCTCGAGGCCGAACTGGCTGCAACCTTGGAAGGAGCACAGCGATGAGCCTGCACGAACAATTCGGCAAAGACATTCTGCTCACCGGCTGGGGGCACTCCCGGTTCGGCAAACTGACCGACGAGACACTGGAATCCCTGATCGTCCAAGTCTCCCGCGAAGCCATCGCTAACGCCGGGCTGGAACCGGGACAGATCGACGAGATCTACCTGGGCCAGTTTAACTCCGGCATGCTGCCGTTGGGCTTCGCCTCGTCGCTGGCCTTGCAGGTCTCCGACGAGCTGGCCAACGTCCCGGCAACACGTGTGGAAAACGCCTGCGCCTCCGGCTCCGCGGCCGTCCAGCAGGGCGCCAAGTCGCTGCTCGCCGGCACCGCGAAGAACGTGCTGGTCATCGGGGCCGAAAAGATGACCCAGGCCGGGCCCGACGTCGTCGGAGCGGCGCTGCTCGGCGCCGACTACGACATGGCCGGCAAGTCCTCCACCACCGGCTTCGCCGGGCTCTTCGCCGAGACCGCCAAGCACTACGAGAAACGCTACGGCCCGGCGGGGGACGTGCTCGGCTCGATCGCCGCGAAGAACCACCGCAACGGCGTGCTGAACCCCTACGCCCAGCTGCGCAAGGACCTCGGCGAAGAGTTCTGCCGGACCGTTTCGGATAAGAACCCGATGGTCGCCGACCCGCTACGCCGCACGGATTGCTCCCCAGTATCCGACGGCGCTGCCACCCTCGTTCTCACCAGCGGCCCCGCGCCGTCGTCGTCGGCCACTGCACCGGTCCGGCTCACCGGATTCGGCCAGGCCAATGACTTCATGCCCGTGGAAAAGCGCGATCCCACCGCGTTCGCCGGCAGCGTCGCAGCCTGGCAGCGCGCGCTGGCGATGGCCGGCACCGGATTGGACGGGCTGGACTTCGCCGAAGTACACGACTGCTTCACCATCGCCGAACTGATCATGTACGAAGTCATGGGCCTCACCCCGGCCGGCGAAGGCCGGCGCGCCATCGAAGAAGGCTGGGTTTACCGGGACGGCAAACTGCCCGTGAACCTCTCCGGCGGGCTCAAGGCGAAGGGCCACCCCGTCGGAGCCACCGGCGTCTCCCAGCACGTGGTCACGGCCATGCAGCTCAGCGGTACGGCCGGCGAAATGCAACTGCCCGGTGCGCGCCGCGCCGCCGTACACAACATGGGCGGCCTCGCCATCGCCAACTACGTCAGCGTGCTCGAAGCAGTCTAGTACCCGGCGCCGACCGGCTCTACATGCCGCGGCGAAGAGCCCGCCATCTCCAGCGCTGTGCGGGATGGCGGGCTCTTCGCTTCTCGTCGCTACTTGGAGACCTTGCCCATCCGGGCGGCGATGGGTGTGGTGAAGAGCGGTTTCGTCAGGAACCACGCGGCCGCGATAACCAGCAGGGAGAGCACGAAGATGATCAGCCCCCACCAGTCCACGACGTCCCGCGAGGTGTACATGTGGTTCAGGTTGCGCAGCGCCCCGGTAAAGAAGACCAGGAACACGTGCACGATGGTGAAGGCGACGAAGTAGAGCATCACGGGAAAATGGATCGCCCGGGCCCACTCCACCGGGTACGCCTTGTTGAGCCCGGTGGCCTGATCCGGCCACCAGGTGGAGATCCGGATACCGGAAATGATCGCCAGCGGCGCAGCAATGAACACGGTGATGAAGTACGTCATGACCTGCAGCGCATTGTAGTGCACCCACCCGTTCTCCGTGGGCCAGTCCAGGGAAACGTACTGGATGCCGGCCGAGAGCATGTTCGGGAAGATGTCCCAGCTGGTTGGCACAATGCGCATCCACTGCCCGGTGGCCAGCAGAAGGACGATGAAGACCAGCCCGTTGACCACCCAGAGCACGTCCAGGCTCTGGTGCAGCCACTGGGACAAAGAGACCTTCTTCGGGGTGTTGCCCTTCGGTGAGAAGAACGAGTCCTTCTTCGCCGTCCAGTAACCGGGAGGCTTGCGCTCGGTGCGCACCTGCAGGCCCGTCCGGACGATAAGCACGATAAAGAACATGTTGAAGAAGTGCTGCCAGCCCAACCACGCCGGCAACCCGACCGGGGCACTGTCCGGCTGGGACGCGTGGCCGTCGTAGGTCGCAATGAACTCCTGCACCGGCTCCATACTCCGCAGCCACCGGGCACAGAGCACCGCTACCACAGCTAACACCAGCACGACGGCGGTCACCAGCACCGGCTTCAGCCACGCCGGGCGTTCGCTCGCCTTGGTGGTTCCGCTGGACGGGGCGGGCCGGCCGGAGGTTGTAGGCGGAGTCGATCCGGAGCCGCTCCGGGCGGCGGCATCGGCGGTCGGTGTGGAAGTCGGTGTCGCGGGCGGCGTCGGTGCCGGTGATCCCATCCGCGAGCGATTCGGCACGGCAGCGTCACCTTGGACAGGAGCCGGGCTCTTGGCCGCTGCGGTTCCCTGCCCTTGGGTAGCGCCCATGCGCTGGCGGGTGCCGCCAGCAGCGACGGGTTTGGCTTCAGGGGATCCGGCCGGTGCCGGGGCTGCTCCCATCCGGGTCTTGCCCGCTGCCGTCGGAGCCGATTCCTGCCCGGCTGTCGATGGCACTGCACCCATACGCTGCTTCCGCACTGGAGCAACAGGCGGTGCATCGGTGGAGGCGGCCGGCTGGACGCCCATGCGCTGCTTGCGCACGGGAGCGGCACGTGGTTCATCGGCGGGTGCCGCATCCAGAGGTGCTGCAGTGGTGGAAGCGGCCGGTTGTGCACCCATGCGCTGCTTGCGCACCGGGGCCGGTGGCTGGGGCGTCTTCGGCGGCTCCGAGGCCTTGGCAGCCGGTCCCACGCCGCTGTCGATCTGCTTTTCCTGCGGCAAGGGCCGATAGCCGCCCATCCGCTGCTTCTTCGCTGGAGCGGCCGGTGCGGATTGCGTTCCCGGCGACGGCGCGGCAGCCGCATCCTGTGCAGGCGACGCCGCGCGCGGTGCCGCCTGCATTTCCGCGGCCGAGGCCTGGGCTGGTGTCTGACTCGCGCCCTGTTCCGGTGCCTGCGAGACTGGCGCCTTCGGTTCCGTCGAACTCTCAGTCGAGGCCGGCATCGTGCCCGCGGCGTCGACGTCGTTCGCCACCCCATCCTGCTGAACCTGCGGTGTCAGCGGCCGGTATCCGGCCATGCGCTGACGACGCGGAGCGCGGTCAGCCGCACTGTTCTCGTTGGTCATCGTGTCTCTCGCCTCCGGGACGGTCAATCAGGTGCAGCAGATCCGCGAGGACTCAGCCGCGGCGCGCGTTGATCTCGTCGATCAACTGGGGCACCACGGTGAAGACGTCGCCGACCACGCCGAAGTCGGCGATCTCGAAGATCGGTGCGTCCCCGTCCTTGTTAATGGCCACAATCGTCTTCGCGGTCTGCATGCCGGAGCGGTGCTGGATGGCGCCGGAGATCCCCAAGGCCACATATAGGTCCGGCGTCACCGAGACGCCGGTCTGCCCCACCTGGAACGACTGGGGCACGTAGCCCGAGTCCACGGCCGCACGGGATGCGCCGACCGCGGCGCCGAGACTGTCCGCGAGCTGCTCGACCAGGGCGAAGTTCTCCTTCGAGCCAAGTCCGCGCCCGCCGGAGACCACGGCCTGGGCGCCCCGCAGCGCCGGCCGGTCGGTCTGGGCCGGGGCGTCCAGGACCTGGTCGATCCGCGCTCCCGGGGCAGCGGCGGTGGACACCGGAACGGTCTTGACCTGCGGATCGGCTACTGCCTCGGCCCGCGCATCAATTGATCCCGGTCGAACTGTGACGATCATGAGACCGCCCTCGATCGTCGACTGTGTGGTGAAGTCACCGCCGAACACCGAGTGCTCTACGATGACCTCCTGCCCCTCTTCGTCGTAGCGCACCCCTACGGCGTCGGCGGCCACGGAGCCACCGGCGATGATCGCCAACCGTCCGGCGACAGTCTTGGAGTCATTGGTGTTCGACACCAGCACAGTTTGGGCGGAGTACTCCTTTATGGCGTCGGCCAGGGCCCCGACCTCCGCGGTGCCAAGCTCGGTGTTCGCCGTGTCGGATTCGGCCAGGTAGACATGGGCGGCGCCCAGCGAACCCAGCTGCGCCGCGAGTTCCGCGCCCTGCCCCGGCGGGGTCACCGCCACGGCCACCGGTGTGCCGATGGCTGCGGCCGCGCCGAGCAGGCCGGCCGCCGTCGGCTTCGACGCGCCGGCGGCGGTGGTTTCGATCAGTACCAGGATGTTTCCCATAATGTTTGCCCTTCCGGTCAATCAGGTCATCAAGTCAGGTGTGCGGTCAGATCAACCGCTGGGCGGCGAGGAACTCGGCCAACTGGCTGGCCGCCGTGCCGTCGTCGACGACCTTCGGACCGGCTTCCTTCGGCGGGCGCGCCTCGGCGGAGACCATCACCGAGCGAACCGGAGCCGCGTCCGGGCCGGCCTGGATGCCCAGCTCAGCCAGGGACCAGGTTTCCATCGGCTTCTTCTTGGCCTGCATGATGCCCTTGAAATTCGGAAAGCGCGCCTCCGCAGACTTCTCCGTGACAGAGATGGCCGCCGGCAGCCCGGAGCTGAGGCTCAGCGATCCGCCGTCGACCTGGGTTGTCCCGGAGACGCCCTCGGCGGTGATGGCCACCTCGTCGAGGCTGGGCAGCACCGGCCAGCCTAGAATCTCCGCGACCATCGCCGGGACCATTCCACCGCGGCCGTCGGTAGCTTCATTGCCGGCCACCAGCAGGTCCGGGGCGATCCGCTGCACCGCAGCCGCCAGCACCCGCGAGGTCTGGACCATGTCCGATCCGGCCAGCGCGGGGTCCGTGACCAACACAGCCGAATCCGCGCCCATCGACAGCAGTTTACGAAGCGTCTTAGTCGTATCTTCCAACCCCATGGAGAGCGCGACGATCTCGGCGTCGGAGTTCGCGTCCTTGAACTGCAGCGCGACTTCCAGAGCACGCTCGTTGATCTCATCCGGCACCGGCTCGGAGGCTTCCCGGTCCAGCATGCCGGTTTCCAGGTTGATCTTGCGGTCCGACCAAGTGTCCGGTACCTGCTTGGCCAACACGACAATCTTCATGACGGGCTCTCCTTACTCACGAGTTGGTCCGGTTTATCAGCAGTCTATCTGCCCCTGCCCGGCGCACTCGACGAGTTCCAGAGCGTGACCGCAACAAAACGACGCCGGCACTCAGATGGGTGGAAAACCCAGCCGAGTGCCGACGTCGTACGTAACTTTGTTGCAGGAAGCGCCGTTTACCGCGCGGACCAACCGCCGTCCATGGTGTAGCTGGCGCCCGTGACCATTGACGCATCGTCGCTGGCCAGCCAGGCCACCAGTGAGGCCACTTCCTCCGGCTCGACCAGGCGTTTGATGGCGCTTTCCGTCAGCATGATCTTCGCCAGCACCTCGGACTCGGGAATGCCGTGGACCCGCGCCTGGTCAGCAATCTGCTTTTCCACTAGCGGGGTGCGGACGTAGCCGGGGTTGACGCAGTTGCTGGTCACGCCGTACTCGCCGCCCTCCAAGGCAGTGACCTTGGACAGGCCTTCGAGCCCGTGCTTGGCGGTGACGTAGGCGGACTTGAACGGGGAAGCACGCAGCCCGTGCACGGAGGAAACGTTGATGATACGGCCGAATCCCTGTGCATACATCTTCGGCAGTGCCGCGCGGACCAACAGGAACGGGACCTCCAGCATCAGCGTCAGGATCCGCCGGAAGTCCTCCGGGTTGAAGTCCTGGATCGGGCTGACGTGCTGGATGCCGGCGTTGTTGACCAGGATGTCCACGCCGTCGAGCGCTTCGGTGAGCTGATCGTCGGTGACGGCCGACGGGTCCAGCAGGTCAGCTGCCCAGCTTGAGCCGCCGACTTCTCTGGCCACCGCCTCGGCGCCGGCCTGGTCCACGTCCGCGACGACCACGCGGGCGCCGCGGGCGGCGAGGGCATGCACCACAGCCAAGCCGATCCCGCTGGCGCCGCCGGTGACCAGGGCCCGCCTGCCCGCCAGTGGTTGGGCGGCGGGCTCGTTGGTCCGTTCGGTTTCGTTGGTCATGAAAGT
Source organism: Arthrobacter sp. Soil_C_60 (assembly GCF_057656375.1). NCBI lineage: Bacteria > Bacillati > Actinomycetota > Actinomycetes > Micrococcales > Micrococcaceae > Arthrobacter > Arthrobacter sp. Soil_C_60. The sequence goes on along the minus strand of NZ_JBDGKM010000008.1, from coordinate 128,782 downwards.
TCCCTTACGTAGAGCAGGTTGATGCTTGTTGCGGGCGTGGACTGGCTCAGTTGGTGACGCGGGCCGTGTTCAGTCCATGCTTGCGGGCGTCGGCGTCGTCAATGTCGTGCAGGGACGCGCCCCGGGTTTCCTTCAGCGTGATCACCGCGACGGCGGTAATGGCACAGGCCACCGCCACGTAGATGGCTACTGGGACCCAGGAACCGAAGTCCTGCAGCAACGCGGTCGCGATGATCGGCGCCATCGAGCCGGCAACAATCGAGGTGACCTGGTAGCCCAGGGAGACGCCGGAGTAGCGCATGCGGGTGGGGAACATTTCTGCCATGATGGCCGGCTGGCCCGCGTACATCAACGCGTGGAAGCACAGGCCGATGGTCACGGCGGCGATGATGATAAACGGGTTCTGCGTATCGAACATCGGGAAGGCGAAGAACGCCCAACTGGCTCCGAGCACCGCACCGGCCAGGTAAACCGGCTTGCGGCCGAAGGCATCCGAGAGCCTGCCGACCTGCGGAATCACAATGAAGTGGATGACGTGCGCCACCAGCAGCGCCAGCAGCAACTGGCTCGTGTCGTACTCGTGCTCGGTCTTCAGGTACACGATGGTGAAACTGACGATGATGTAGTAGAGGATGTTCTCGGCGAAGCGCAGGCCCATGGCGCCGAAGATGCCCTTGGGGTACTTCTTCACAACCTCCATCACCCCGTAGCTGACGGCCTTGTCGGCTTCCACCTGGGCGCGGGCTTCCAGGAAGATCGGTGCCTCACTGACGTGGGTGCGGATGTAGTAGCCGATGATGACGATGAACGCGGACACCCAGAAGGCCACGCGCCAGCCCCAGCTGAGGAACTGGTCCGAGGGGAGGATCCAGGACATGCCCAGCAGCACCAGGGTGGCAAGCAGGTTGCCCACCGGAACGGCGGCCTGCGGCCAGCTGGACCAGAACCCGCGCGACTTGTTCGGGCTGTGTTCGGCCACGAGCAGGACGGCTCCGCCCCACTCGCCGCCCACGGCGAAGCCCTGGACGAAGCGCAGGATCACCAGCAGTGCCGGCGCCCAGTAGCCGATGGAGTTGAAGCCGGGCAGGCAGCCCATCAGGAACGTGGCCACGCCCACCATGATGATGGTGACCTGCAGGGTGTGCTTGCGGCCGAGCTTGTCGCCGATCTGGCCGAACACAATGCCGCCGAGTGGACGGGCGATGAAGCCCACTGCGTAGGTCAGGAAGGCCGCGATGATGCCGTCCAGCTCCGTGTCCGCATTGGGGAAGAAGAACTGGCCGAAGACCAGCGAGGCGGCGGTGGCGTAGAGGAAGAACTCGTACCACTCCACCACCGTGCCCACCATCGAGGCGGCCACAATCTTTTTCAGTCCCGATTTCTCCGTCTCCGGGGACGTCGGCTTGTTGACGCTCATCGGCGCACTCCTTTGTTCTGCAGGTGTCAGCGTTGACATCGGCGTTTGCGGGGTCCTGTGTTCCAGCACACAGGACGGCTCTACCGAGTATGGACACAGCCAATGCTGTGCATCAATGACCAGTTGCGCAGAGATGAAGTGCACAATTGCAGATATGAACCACCAGTCCCCCGGCACCGCCGCCGCGAACCCTCATGATCTGCTGATCCTGCTTGCCGTGGCGCGGACCGGAAGATTTACGACGGCGGCCGAGAGCCTGGGTTTGAACCACACCACCGTCTCGCGCCGGATCGCCGCGCTGGAGAAGAGCCTCGGCGGCCGGACGCTTGCGCGCACCGTGGGCGGCTGGGAGCTGACGGACCTGGGCCGCCGGGCCATGCGGGCCGCCGAAGACGTGGAGACCGCGGTGGCTGCCATACACGAAGGCGAGGAGGAAGCGGACCAGATCGCCGGCGTCGTACGCATTTCCGCCACCGATGGCTTCAGCGCGTTCATCATCGCGCCGGCGGTGGCTCAGCTACGCCGGAAGCACCCGAACCTCAGCGTGGAGATCGTCAACGTCACGCGACGGGCGCTGCAGCACCGCTCCGGCTTGGACCTGGAGGTGGTGGTCGGCGAACCGCAGGTGCACCGTGCCGAGGCCATCCGACTGGGCCACTACATGCTGGGAATGTATGCCTCGCGCCGCTACCTGGAGGACTTCGGCACGCCCGCCAGCGTCGCCGAACTGAGCGAGCACCGGCTGGTGTACTTCGTCGATTCGATGCTGCAGGTTGATGATCTGGATGCGCCGCGGCGGCTCGTTCCCGGCATGCTGGATTCGCTCAGTTCCACTAACGTTTTCGTCCACGTCGAGGCCACGCGGGCCGGTGCCGGGATCGGCTTCCTGCCCTGTTTCATGGCTGGCCGCCACCCGGATCTGGTCCGGCTGCTGCCCGAGGACTTCCAGGAACGACTCCCTTATTGGATGGTGCTGCGTCCGGACTCGCTGCGCCAGCCCGCCGTCGCTGCCGTAGCCGAGGCGCTGCGCCGCCGGACGGCCGCCGTCGAAGACGCCCTGCTGGGCCGCGAACCGCTGGATTACTGAGAACGACGGCGGGTGCGTCGCCGGCCGAAAATTCCCCTGATCCAGCCGAAGCCGACGCCGGCCTGCCAGCCGGCTCCGGTAGCGCAGGTGCAGCGGCGCGACTGCGGAACGTTACGCATCACTTGATCAACATGGTTGCCGCAGCCTGCCCACGTCGCCTTTCCACATTTTTGGCATGTCGCCGTCCGGCACATTCAAGACCCTCCATCATGTTTCGGCAGGTAGCCGCTTTACGTGCGGCACCCCTCATCATGCATACCCCCATGGGTAAGACGAAGCAACGAGATCGGCGCTTGCCTTATACCCCCATGGGTATTACGGTTGTCATTGAAGCGATACCCCCGGGGGTACCTCAGGAAGCGACGACAAGGAGACTAAATGCTGCTCGAGCGAATCTATGACCAGGACCTGGCCCAGGCCGGCTACTTCATCGGCTGCCAGCGCAAGGGTGAAGCCGTGGTGGTCGACGCCCGCCGCGACATCGAGGTTTACCTGGACCTGGCCAAGGCCAACGGGATGAAGATTGTGGCCGTGGCCGAGACGCATATCCATGCCGACTACCTCTCTGGGACCCGCGAACTGGCCGCGGCCACCGGCGCCGGCATTTACGTTTCCGGTGAAGGCGGGACGGACTGGCAGTACGGGTTCGACGCCGAACGCCTGCACGACGGCGACACGATCTCGATCGGAAACATCACGGCCCGGGCCCTGCACACTCCCGGACACACCCCCGAGCACCTCTCGTTCCTGGTCACCGACGGGGCATTCAGCGACCAGCCCGGCTACCTGCTCTCCGGCGACTTCGTCTTCGCCGGCGACCTGGGCCGCCCGGACCTGCTGGATGAGGCCACGGGCGGCATCGACACCCGCTTCGAGGGCGCGAAGCAGCTCTTCGCCAGCCTGCGGACCAAGTTCCTGGCGTTGCCGGACCACGTCCAGGTGCACCCGGGCCACGGTTCCGGCAGTGCCTGCGGCAAGGCTCTCGGCGCCATCCCGTCCACGACCGTCGGCTATGAGCGGCTGTACGCCTGGTGGGGCAAGTATCTGGAAGCCAACGACGAGCAGGGCTTCATCGATGAACTGCTCAACGGCCAGCCCGACGCGCACGCCTACTTCGGCCGGATGAAGCGCCAGAACCGCCTCGGCCCGGAGGTTCTGGGCAAACGCGGCCCGCTGCCCGAACTGGACAACCAGGCCGTCGCTGCGGACCTGGTCGCCGACAAGGTGACCTTTGTCGATACCCGCCCTAACGCGCAGGTCCATGAAGGAACTGTGGCTGGAGCCCTGAATATCCCGGCCGGGAACAAGGCCGCCAGCTTCGGCGCCTGGGCCTATGACCCGGAGACCGACGACCGCCCGCTGCTCCTGCTCGCCTCCGACCAGGACGCAGCACAGCAGATGTGGGACCATCTCGTGCGCGTGGGCATCGACAATGTTGCCGGCTACACAACGAGCCTGGACGGGCTGCCCATCGTGGTCCCGCCCCTGATCCAGCCAGAGGAACTCGACGGTTTCGACGCCGCCCTTGTCCTGGACGTGCGGAACAAGAGCGAGCACGCCGCCGGGCACATCCCCGGCTCCGAGCAGCTCAGCGCCGGCCGGGTGCTCTGGAACCTGGACCAGCTTCCAGCCGACGGCCCCATCGTGACCTATTGCCAGAGCGGGGTCCGCAACTCCGTCGCCGCAAGCACCCTGCGCCGCGCGGGCTACCACGTCGTCGAACTCGACGGCAGCTACGCCGCATGGGAAGCCCGGCAGAACACCGGAGAGAACATCCCGGCCCGCTAGCCATTGCACGCCAACAAATAAGAAGGCGACCTCGCGCAGTTTCGATCGCGCGGGGTCGCCTTCTCAGGCCTGCCGAGGTCAGGCCAGGGAGAGGAAGAGTTTTTCCAGTTCCTTCTTGTCGAGGGAGTTGTCCTGCTTGGCCAGGCACTGCTCCAGGCCGGTGGAAATAATCGCGAACCCTGCCTTGTCCAGCGCCTTCGAGACGGCGGCGAGCTGGGTGACCACGTCCTTGCAGTCGCGGCCCTCCTCGAGCATCCGCGTAACGGCGGCCAGCTGGCCCTGGGCGCGCTTGAGCCGGTTGATGACCGGGGTGAGTTCGGTGCTGTCGAGCTGCATGATGTTCTCCTCGAGGTGAAAGCCTTCCTCCATTTTATACCCCGTGGGGTTTATTGCATACCCCCGGGGGTATGTGGCAGACTTGTGGCGAAACACCCACCCCTTGAAAGGAAACTCCCCTTTGGCTTCCGAAACTTTGACCGTGACCGCCCTCGACGCGCCGACGCTGCGTGAATGGATGGGCAAGCACCAGGACCTGACCGTGATCGACGTCCGCTCCGCCGCCGAGTTCGAGACCATGCACATCCGCGGCTCCTACAACGTGCCGCTGCCGCTGCTTTCCGAGCACACCGACGAACTCGCCGAACGCCTCGGGGCGCGCGTTGTCCTGGTCTGCCAGTCGGGCGTCCGCGCCGAGCAGGCCCGCCAGCGTTTGAACAACGCCGGAATCGGCGCGGCCCGCGTGCTCACCGGCGGCGTGCCCGGCTTCGCTGCCGTTGGCGGCGACGTCGTCCGCGGCGCGCAGCGCTGGGACCTCGAACGCCAGGTCCGCATGGCAGCCGGCACCCTCGTCGTCGGCGGGTTGCTAGCGGGCAAATTCGTCTCCCCGAAGCTGCGCCTGATTGCCGGTGCCATCGGCACCGGCCTGACCTTCTCTGCGGCGACGAACACCTGCGCCATGGGCAAAGCCCTGTCCAAAATGCCGTGGAACAAGGCGGCAGCCGAGCCCACTGCCGACAGCGCCATCCGGCAGCTGCCGCGCACCTCGGCCTGCCCCCTCCCCTAAGCCGGTTCCCGCCCGGTCCCCACCCCGGGCGGGAACCCGCCGACCCGCTGCCCCAGAAGGACTGACCACATGACCGTTGCCCTCACAGCCACCCTGCTGCTCTCCGTAGTCATCGGGCTCTCCCTCGGCCTGCTCGGAGGCGGAGGCTCCATCCTCACGGTCCCCATCCTCACCTACGTCGCAGGCCTCGACCCCAAGGAAGCCATCGCGGCGTCGTTGTTTGTCGTCGGTGCCACCTCGGCATTCAGCGCCGTTGACCACGCCCGCAAAGGCCGGGTGAAGTGGCGCACCGGCCTGATCTTCGGCGCCGCAGGCATGGCCGGGGCGTTCGGTGGAGGCCTGCTCGGCGGGCACATCCCCGGCACCATCCTCATGATCGCGTTCGCCCTCATGATGGTCGCCACCTCCATCGCCATGATCCGCGGCCGAAGGAAAAAGACCGCCGCCGCCAACAACAGCGAACTGCCCGTCCTCAAAGTCGTCCTCGAAGGCCTTGTCGTTGGTCTGGTCACCGGACTCGTCGGCGCCGGCGGCGGTTTCCTCGTCGTCCCGGCCCTCGCCCTCCTCGGAGGCCTCGCCATGCCCGTCGCCGTGGGCACCTCGCTGGTCGTCATCGCCCTGAAATCCTTCGCCGGGCTCGGCGGCTACCTCACTACAGTCAGCCTCGATTGGGGCCTCGTCGCCGCCGTCACCGCGGCCGCGATCGTCGGCTCCGTCGCCGGCTCCCCCCTCGCCGGCCGCCTTCCTGAAGCGGCCATGCGCAAGGGCTTCGGGCTCTTCGTCCTGGCCATGGGCGTCTTCGTCCTTGTCCAGGAACTCCCGGCGCCGGCCAACGTCATCCTCGCCATCACCGCCGCCGCGCTGGCCCTGGCCGCGCTCACCTGCCGGTTCGCCATCCCTGCGTGCCCGCTCCGCAGAGCCGTCGTCCATCCCGCGCCCGCAGCAACCCCATGACGTCTGTTCGTCCCCACCGACCAGCCGGAGCGCACAGGCAATAGGGCTATTAAATGCACGACGGCGGAGCCCGGCAATCTGCCGCACCCCACCGTCGTTCTTTGCTACGGCTTTGCTCCAGCTTGGCTAGAGTTGGGCGCCGACCTTGAAGCCGCGTTCCTCGCCCGGTTCGCGGGTGTAGGAGAAGCCGTCGGCTCCGATGGTCACGGCCATTTCGGAGGCGTCGGTACGCTGGATGACCGGCTGGGGGTTGCCGTCCAGGTCCAGGACCAGGGAGGCCTCGGTGTACCAGGACGGCACTACCGGGTTACCCCACCAGTCGCGGCGCTGGTTGTCGTGGACGTCCCAGGTGACGGTGGGGTTGTCCGGGTCTCCGGTGTAGTAGTCCTGGGTGTAGATCTCGATGCGGTGGCCATCCGGATCCAGGATGTACAGGTAGAACGCGTTGGAGACGCCGTGGCGGCCGGGGCCGCGTTCGATCCGGTCGGAGATGCGCAGGGCGCCCATCTTGTCGCAGATCTGGATGATGTTGTGCTTTTCGTGCGTGGCGAAGGCAACGTGGTGCATGCGCGGGCCGTCGCCGCCGGTGAGGGCGGTGTCGTGGACGGTCTGCTTGCGGTGCATCCAGGCCGCGTAGGTGACGCCGTCGGAATCCTTGATGTCTTCGGAGACGCGGAAGCCCAGGTCCTCCAGGTACTTGCGCCCGCGGGGTACGTCCGGGGTGACCTGGTTGAAGTGGTCCAGGCGGACCAGTTCGCCGGCGCTGTAGAGGTCGTAGCGCTGCGTGAGTCTCTCGACGTGCTCCACGTCGTAGAAGAACTCGTACGGGAAACCCAGCGGGTCCTCCACGCGGACGGAGTCCCCGATGCCCTTGGAGAAGCCGTCCTTGCGGCGCTCGGTGCGGCAGCCGAGTTCCTTGTAGTACGCCTCGGCGGCGTCCACTTCGGCCGGGGACTTCACCCGGTAGGCAAACGATGCCACGGCGGCGACCGGGCCCTTGCGCAGCACCAGGTTGTGGTGGATGAACTCCTCGAAGGAGCGCAGGTAGATGGTGTTCTCGTCCTCTTCGGTCACGTGCAGGCCGAGGACGTCCACGTAGAACTCGCGGGACTTGGCCAGGTCCGTCACGACCAGATCCATGTACGCGCAGCGGACAATGTCCGGAGCAGGGACGCTGGGCTTGGGAATTTCGTTGCTCATGGTGGTTCCTTAGAATTTTTGGATTGGTGAGGGAGTGGGCGCATGGACCTGGGCCCACTCCCTTCGGGGGCTAATGCTAGCGACGGAGGTCTGGACTCGGCGTCAGCCCCGGTCAAGCGTCCGGAGCAAGCCGGACAAGCAATTAGGCGTCGCCGGTTTCCCGGCTGGCCTCAACGCCGAACTTGGGCGAGTGGGCCTCGTTGAGGGTGATCTGCACCGACTGCTGAGTGGTGTAGAAGTCGACCGAGCGGTAGCCGCCCTCGCGTCCGAGGCCCGAGGCCTTGACGCCGCCGAACGGGGTGCGCAGGTCGCGCACGTTGTTCGAGTTCAGCCACACCATGCCCGACTCGATGGCGTGCGCGAAGTTGTGCGCGCGCTTCAAGTTCGTGGTCCAGACGTAGGCTGCGAGGCCGTACTTGGTGTTGTTGGCGAGCTCGAGCGCCTCTTCGTCGGTGTCGAAGGGGGTGATCGCGACGACAGGCCCGAAGATTTCCTCCTGGAAGATCCGGGCATCGGGGGCGACGTCGGCGAACACGGTCGGTGCGACGTAGTTGCCCGTGGGGAAGCCGTCGGGACGACCGCCGCCGGCGAGGAGGCGGCCCTCGGACTTGCCGATCTCGATGTAGCTCATGACCTTGTCGAAGTGGTTGGGATGCACGAGCGAGCCGACCTCGGTCCCGGGATCGCTCGGGAGACCCACCACGATGTTCTTCGCGCGCTCGGCGAAGCGTGCCACGAAGTCGTCGTAGATGTCCCGCTGCACGAGCACGCGGCTGCCGGCGGTGCAACGCTCGCCGTTCAGACTGAACACACCGAAGACAGTGGCGTCGAGGGCGGCTTCGATGTCGGCGTCGGCGAAGACAACAGCCGGGCTCTTGCCGCCAAGCTCGAGCGAGAGGCTCTTGAACTGGGGGGCGGCCGCGGTCGAGATGGTGGCACCGGTCGAGCTGTCACCGGTGAACGAGACGATCGGCACATCCGGGTGCTTCACGAGGTAGTCGCCCGCGACGCCGCCGGAACCGAAGATCAGGTTGAAGACTCCCTCGGGCACGCCTGCCTCGCGGAAGATCTCGGGCCACAGCGCGGCGGAGAGCGGCGTGTAGCTGGCCGGCTTCATGACGACGGTGTTGCCAGTCGCAAGTGCCGGGGCGAGTTTCCACGACTCCTGCATGAAAGGCACGTTCCACGGCGTGATGAGCGCGGCGACGCCGATCGGCTTGCGGTTCACGTAGTTGATCTGGCGACCGGGCACCTTGAACGCGTTGTCTTCCTGCCCGACGATGAGGTCGGCGAAGAAGCGGAAGTTCTCGGCGGCGCGGCGGGCCTGGCCCTTGGCCTGGGTGATCGGCAGGCCGGAGTCGTAGCTCTCGAGGTAGGCGAGTTCGTCGTCGCGCGATTCGACGATATCGGCGATCTTGTGCAGCACTCGCGAGCGTTCGCGGGGCAGCATCTTCGGCCAGGGGCCTTCCTTGAAGGCATGCTTGGCGGCCGCGACGGCGAGGTCCACGTCTTCCGTCTGGCCGGACGCGGCCGTGGCGTAGGTCTGGTTGGATACCGGGTCCAGGACCTCGAAGGTCTCGCCGCCGATGGAGTCGACAAACTTGCCATCGATGTAGTGCTGGATGTGGTCGGGCAGGTTCTCCGGGACAAAGTGCTTGCTCACGGGCGTGATCCTTCCCCCCTCGTTCAAGGGGTTTCTTCCAAGGGCGAGAACGTTTCGGATTTGAAATCGTATACGATCCATGGTGACCGAAGACACGCGCTGCTGTCAATAGCTCACCCACGCGCATCTGCGCCATGAAGACGCTCGGCCCTTCCCGAGCCCCGGCACTGCGCTCAAGCTGACCGACTGGCTGCCGAAGGATCTTGAGGAGTCAGCTACCGACTGGTGCCGTTCCTTACCTCCCTCATGGTGCCGATGCTGGCCCTGTGAAACGGAAATAAGAAACCGGTGATCATTAGGTGCCCTGGGCCGATGCCAATCGACCCAGGGCACCTCGTCGCCTTAAGCGGCAACCAGACCGCTGACCTCGGCCGTCAGCTCCACCGAACGGAGCCGCTGCGCCGTCGTCGGCGATTGGTGCGCGACAATCAGTTCGTCGGCGTCGGCATGCTTGGCGAAGCCGTCCAGGTACTCCTTGACCGCTTCCGGCGTGCCGACCGCGGAGTACTTCACCATTTGCTCGATGTGCTGGCCCTGCGGGGACTCGAGGATCATGTCCGCTTCCTCGTCGGTGAACGTGCGGTCGCGGCCGAAGAGCAGCGAGACGCGGGAGCGCTTGGTGATGTGGAGCTGCGCCTGGGCATCTTCGTTGGAATCGGCGGCGATAACGTTCACGCCCGCGATCACGTACGGCTCGGCCAGCTGCTCGGAGGGCTGGAATTCGCGGCGGTACGCAGCCACCGCATCCCGCAGCGCGTTCGGCGCGAAGTGGGAGGCAAAGGAGTAGGGCAGGCCCAGCGCGGCGGCCAGCTTGGCGCCGAAGAGGGAGGACCCGAGAATGTACAGCGGCACATTGGTGCCCTTGCCCGGCGTCGCCTCCACGCCGGGAATGCGCGACTGCCCGATCAGGTAGCCCTGCAGTTCCTGTACGTCCTGCGGGAAGCTCTCGGCGCTCATCGGATCGCGGCGCATCGCGCGCATCGTGTTCTGGTCGCTGCCCGGCGCGCGGCCCAGGCCAAGATCAATCCGCCCCGGATGCAGCGTCTCCAGCGTGCCGAACTGCTCGGCGATGGTCAGCGGCGCGTGGTTGGGCAGCATGATGCCGCCGGCGCCAAGCCTGATGCTCTCCGTGTGCGCGGCAACATGGGCAATCAGCACGCTGGTCGCCGAGGACGCGATCGAGGACATGTTGTGGTGCTCGGCGTACCAGACGCGGCGGTAGCCCAGCTCTTCAGCCCGCTGCGCGAGGGCGACGCTGCCCTCGAGGCTGTCCCGCACCGTCTCGCCCTTGCCGATGGTTGCCAGATCGAGGATGGAGAGAGGAACAGTCACTGGTAAGCCAGCCTTTCGTCAGACGCGCATTTCCGGGCATGGTTGCCCGGGTACACCATGGACAACGACGGCGGTGCTCAGCTTATTTCTGCGGCTGCACTTGGGAGCGGCTCAGGGCGCTTTGGGAATCATGATCCACAGCAGGATGTACACGATTTCGCCGATGCCCACCAGGCCAAAGATCACGAACCCGATCCGTACAAGCAGCTTTGGAATTCCGAACCGGGCGGCGAGCGCGGCGCAAACGCCGGCGATCATCTTGCCACTGCGGGGCCGAACCAACGTAGAGTTCATGATTTCAGGCTACGCGCGTATTGCTATGCCGTGAACAATGGCCTTCCCAAGCAGCAGCCGGATCACCTCAGCGGTCCGCTCGTCGCTGTCGGTGACCGGCATTGAACGTACCTGTTTGCCGTTGCCGATCAGCACACCCTGGGGGTCGGAAAGCGCAGCTCCGTGCTCGAAGGTCAGCAGGAGACGCTCGGGACTGGGGAACAAGGCGCACACATAGCCCGCCTCGGCATCATGAAAACCAACAGCCTGCCACCCGCGGTACACCCGCTGCTCAAGGTCCGGTTCGGCGTCGAGCAGAATGGAGCGGACCCACAGGGCAAGTTCTGCCTGCTCCGGGTGGTACCGGCGCAGATAGTCCTCGGCATCTTCTGCTGCAGTCATCCCGTCTGCCTCCTTCGGAACTGCTTAATCGCAGCAGTTTAAGCCCGGATATGGATCCCAGTCGATGCTTGCGCGGGAGCCGGATCATTTTTATCAGGGCCACCGAGCAGCAGGACACTTACGTTGGCACAGACGATCAGCACGGTGCCGAGCCACTCGGTTGCCCCGAATGCCTGGCCCAACATGAGCATCCCGATTACCGCGGCGAAGACCGGGTTCACGCTCATCAGCAGTCCGAAGACGTGGGTGGATACGTGACGCAAGGCGATGAGGTCGGCTACGTAGGGCACCGCGGATGCCATGACGCCGGCAGTCGCTGCGCAGGCAATGGCGAAGAAGCTCGGCGGATTGTTCAGGAAGAGGATGATGCCCACCGGCACGAACAGCATCGCCGAGACTCCCGTCGCGGCCGCGGTTCCTTCGATCCCTGGAATGCGGTTTCCAATAGAGCGGTTTAGCAAAATGTACGATGCCCAACTGCACGCGGCAACGAGCGCGAGACCGATGCCAAGGTAGTCGGTCGAGGGCTCCGGCCAGCTAATGATCACAACGCCGGCCCCCGCAAAAAGGCCGGCGATTGCTGTGCCGACCTTCCGGGAGCTGAAGAGCGCAACGGCGAGCGGGCCGAGGAATTCGAGCGTAACGGCCAGGCCTAGTCCAATACGCTCAATGGCGGAATACAGGCTGAGGTTCATCGTGGCAAAAACCAGAGCCAGTAGCAGGACTGGCCACCACTGATGGCGCGTGAAATTGCGCAGGCGCGGCCTGACGGTCGGTAGCAACAGCGCAGCGGCGACAAACTGGCGCACCGCAACAACTCCCACCGGGCCGATCAGCGGAAAGCCGAGGGAAGCGACAGCGGCTCCAGTCTGGTTCGACAATGTGCTTCCGAGCAGGGTGAGCACGCCTGCCCACCCGCGCTTCTTCGTGCTGCCGTTTGCCTTCATATGGCCATCGTTCCCGTCAAGCAACAGTTCAAGAAATGCATCGACCGTGCGACTTATACACTGAGCGCATGAATGTTGAGATCCGTCACTTGCGCTGTTTGGTTGCCATCGCCGAAACGGGCAGCTTTACCGATGCAGCCATCGAACTTGGCGTCTCGCAGGCTTCCATCTCCCGCAATTTGGCCAGCCTTGAAGCCGAGCTCGGCGTCCGGCTTGTCGACCGCACAACGCGGTCGCTCCAACTGTCTCCGGCTGGCGAGAGGACGCTGATCCACGCCCGCCGCCTCCTCCTGGTCCTCGACGGCTTGGAACGGGACGCGCGGTCGGAGAAAGCGGTAGTCCGGCTGGGGTATGCCTGGTCCGCCCTTGGAAAGCACACCGTGGAGTTTCAACGCAGGTGGGCGACCGCCCATCCTGATACGGAACTCCAACTCATTCGCACCAATGCCGCCACCGCGGGTCTGGCCGAAGGGGTAGCAGACTTGGCCATTCTCCGGCGGGAGCCCGATCCCGAAGCCTTCGATATGACGCGCATCGGCTTCGAAAAGCGCTATTGCGCGATGGCTTCGGATGACCCGTTGGTTTCACGCCGGAGTGTGACCCTGGCCCAGGTCGCCGAGGGCACCGTTGCGCTCGACCTCCGCACGGGCAGCACGAACATTGAACTGTGGCCGGCAGAAGGGCGGCCCCAATCCACCATCAGCATCGGCAACATCGATGACTGGCTGACGGTCATCAGCAGCGGCCAAGCCCGCGGCATCACTGCCGAAGCCACCATGCACCAGTACCGCAGACCGGGGCTGACCTATCGCCTGGTACGGGACGCCCCCGCGCTGCCGGTCTATGCAGCTTGGCCGAAATCCCGCCCGTCGGGCGAGACAGGTGCCATCGTCAAACTGCTGACCGAGCTTTATAGCTAGCACAAGGACTTTCCGGGCTACCCATCCGCCCTCCCCCGCCAACGGTGTCCGTCAGAGCGGCAGTCCCGCACCGGCCTTGAGGTTCTTCATGACGATGGTGGAGGTCAGTTGCTCCACCGCAGGCAGCGCGGAGAGCTCTTCATCATAGAAGTGCTGGTAGGCAGACAGATCCGCCGCAACCACCTTGAGCAGGTAGTCGATGTCGCCGAAGAGCCGCTCCGCTTCAATGATGTGCGTATTGGCAATGACCTGGCGTTCGAACTCCGCCAAGGTGGCACGGTCCACTTGGCGCAAGGTGACAAACACGATGGCCTCAAAACCCAGGCCGACGGCGGACCGCTCGATGTCCGCCCGGTAGCCGCGGATCACGCCGGAGGACTCCAGCTCGCGCAGCCTGCGGTGGCAGGGCGCGACGGTCAGTCCGATGTCACTGGCGAGCGCAGTGGCAGTCCTTCGCCCATCCTGCTGGAGGCTGCGCAAAATACTTCTATCAATCTTGTCAACCACGCAAGAATCTTACTCCAGACCTGCAGTTCGGCAATAAAAAGGTAAGCACTTCTCACCGGATTTTTCATACGGTTATTCCAGTTAATCAGCCACCGCTTCGAGCAGGAGTTCCCCATGGATCAGCAGCTGTTTTTCGGCTTCGCCATTGTCGCCTTTACGCTGGCCTGCACCCCGGGAGCCGACTGGGCCTATTCGATTGCGGCAGGCCTGGGCCAGCGCAGTTTCGCCCCGGCAGTTGCCGGGCTGTGCAGCGGCTATGTTCTGCACACCCTGCTGGTCGCCGCCGGACTCGCTGCCCTCATCGCCAGCCAGCCATCCCTCCTTGGTTGGCTGACGGTAGCCGGCGCCGTCTATCTCGTCTGGCTGGGAATCAGCACGGCGCGGAGTTGGCGCGCCGCCAGTTTCAGCAGCGGAGGGGCGGACAACCCGCCCAGCACCAAAGGCCGGGTGGCAACATTTTTCCGCGGGATGGGGACCAGCGGCATTAACCCCAAGGGCCTGCTGCTTTATGTGGCGCTGGTACCGCAGTTCGTCAGCCCGCAGGCGTCCCTGCCCGCATCCATCCAGTCCGGCATCCTAGGCCTGTCCTTTGTCGCGGCTGCCGCCCTCGTTTACACCCTGGTCGCCTTGGCTGCCAGGAAGTTACTCGCCTCCCGTCCTGCCGCCGCCGGCCGGGTCACCTTGGCCAGCGGCACCATCATGATCGTCCTGGGCGGCGTTCTGCTGTGGGAGCAGGCCGGACCCTTGCTGGCCTTCTTCGCCTAGCCGCCACCCGCGATGCGGGGCCCTGCTAAGGCAGTCGCCGCCGTCGTTGTTTCCCGCCCTTCCCGACATAGCACGGCAATGGGACTGCATTGTCGGGGGAAGCTGGGCATGGTCCTGGCACTGGTCGGGCAGGCTGCGCCCGCGTAGCGTAAGGGCCAATGCCTGTACGGGATAGAAAATGGCGGCTGACCCGGCCTCGATCCCTGACAAGCGCTGCAGGAGGCAATGTGGAGCAACGGCGCACCATCACCATCCGGAACAATCCCGACCGCCGGCGTTACGAACTCCTGGACGGCGACGCCGTCATCGGCAAGGCCCTCTGGGTTCCTTATGAGGCGACGGACGGAGCGCAGCGGATTTTTTACCACACCGTTGTCGACGACGCCTACGCCGGACAGGGCCTGGCCTCCCAGTTGGCTCGCTACGCGCTGGACGACACCAGCAAAGCAGGCCTACCGATCATCCCGGTATGCCCCTACATCAAGAAGTGGCTGCACAAACATCCCGACTACAAGTCACAAACCGTGCTGGTACGCCCAGAGCACCTTGCCGCCGTACCCCGGCCAAAGGCGTAGTAACGGCGCCAAGTCGGCGCACTGCCAAGGCAGGCACCGCCGTCGTTGTTGGAATCGCCCCGTAGGGCGCCTACCAGGTGGCTTGGGTTGAGCCAGCGCTGTGGCTGCGGTCACAAACGGACAGGCGGAGTCGCTAGCATGGAGCAAACCGGGTAACCCACCCGCCTTGAGCCCGATCACGCCAAAGTCGTTCCGAACGGAGTCCTTCATGCCAGAGCCCGCCGCAGTGCCCCAGTTGACCGAACCGGTGAAACCAGCCGAACTGCTCTGCGACCGGCACCCCGCGGCCGACACCGCCTTCACCGTGATCGAACCGGATTTGAGCTCGACGGACCTGAGCTACGGCTGGCTGAAGGACCGTTCGGAGCAGGCCGCGGCTGCCTTCGCCGCCCTGGGCGTGAAGCCGGGAGACCGGGTGGCGACGCTGATGGGCAAGAGCGCGGATCTGGTCGCGGTGCTCCTGGGCCTCTGGCGGCTGGGCGCCGTGCACGTTCCGCTTTTCACCGCGTTCGCCACGCCTGCCATCGAGGTACGGCTGGCCCGCAGCGGCGCCGCCGTCGTCGTCGCCGATGCAGCCCAGTTGCAGAAGCTCAATGGACTGCGGGACAAGCTCGGATTGCAGGTGATCGTCGCCGGCGCCGATCCCGCAACAGCAAATAACGACGGCGGCGCGGCGCACCTCAGCGCGTTGCTCGACGCGCAGGGCACGGGCTTCCCCGCCGTCGAACGCTCGCTCGATGACCCACTGGTGGAGATCTTCACGTCCGGGACCACGGGCGAGCCCAAGGGCGTCCCGGTTCCGGTCAAGGCTCTGGAGGCATTCCACGCTTACCTGTGTTACGGGCTGGACGTGCGCGAGGACGATGTCTTCTGGAACGTGGCCGATCCGGGCTGGGCCTACGGGTTGTACTACGGGCTGCTGGCGCCGCTTTATGCCGGCCGGCGCAACCTCCTGCTGCGCAGCGGCTTCGATCCGGAACTCTGCTGGCAGATCCTGCGGGACTTCAAGGTCACCAACTTCGCCGCCGCACCCACCATCTTCCGGTCCATGCGCGCCGCACGCCCCGAAGGCATCGACGGGCTCGCCGTCCGCCGCGCCTCAAGTGCCGGCGAACCCCTGGATGCGGACACCATTGCCTGGTCCGCGAAGTATCTCGGTGCGGCGGTCCGTGACCACTACGGGCAGACCGAAATGGGCATGTGCATCATCAACTGCTGGGAGGAATCGGCCGCTCGCGAAGTCCGGCCGGGGTCCATGGGCTTTGCCATGCCCGGCTACACCAGCACCGTGCTGGAGATGGACTCGGACGAGGCCGCGGCTCCCGGTGTGAAGGGGCGAGTGGCGCTGGATGTTCCCGCCAGCCCGTTGTTCTGGTTCAACGGCTACACCAACGATCCGGCCAAAACCGCCGGGCGATTCAGCGCCGACGGCCGCTGGTACTACACCGGGGACACCGGGCAGTTGGACGAGGACGGCTACACCTATTTCTCCTCGCGCGACGACGACGTGATCATCATGGCCGGCTACCGGATCGGCCCGTTCGAGGTTGAGTCCGTCCTCGCCACGCATCCGCTGGTGCAGGAGAGCGCCGTGATCGGGGTGCCGGACGAGCTCCGGGGCGAACGGCTGGAGGCTTATGTGGTGCTCCGGGATCCTGCGCGGGCCTCGGATGAACTGGAGGCCGAGCTGCAGCAGCTGGTCAAGCAGCAGTACGCCGCGCACGCCTACCCGCGGACGGTCCACTTCGTCGACGAACTGCCGAAAACCCCCAGCGGCAAGCTGCAGCGGTTCGTGCTCCGCGCCCAGCACGCCAAGGAATAACGCCCGCGAATCCAGCGGCGCCCCGTCGTCGTCGTTAGTGGTCTTTACTTGAGCCAGGCGTGCGGCGCGGGGCGGCGCGTGCTGGGCAGCGAGTTGTTCAGCCGCCACTCGTGGATCCACTCGGGCAGGACCAGTTCCGCCGGCGGCTGGCCCGTCTCGGCGAAGATCTCTTCGTTGCTCACCGGGCCGTGTTTGGAGACCAGGCGGGCGCAGATGTAGGCGCGGGCGTAGATTTCGCCGCCGCTGACCATCCGCTGCTCGAAGAAGATGGCCCGCTCGTCGAACCCGATGATCTTCGATTCGATGGTGTATTTGGCGCCGAGGTTCAGCGGCTTGCGGAAGCTGATGGTCTCCCCGCCGACGATCGGGTTCCAGCCGTTGCGGCGCATCACGGCCCACATTCCGCTGCGGACCATCAGGTCGAACCGGCCCAGATCCATCAGCGAGAAATACATCCCGTTGTTGATGTGCAGGGCCATGTCCACGTCGGCGGGCAGCACACGCAGCGGCAGCGAGGAGGTGTCCCAGATGCCGAGTTTCGGCCGGCGGCGGGAGCGGAACAAATGGAAAAGGGTGCGCAAAAGCAGATGCATGACCCACATGCTACCCGCTGGTAACTTAGGCGGCGCGAACTTGGCCGCGGCTCTGTTGCGCCGGTCGCGCGCCGCGTAGGGTAAGGGCATCTGATTCCAGAGGAGGGCCGCCATGCGAGTCGCCGTGATCGGAGCTACCGGAAACGTGGGAACCGCGCTGTTGCGCCGCATGCAGCGGGCGAAAGCGGAGGACCATGACGCGCTGGAGATCGTCGGGATCGCCCGCCGTCTGCCGGAGATGCCCCGGGAACCGTACGACGGCGTCACCTGGCATTCCGTCGATGTCGCTGGAGATGCGGCGCGCGAACGGCTGGCCGAGGCACTCAACGGTTGCGACGCCGTCGTCCATTTGGCCTGGGTGCTCCAGCCCAACCATGACGAGCCCTTCATGCGCCGGATCAACGTGCACGGCACCGCGAACGCATTGGCGGCGGCGGCGGAGGCTGGAGTGCGGCACTTTGTCTGCGCCTCGTCGGTCGGCGCCTACAGCCCCGCGAACAAAAACCGGCCCGTGGACGAAAGCTGGCCGGCGCGCGGCATAGCCTCCTCGCACTACAGCCGTTTCAAGGGCGAGCAGGAGCTGCTGCTGGACGAATTCGAGCGGCGGCACCTGGAAATGCTGGTGGCGCGGCTGCGGCCCGGCCTCATTTTCCAGCACGACGCCGGCGCCCAGATTGGGCGCTACTTCCTCGGCCCGCTGATCCCCAAGTTCTTCCTGAACAAGCTCCGGATTCCGCTGCTGCCCATCCCCCAGGCGTTCAAATTCCAGGTGGTCCATGCCGACGATATCGCCGATGCCTACTGGCGGGTGGTTGACCAGCGCGCAGGCGGCGCGTTCAATGTCGCGGCGGATCCGGTGTTTACGTCCGAACTGCTCGGCGGAATGCTCGGCGCCCGGAGGGTGCTGAACGTCCCGGTGGGACTGATCCGTGCCGCCGTCGGCCTCTCCTGGGCCGTGCGCCTGCAGGCGTCGGACCCCGGCTGGATCGACATGGCCCGGAATGCTCCCATCATGAAGACGGACCGGGTCAGAACCGAGCTCGGCTGGACCCCGCGGTACAGTTCCATCGAAGCGCTACAGTCGGTGCTTGACGGACTTGCTGCCGGCCAGGGCGTTACCGGCTCCCCGCCGCTGCACCCGCGGTAGTCGCAATGTTGAGGCAGCCGTTACTTGTCGTCTGGTTCCCTTTTCGTTGGGCTGTCAACGATATCGATGGAGCCGGTTTCTACGGGTTGGCCAAAGGGAACCGTGGTCGGTACGGCAGTTGCGCCCCGGACCGGCCCCATCCGGCGTTGCCGCAACGGATCCTTCCGAAGATCAGCGTAGAGGGCGACGCAGAGGCCCATGATGATCAGCACAAACGGAGTCGCCGCCAAAATGGTGAACGTTTGCAGCGCGCCCAGCCCGCCGACAAACAGCAGGACAGCCGCCACCGCGCCGGTAAGGATCGCCCACATGATGACCAGCGGTTTCCAGGGTTCCTTCTTGCCCCGCGAGGACAAGGTGCCAAGCACTAGTGAGCCCGCGTCGGCGCCACTAACGAAGAAGACGGCCGTCAACACCATGACCACAATCGCAGCTCCCGTAAAGAACGGGTACTGCTGCAGCAGCGCAAAGAATCCCGCCGCCTCGCTGCCGGTCCCGGCTATGTCCAGCCCGCCCAGCTGGGCGTTGATGCCAGCACCGCCGAAGATGGTGAACCAGATGATGCTGACTGCAGTGGGAACCAGCAGCACGCCGAGGACAAATTCCTTGATGGTGCGGCCACGCGAGATCCGGGCGATGAAGGTGCCCACGAACGGCGTCCACGAAATCCACCAGGCCCAGTAGAAGATGGTCCAGCTTGCCAGCCAATCCCCGCCGCCGAAGACCGCAGAGTGGAAGCTCATCGACATGAGGCTGGACAGATAGGTACCGATGGAGTTCGGTAGCAGGTCGAGGATGAACACCGTAGGCCCGACGACGAAAACGAATACCAGCAGGACAGCGGCCAGGATCATGTTGGTGTTGCTCAGCCACTTGATGCCCCTGGACACCCCACTGGCGGCAGAGAAGACCACGCCTACCGTCAGGACACAGATAATGAGGATGGGCAGCGCGGCGCCTGGGTTGTCGTCGAACTCGCCCGTCCTCAGCAAGGTCAGTCCCGCGGCAATCTGCAAGGCACCCAGCCCCAGCGAGGTGGCCGAACCGAACTTCGTGCAGATGATGGCGAGGATGTCGATCGGCTTACCCCAGCCCTTCTCGATCCGCTCTTTGCCCAGCAGGGAGTGGAACGGCGAGCTCATCAGGTTGCCGCGGCCCATCCTGTAGGTGGAATAGGCCAGTGCGAGGCCCACCACGGAGTAGATGGCCCATGGATGCAGTCCCCAGTGGAACAAGGTGTAGGCCATGGCCTCGCTTGCGGCGGCGTCGCTGCCCCCTTCCGCGCCCACAAACGGCGGAGGCGAGGCGAGGTGTGTGACCGGTTCGTAGACGCCGAAGAACATCAGGCCAATGCCCATGCCTGCGCTGAACATCATGGCGATCCAGGAAAGCGTCGAAAACTCCGGTCCCTCCCCTTCCCGGGCGAGCGGGATGTTGCCGTACCGCCCGAATGCAAGGACCAGGGAAAAGGCAACGAATCCGGTGGCGGCCAGGATGAAGAGCCAGCCGAAGGTACTGGTGATCCAGCCGAGGGCCGCGCCAGCAGCCTCGTCTATGGCCTCTGTGAAAAAGATGCCGAGAATACAGACGGCGACGACGATCACCAAGGAGACGCCGAAAACAGTTTTGTCTATGCCGGCCCATCCATGGGCCGGAGTGTCGGAGACCGCATCACCCAATTGCGCTTCCGGTGATTTACCCGCTTGATGTTCACGCATGGAAACCCTCGCTGGTCCGTGTTGTTCTGCCTTGCTGCAACGGGACTAAGCCCTGTTCAACGCTTGCCACTTCTGCCCCGGAATCTATCGTTAGTATAGTTGCAGCCATGAACGAGCTAGGCTACACGCACAGCGGCGACTCCGGCCAAACGGACTTCGGCGGACATGGCACGATTCCCAAGACGGATGTGAGGGTCGTCGCGTACGTGGAGTGCGATGCGGCGAACGCCTCAATCGCCGTGACGCTGGCCGGAGGCACCCTGCCGCCGCATCTGGTAGCAACGCTGGTCAGCGTGCAGAATGACCTGTTCGACCTGGCCACGGATCTCAGCATTCCGACCAACAGTCCCACGCCGGCCATGGCCCGGATCATTCCCGGCCATACTGAGCGGATCGAGCGCGCCATTGAGCATTTCGAGCAGAGAGCCGGTGACCTGAGCGGCATGCTCCTGCCCGGCGGAACCTTGGCCGGAGCACACTTGTACCAGTCCCGCTCCGTTGTCCGGCGCGCCGAAGTTGCCGTCTGGCGTGCCGTCGAAGAACACCCGGACACGGTTAACGTGGAGTGCGCCCGCTACATGAACCGCCTCTCCGGCCTGTTGTTCGTGATGGCGCGCGGGGCCAACGCCGAACATGGCGACGTGATGTGGGTGCCGGAATCTTCCGTCTCGATGCCGGCCGAAAACCCGGAAGAGACCGGTGGTGAAAGCCTCTAGCGGCGAAACCGGAGGGTAGCCAGCTGGAAGGGTCTGAGCCGCAACCGGGCTCCGGAGCCCACGTCATTGAGCCAGCCCGCCGGAACCTCGCGCTCCAGCAGGTCAGTGGCGGCCACGCCGTCGTAATCAAAGTCGGGCTGCAGTACTGCTTCGGCCCGGGCGCCGTGCGCCTCGTACAAGCGGATCACCACATCGCCGCTGCGGTCTTCGGCCAGCTTGACCGCTTCGATGACCACGGCGGGATTATCGACGGCGAACAGCGGCTCCAGCCCGCTGCTGCCGGCATCGGTATGGGCACCGGTATCGGCCCCCCGTGCTTCGGTACCCACATCCCGGCCGCCGTTCGCTTCCGCGCCGGCCCCTGTTTCGCCGGTGGTGCGCAGCGGGAGGTTCAGCCGATACCCCTCCGCCACGGCTTCGGGTATCCCGGCGTTCGGCCGCAGCGAGAAGCGGAAGGAATGCCGCCCTTGGTCCGCCCCCGGATCCGGGAACAGCGGCGCGCGCAGCAGCGACGCCCGGACGGAAGTGTACGTGCCGGCACCGTCGGCGAGCGCGGCGCGGCCGATGTCGTAACCGTAGGTGGCGTCATTGGCCAGGGCCACGCCGTAGCCGGGCTCTGCGACGTGGATCCAGCGGTGAGCCACCGTTTCAAAGCGGGCGGCGTCCCAGGATGTGTTGCTGTGGGTGGGCCGGTAGATGTGTCCGAACTGGATTTCCGAGGCGGCGCGGTCCGCGTGCACGTCCAGCGGGAACCCCAGCTTGAGAAGTTTCTGTTGCTCGTGCCAGTCCACCTCAATTTCAAGTTCGACGGCGCTTCCGTCCTGGCTCAGCCGGATCTGCTCGGTCAGGACGGAGTTCCCGAAGGAATGGCGGATCCGCAGCCCGGGCGTCCCGTCCGTCTCCAGCGGTTCCACAAAGTCCGCCTTGCGCAGCTCTGCCACCGTCGCCTTGTAGTGCTCGTCGAGGTCCCACGCATCCCACTGGTTGGGCGTGTCGCGGAAGACCTGGAACAGGTTGCCCGCCAGCCCGGCCGGGACCAGTTGCCGTCCAGCCCCGCGGTCCAGCAGCGAGGTGAGCAGTCCGGCGTCGTCAATAATCAGTTCCAGCACTTCACTGCGCAGGGTCCACCCGCCCTCGCCATGTTCCAGCCTGACCGGCACAGGTTTTCTGGGCGCACCGCCGCCCAGCCCGGGCACCCCGGCTATCGGATAGGGACCGGCATTGACGCTGAGCCGGCCGCTGTCCCGATTGACGACGGCGGCGAGGGCCTCCGCGATCAGTCTTTCCAGCGTTTCGGCCACCTGCGCGTAGTTGCGCTCGGCCTCCTGATGGACCCAGGCGATCGATGAGCCGGGCAGGATGTCGTGGAACTGCTGCAACAGCACCGTCTGCCAGGCGCGCTCCAGCTCGTCATAGGGGTACGGCGTACCTTTGCGGATGGCCGCGGTGGTGGCCCAGAGCTCGGCCTCGCGCAGCAGATGCTCGCTGCGCCGGTTGCCACGCTTGGTCCGCGCCTGCGAAGTATAGGTGCCGCGGTGGAACTCCAGGTACAGCTCGCCCGAAAAGACCGGCGGCTCCGGATACTCCGCCTCGGCCGCGCGGAAGAACGTTTCCGGGCCGGAGATCTGCACCCGCGGCGAACCCTCGAGATCTGCCGTTCGGTAGGCCGCCGCGAGCATCTCGCGGGTGGGCCCGCCGCCGCCGTCGCCCCAGCCGAAGGGCAGCAGCGAGGTGTTGGCCGGGCCCATTTCGCGGTAATTCCGTTGGGCATGGGCCAGCTGTGCCGCGGAGATGTCCGAGCTGTAGGTATCCGCAGGGGGGAAGTGCGTGAAGATCCGCGTGCCGTCGATCCCTTCCCACTGGAACGTGTGGTGCGGGAAGCGGTTGGTGTCGTTCCAGGAGATCTTCTGCGTCAGGAACCAGCGGGAACCGGCGGCCTTGACGATCTGCGGCAGCGCGCCGGAGTAGCCGAAGGAATCCGGCAGCCACACGTCCAGCGGCTCCACCCCGAAGTTCTCCAGGAAGAAACGCTTGCCGGCAACGAACTGCCGCGCCAAAGCCTCCCCGCCGGCCATGTTGGTGTCCGGTTCCACCCACATGCCGCCGGCGGGCACAAAGCGGCCGCCGCGCACGGCTGCGGCCACCCGCTCGAACAGTTCCGGATAGTGCTCCTTCAGCCACGCGTACTGCTGGGCCGACGAAGCGGTGAAGACGAAATCCGGGTGCTCCTCGATCAGGTCCAGCACGTTGGAAAATGTCCGGGCCACTTTGCGTACAGTCTCACGTACGGGCCAGAGCCAGGCGCTGTCGATGTGGGCATGGCCGACGGCATGGATCCGGTGCGCGCTGGCATACGCCGGGGCCTGAAGCACTTCGGCCAGGCAGGCCCTCGCTGCCGGGGCCGTCGAGGCGAGGTCCTGCGGATCGGCGGCATTGAGGGCCCGTTCCAGTGCACGCAGGATCTCATGCCGGCGCGGCAGGTCCTCGGGCAGCTCGCGCATCAGCCCGTCCAGCGTCCGGAAGTCCTGCGTCAGTTCCCACACCTGCATATCCAGCAGTTCCAGGTCCGCCCGGGCCAGCACATTCTGCGGCTCGCTGCCGGCGGTGGCCTTGTCCCCCAGCGGCGTGGGCGCGAAGAGGAATCCGTCCGCGACGTTGGGGTTCGACGCCGCCTCCACATAAAACTCGATCCTGCCATCAGCTCCAGGAGCCAGCGGGACATACATGTTCAGCGGTTCAATGCCTTTGATGATGCTGCCGTCCGGGCGATAGGCCATCCCTTCGGCCTGGAAGCCGGGCAGCAGGGAGGTGCAGCCGAGGTCGATTACGGCCTCCAGCCGCGCGGCGCCCTCGCCCTCCCCTACGGGCAGCCCAACGGAACCTTCCCCGCGGAGGCGGGTGCCGCCGTCGTACTTTGCGGTCCAATCCGCGGGAACCTCGCCGGTGAACCGGAACCAGGTGGTCCCCCATGGCAACCCCCAGGGCCGGCCCACGGCAAAGGGCTCGAACTGCTGCAGCATCGCCTCCGTGCAGGGAACCGGCTCGTCCGGGCAGGCCCATGCCTCGACCCGCAGCGGTACAGCCTCCCGGTAGAGTTGTGCTGCGAGCCGCTCCGTCATGAACCGCTGGATCCGTGCCTCGACCAGTAACCGGTTGTCGTGCATAAACACTCCTTAAGGACTATTGCGACGAACTACCCCTTCATCGCACCGGCCATGGCGAACGAGCCGCCGATGCCGCGCGCGACCAGCACGTAAAGCAGGATCACCGGAATCGAATAAAGGATGGAAAAGGCGGCAAGCTGTCCGTACGCCACGGTGCCATACTGGCCGAAGAAGCGGAAGATGCTTACGGCGGCTGGCTGCTTGCCGGAGGACAGCAGCAGGATGAACGGCACAAAGAAATTTCCCCAGGCCTGGATGAAGACGAAAATGAAGACCACGGCCAGTCCCGGTCGCATCAGCGGCACCACCACATGGGCCAGCGCTTTCATCGAGGACGCGCCGTCCATCCAGGCGGCCTCCTCCAGGCTGATGGGGACCGAATCCATGAAGTTCTTGGTCATCCAGATGGCCATCGGCAGGAATGTCGCGGCCATAAAAAACGTGGTGGCCGGCAACGAGTCCAGCAGATTCAGCTGCACAAACAGGCCGTAGACCGGAACCATGATGGCGGTAATCGGCAGGCACGTGCCGAACAGCACCGTATAAAGGAACGGTTTGTTGAAGCGCAACTGGTACCGGGACAGCGGGTACGCCGCCAGCACGGCCGCAACCACAGTGAGGGCGGCGGCCCCGGCCGACAGCAGCAGGCTGTTCAGCAGCGGCACAAACGCCAGTTCCGGAGTCAGCACCGCCGCGAAGTTATCCAACGTGAAGGCCTTCGGCAGCTCGGTGGTGTAGCCTGCCTCGGGATCCAGCGACGCCAGCACCAGCCAGCTCAGCGGGATCAGGAAACACAGCCCCAGCAGGATCAGCACCGCATTGGCCAGCGTCTTCGACGCGGACCTGCGGGCGGAGGAAACGGACAAGCCGGAACGCGGACGCCGCTCCCGTCCCGGGCCAGGGGCCGGCGAAGCGGCGGCCGCGGTTGCCGGAGCCGGCGTTGTTGCTGGTGTCGGGGACATCGCTCACTTCTCCTTCAGCAGACGGATGTACGCCACGGAGAACACTGCGCCGATCAGGATCATCACGACGGCGATTGCCGTGCCGTAGCCGATGTTGCTGTACCGGAAGGCTTCCTCGTAGGCCATGACCGGCAGCGTGGCACTGCGCCGGGACGGACCGCCGGCGGTCATCACGTAGATCAGGGTGAAAACCGCCAGGGTCTGCAGGGTGATCAGCATCAGGTTCGTGGCGATGCTGCGCCGGATCATCGGCAGCGTGATGTACCAGAGCCGCAGCGCCCCGCCGGCGCCGTCGATCATCGCGGACTCGCTGATTTCCTGCGGCACATCGTTCAGCGCCGCCTGGTAGACCATCATGGAGAACGCGGTTCCCCGCCAGATGTTGGCCAGAATGATTGCCAGCATGGGATGTTCGAAGAGCCAGTCCACCGGCGCGATCCCGACGGTGGCCGTCAATTGGTTGAGGGTGCCTTCGCGGAAGAAGAACGCGTAGGCCACGAAGGCGGCCACGATTTCCGGCAGCACCCACGCCGCCACCACACAGACCCCGACGACGGCGGCAACCGCCTTGGTTGCCTTGTTCATCAGTAACGCTGTTCCCAGCCCGAGCAGGTTCTGCCCCACAATGGCCGAGGCGAACACAAACAGCACGGTCAGCCACAGGGACTGCGGAAAGTTCGGGTCGCGGAACAGGTCCGCATAGTTTTCGACCCCGATGAACTGCGGGTCCTTGGCATTTTTGCCCGTCAGCGCGGCATTGGTGAAGGACCCGTAGACGGAGAAGATGATCGGCCCGGCCAGGAAAATCCCCAGCAGTGCAATCGCCGGGGCCAGAGGCAGCAACTTCAGCCACAGCGCACCGGTCCTGCCGCTGTTCCCGTGCCCCGGTCCGTTGCCCGGCCGGAGCTCGGCCCGGGCGGTCATGTGGTCACTCTTCGACGACGTTGTCAGCTCCGACGATGTCCCGCACGGCGGCGTCATAGTCCGCCGCGGCCTCCTCCGGACTGCGCTCCCCGGTGATGACGGCTTCCGTCGCCTGCTGCGCCGCCGTCGAGATTTCCGGGTAGTCGCTGGTGGCGGGGCGGTAATGCGTCACGTCCACAACCTCGGAGACGTCGGCCACGAACGGGTTCGACTCCAGATAGGTTGGGTCTTCGGCGATATCCGAACGGACGGCGATCTGCGAGTTGTCGACCGTGTACTTCAGCAGGTTTTCCTGGCTCATCGCCGTCTTGAGGAACTCGAAAGCCAGGTCCGGGTTCTGGGAGCTGGCTCCGATGGCCAGTGTCCAGCCGCCGGACATGCTGACCGCGCCGGGCTCCTGGCCGTTCTGCGTGGGGAACGGCGCCACGCCCATCACGTCACCGGAGTCGGCCCATTCAAACATGCCTCCCTCCTGCCAGAAACTCGGCGAGTAGGAGCCCTCGACCACAGCGCCCATCCTGTCCTGGGGCAGATACTCGCCGAAGACAGCCTGCCAGATGTTCGGATCCAGCGCCTGGGCCGGGGTCAGCGCGAGTTCCTCGTCGTAGAGCGTCTTCAGGAAGGCCAGCGAATCCACAAAGCCTTGTGAACCGACCACCCATTTCTGCTGGTCCTCGTTGTAGAGCCGGCTGTCCGTGCCGTACAGCAGTTCGTAGAAACTCTGCATGACGGTGCCCTCGCCGGTGCCCGTGCCTGCGTACATATTGAAGGGGACAACGTCCGGCTGGGACTCCTTGATCTGGCGTGCGGCCGCCAGGATGTCATCCCAGGTCTTCGGTGCCCAGGGCACCTCCACCCCTGCGGCTTCCAGGACGTTCTTGTTGTACCAGATCACCCGGGTGTCGGTGCCGAGCGGGACTGCGTAAGTGGCGCCGTCGTCGGCCACGCCCGCCGCTTTGGCGCCTTCGTTGAAGCGTTCCCAGTCCGGCCATTCTGCGAGATAGGGATCAAGGTTGAGCAGGTACCCGGCGTCGACGTCGGAGCGCACCTTGAACGTATCTTCATAGAACACGTCCGGCGCGGTATCCGGCGAGCGCTGCGAGAGCGCCAGCCGGGTGGCGTAATCCTCGTCGCTGCCCTCGACCGGCTCCAGTTGGACAGTGACGTTTTCGTTCCCGGCTTCGAACTGGGTCTTGACGCCCTGCATCAATGTGTCCAGCGGCGAACCTTCACCCGACTTCTGGTACACAATGCGCAGCGTGGCCTCGTCGCCAGCGCCCGCATCCCCTCCCCCGCCGCCGGCCGAACAGCCGGTCAGCACCAGCAGGCCGGCTGCAATCAGTGACAGCGATGATTTGACGGAGGTGCTCCTGGTGCCACGCATGGTTCTCCTTTGATCCGCAGGCTGGATGCCGGTCACGATCTCAAGGGCAGCGAAGCCTGATGCGCACGATGGCTCGATGCTACCTCCATCGAATGGAGTAACCAATGGCTGGGGCCGAAACGTGATCTTGCTTCGGGGAACGGGCAAAGTGTCGTCGGCAGCACGTAGCATTGTGCCAGCACTCAACGCTTCAGACCCGGGGACCGCATGGACTACTACGCGCTCAACTCGCTGCGTGAGAATCACGCCGGCTGGGCCCTGCTGCGCGCCCAGAATGCCCCGCTGGCCCTGGCCTTTTTCATCGCCGCGTTCACCGGCCCGAACCAGCGCAATATCGGCCGCCAGGCACTGATCGACACCCTGGACGACGTCCTCTTCGGGCTCCGTGATTCCCTGGGGGAGGACAAGTTTCCCCGCCCGGCGGCCGAGTACCTGGACGACTGGGCCGCGCCGGAAAAAGCCTGGCTGCGCAAGTACTACATCGCCGGCCAGGATGAGCCGGTCTATGACCTGACCGCCACTGCCGAGGATGTAGTCCGCTGGGTGGAGAACCTCCGCGGCCGGGATTTTGTGGCCACGCAGTCCCGGCTGACCGGCATCTTCCAGCTGCTCAAGACCCTGGTCCAGGAATCCGAAACGGACCCGGAAGTCCGTCTGGCCGAACTGCAGAAACAGCGGGACGGGATCGACGCCGAAATGCAGCGGATCCGGGAGGGCCACATCAAGGTGATGAGCGGCCCCGAGGCGCTGGACCACTTCCAGCAGCTGACCGCCCTGGCCAAGGACCTGCTCGCCGATTTCCGCGAGGTAGAGCAGAACTTCCGCTCGCTGGACCGGCAGGTCCGCGAGCAGATCGCCACCTGGGACGGCACCCAGGGCGAACTGCTGGAGTCCATCTTCGCCAACCAGCAGGACATTTCCGGTTCCATCCAGGGCCGGACCTTCCAAGGCTTCTGGGACTACCTCATGTCGCCCCAGCTCCGGACCGAGCTGCAGGAGCTGCTGGAACGTGCCATGCAGATCGAGGCGCTGGCCCGGCTGGACAACATCGACGCCGTCGCCAATCTGCACCGCGACTGGCTCCCCGCCGTCGAGCAGACCCAGGCGACAGTCCGCCAGCTCTCGCAGCAGATGCGCCGCCTGCTCGATGACAAGGTGTTCCTCGAAAACAAGCGCATCATGCAGCTGCTCCGCAGCATCGAAGGCAACGCACTGGCCGTCCGCAACCAGCCGCCGTCGGGCACGTTTATCGAGGTCGATGCGCAGGCCGTCGATGTGGTGCTGCCCTTCGAACGCCCGCTGTATGAACCGAGTACCCGCGTGCAGCTGGACGACGAGGTTTTCACCGCCGAGGATGCGGAGGTGGATTCCGGCGCGCTCTTCGAACAGTTCCACGTGGACAAGGAGCGGTTGCAGGACAATATCGCCATGGTGCTGGAGGAGTCGGGGCAGGCCACCTTGGCCGACGTTGCCGATGCCTTCCCACTCAGCCAAGGCCTGGCGGAAATCGTCGCCTACTTCCAGTTGGCCTCGGACTCCCCGTGGGCGAGCATCAACCCGGAAACCAGCCAGCAATTGTCCTGGACGTTGCCCGACGGCAGCATCCGCGAGGCAACAGTTGAACAGATCATCTTTATGAGGCCTTCATGACCACTGAATCCAACGAAACGGGCCGGACCCACCCGGAGGAACTTCCCGCCGTCGTCAGCAAACTCTTCAAGGGCGTGGTGTACGCCGAATCGGATGAGAAAATCTGGCAATCGCTGCTGCCGCTGGCCTCGCATGTCCGGGATTACGTGGCGGTACTGGGCCTGGATCTGGTGCTGGACGAGTCCGAAGGCTATGCCTTTCTGACCTCGCGCCAGGATGTGGACCCGGACCTCCCCCGGCTGGTACCGCGCCGCCAGCTGACCTTCAACGTCAGCCTGCTGCTGGCCCTTCTGCGGGCGCGCCTGGCCGAGTTCGACCAGCAGACCGGCGAAACCCGCCTGATCATGACGGACCAGGACATCGCGGACATGGTCTCGGTGTTCCTGCCCGAGTCCAGCAACGAGGCCCGCATCCTGGACCAGCTGGCATCGAACATCAAGAAAGTCGTGGATTTGGGCTTCCTGCGCAAACTCCGCGGCCAGAACGGCACCTACGAAGTGGCGCGCATCCTCAAGGCCTACGTGGACGCGCAATGGCTGGAAGAATTCGACGCCCGGCTCGCGGACTACCGCGCTTCGCTGGACGGCTCCCCCGCCCAGGCTGAAAGGACCAGCGCATGACCGCCGAGCTGCAGACCAGCCTGTTCAATCTCGAAGATCTCAACAACGACGGCGGCAGGCCGGCTCCGGGGTTCCGCCTGCACCGCCTGGAACTGCTCAACTGGGGCACCTTCCATCAAGGCGTGCGCACGTTCCGGCTGGGCGGGGAGAACAGCCTGCTGACCGGCGACATCGGCTCCGGCAAGTCCACGGTGGTGGATGCGATCACTACCCTGCTGCTGCCGGCGAACCGGATTGAATACAACAAGGCCGCCGGCGCGCAGAAAAAAGAGCGCAGCCTGATGTCCTATGTCCGCGGCTTCCACAAGAGCGCCCGCAGCGGCACCGGGGATCATTCCAAGCCGGTGGCACTGCGCGGGCCCGGCTTCTATTCGGTGGTGCTTGGCGTCTTCCACAACGAGTTCCTGGGCAAATCGGTCACGCTGGCCATCACGCTCTGGGCCACGCAGGAGGCCGGGCAGCCCAACCGTTTCTACTCCTTGGCCGAGGGCGAGCAGACCATCGTTACGGACTTCGCGGACTTCGGCAAGGATCCGGCCAAACTCAAGAAGAAACTGCGCGCCGCCGGCGTCACCGTCCACGATTCCTTCGACCCGTACGCGGCCGCCTTCAAACGGCAGTTCGGCATCACCAGCAGCCAGGCCATGGACCTGTTCCACCGGACGGTCTCCATGAAGCAGGTGGAGAACATCACGCATTTCGTCCGCACCAACATGCTGGAAGAAGACAACGTGGGCTCCCGGATCAAGAATCTGATCCACCACTTCGATGACCTGAAGAAGGCCCATGACGCGGTGCTGCGGGCCAAGGACCAGATCCAGCTGCTCACCCCCATCCGCGACGGTGCGGCCAAACATGCGGAACTCGAGGAACGCGACCGGCAGGGCCGGGCGCAGCGGGACCAGCTGCATCCCTGGTTCACCGCGCAAAAACTCGAGCTGAGCCTGGAACACCAGCAGGAGCTGGCCCGTACAGGCACCCGGCTGGAGGAAGAGGGACAGAAGCTCGCCGCCGAAGTTACCCGTCTGCGGCACGAGCTGGCCGGAATCCAGGAGGACATGGAACACCAACGGCGGCGGCCGGCTGGCAGCGATCGACGCCGAGATCACGCGGCTGGAAGCGGAATCCCGGGCGCAGCGGGCACGCTTCGAGAACTACTCGCACGCCGCCGAAGCGCTCGGTCTCAAGGTTCCCGAAGACCGGGTCCTGTTCGACGGCAACGCGGCGCAGCTGGACGGCGTCGAGCGGCA
Source organism: Arthrobacter sp. Soil_C_60 (assembly GCF_057656375.1). Lineage (NCBI taxonomy): Bacteria > Bacillati > Actinomycetota > Actinomycetes > Micrococcales > Micrococcaceae > Arthrobacter > Arthrobacter sp. Soil_C_60. The sequence continues at coordinate 97,939 of NZ_JBDGKM010000008.1, read as the reverse complement.
GCTGGCCACGCGGGCCAGCGAACTGCAGGAACAGCGCACGGATCTGTCCAAAAAGCGGGACGCCGGGATGGTCCGCGCTGAGGATCTGAGGGCAGAGCTCAAGAGCCTGCAGTCACGGCAGAACCTGCTGCCCCGCCCGCAGCTTGAGCTTCGGCGCCGGCTCTGCGAAGGCACCGGAATCCCCGATTCCGCCCTGCCCTTTGCCGGGGAACTGCTGCGGCTGCGCGACGGCGAGTCCGCCTGGGAGGGCGCCGCGGAGCGGACCTTGCATGGCTTCGCGCTCTCCCTGCTGGTGCCCGCGGAGCACTACCCCGCGGTGAGCGGCTGGGTGGACGCGAACAATCTGCGGGCCCGGCTGGTGTACCTCAAAGTCGGCCAAACCCCTGCAATACAGGCCGCAGAGCCCGGCACACTGGCGTCGAAAATCAGCATCAAACCGGGCACACCGTTCCGCGAGTTCCTGCTCAACGAGCTGAACCACCGCTTCGACCACATGTGCTGCGAATCGTTGGAGGATTTCCGCCGCTTCCCGAAGGCGCTGACCATCAACGGCCAGCTCAAGGGTGGCCGCGGCCGGCACGAGAAGGACGACAGGCGGGACCTGCAGGACCGGCGGAACTACGTGCTGGGCTGGGACAACCACGCCAAGATCAGCCGGTTCCACACTGAACTCGAGGAAGCCCAGGGCCAGATCCGCAGCGCCGATGCCGGACTCAGCAAAGTCGACGCGGCACTCGGGGAGCTGGGCCAGCAACAGCAGCAGCTTGGCACCATCCGCGGCGTCAAGGAGTTCGCCGAGCTCAGCTGGCAGCTCACGGCACGCCGGATCGAGGAGCTCAAGGCAGAGAAAGCTGCACTCGAGGCCGCCAACGACGTCCTCCAGCAGCTTGCTGCCCGCGAGCGGGAAACCAGCGAACGGCTGGAGCGGCAGGACAAAAAGTCCAACGACCTGCAAAAACGCATCGGCGCCAACGAGAACGCCGCCAAAGAGATAGCCGAAGCGATCACTGAGTGCCGGGCCATTCTGGCCGAGACACCGCTGACCAACGACGCCGGCCTGCTGGCCGAGTTGGAAAAGCTCGCCGCCGTTGCCCTCGGCGACGAGGCAGCACTGACTTACAAAAATACCGACCGCACCGAAAGCACCGTACGTTCACGCCTCACCGCCACCATCGATGCCCTGAACAAACAGATCGCCCATTCCGCGGAACGCACGGTTGGGCTGATGCAGGCATTCCGCAACAAGTATCCGAACGAAACCACGGAGATCGACGCCGCGCTGGATGCCGCGGGCGAATACAACCGGCTGCTGGACCAGCTGGTCAGCAATGACCTGCCGCGGTTCGAGGAACATTTCAAGGACTCGCTGAACCAGAACACCATCCACGAGGTGGTGGCCTTCAACGCCTTCCTCGAATCCAGGCGGCAGGACATCATAAGCCGCATCGGGGAGATCAACCGTTCCCTGGCCACCATCGAGTACAACCCCGGCCGGCATATCCAGCTTGAACACCAGAACACCGCGGACGCGGACGTGCGCGAATTCGGCATCGATCTGCGTGCCTGTTCCGAAGGCACGCTCGGCAATGATGACCAGTACTCGGAGCAGAAGTTCCTGCAGGTGGAAAAGCTGGTGAACCGCTTCCGCGGCCGCGAGGGGCTGACCAGCCTGGACGAACGCTGGACCGCCAAGGTGACTGACGTGCGGAACTGGTTCACCTTCTCCGCCTCGGAAAAATGGACCGAGACCGGCGAAGAGCACGAGCACTTCACGGACTCCGGCGGCAAATCCGGTGGCCAGAAGGAAAAGCTGGCCTACACCATCCTCGCGGCGGCTCTGGCCTTCCAGTTCGGGCTGGGCTCCGCTCTCAAGGCCGGTGCCTCCGCGGGGAGCAACCGGAGTTTCCGTTTCGTGGTCATCGACGAAGCATTCGGCCGCGGCTCCGACGAATCCGCCCGCTACGGCTTGGAACTGTTCCGGCGGATGCAGCTGCAGCTACTCATCGTCACGCCGCTGCAGAAAATCCATGTCATCGAACCGCACGTCTCCAATGTGGGTTTTGTGGCCAACCCGAACGGGGACGATTCCCAGCTGCGGAACATGACCATCCAGGAGTACCGCGAGGAACGCGAGCGCCGTGCCGGCTGAGGCCTCAGCCCGGTGGACATCGCTCGATGATCTGCGCACTGCTTCGCAAAAGGCCTGGAACAAAGGTTCCCTGCTGCGGGAGTTGCTGCTGCCCACGGAAGCCTATCCCCGCCGTCGTGCTTTGAAACACCCGAGCGCTACCGAGCTGCGGGATGAGTACACCGCCGCACACGGCTGGGCCTCCGCACTGTATGCGGGCCTGTCCGGCCTGGCTGTGGAAACGGCCACAGTGGGCCGGACTACGGTTGGCGCCAACAGTGTTCCGGCCGCTGTGGTGTTCGAGTCGGCGCAGGACGAGATCGATTTCATCGGCAAGCGGCGGCAAGCCGGCGGGTTCCTGGGACTCGCGGCACAGCTCACCGAACTGGAGCCTGCCCTCCAGCAGTGGGCAACCAAACGGCCGCTGGTCCTGCTGGAGCTGGACACGGCCGCGCTCACCGCGGCGAAAGTTGCCCTCTGGCTGCGCGATCATCCGCAGCCGGGCATCTACCTACGCCAGCTCAGCCTGCCCGGGGTCCACACGAAATTCATCGAGAACCACCGGCGGACCATTGACGAGATGCTCTCCGTTCTTCGTCCCGCCGCTGTTATCGGCAGCGACGATCCGGATAGCGCCGGCCCCATACCGGGCACCCGGTTCGCCGCGCGGCACGGTTTTCTGTCCGCACCGGAGCTGGTGCGTTTCCGGATGCTTGACCCGCACCTGCCCCTGCTCGGAGCAGCCCGGGATCTGACCCTCACCGCTGCCGCTTTCTCCACACTCAACCTTCCGGTCCGGACCGTGATCGTGACCGAAAACCAGGTCAACTTCCTCGCACTGCCCGAACGGCCCGGTACCTTGGCGCTGTTCGGCGGAGGCTATGGCTTCTCCTCGCTCAGCGAGGCGGACTGGCTCCGGGATTGCGAAGTGCTCTATTGGGGTGACCTGGATACCCACGGCTTCCGGATCCTTGACCAGCTGCGGTCCAACCATCCGTATGTCCGCAGCGTCATGATGGATCTGGAGACGCTGCTGGCGCACAAGGATTTCTGGGGCACCGAAAGCAAGCCCTCGCGTGCCGTCCTGACCCGCTTATCCCCCGACGAAGCCGAGGTTTACGCCGCGCTGGGTAACCACACGTATGGAACCGCCGTCCGGCTGGAACAGGAGCAGATCCAGTGGGAATGGGTACGTGACCGGCTGACCTGACGGAGCTTCCGGCGTAGGGTGGCCGGTATTGGGAGCGGACGCTGGACAAGCTGCCGGGTAATCGTTATTGGCGTCACATGCAGGTCGCTGGAATACTGGACAGGCTCACTCACCCCCACCCGGTCACCCCGGAAGGACACCTCGTGAACGACCAGATATATCAGATCATCGCCATGGCGCTGTACATGGCAGGAATGCTAGGCATCGGGTGGTGGGCTTTCCGGCGCACCGACGACCTGGACGACTACATGCTCGCGGGCCGCGGCCTGCATCCCGGGGTAGCGGCACTGAGCGCCGGCGCTTCCGACATGTCCGGCTGGCTCCTGATGGGCCTGCCCGGCGCCCTCTATGTGGGCGGCCTGTTCGAAGCGTGGATCGCCATCGGCCTGACCATCGGAGCCTGGCTGAACTGGAAGTTCGTCGCTCCGCGGCTGCGCGCCTACACCGAGGTCTCCAACAACTCGATCACGGTGCCTAGCTTCTTCGATAACCGGCTCAAGGACAAGACCCATATCCTCCGGGTCGCTTCCGGCGTCATCATCCTGGCCTTCTTCACCTTCTACGTCTCCTCCGGCATGGTGGCCGGCGGCGTGTTCTTCGAGGCATCCTTCGGCTCCAGCTACCTGACCGGCATGCTGGTTGTCAGCGGCGTCACCGTGCTATACACGCTCTTCGGCGGTTTCATGGGCGCAACGTTCACGGATGTTGCCCAGGGCATCCTGATGTTCCTCGCCCTGCTGATTGTCCCGATCGTAGGCGTTTTCGCCACCGGCGGCATCGGCGCAACGTTCGACTCGATCCGCGAGGTGGATCCGGACTTCCTGAGCCTGTTCGCCGGCGGCACACTGGTGGCCGGCATCTCGGCGGCCGCATGGGGGCTGGGCTACTTCGGCCAGCCGCACATCATTGTCCGCTTCATGGCGATGCGCTCGGCTGCCGATGCCAAGGCCGGCCGCCGCATCGGTATCGGCTGGATGATCCTGACCGTACTCGGCGCCGTCGCAACGGCCCTCGTCGGCATCGCCTACTTCCAGCAGAATCCGGACGCCACGCTGGCGCACCCGGAATCCGTGTTCCTGGATCTGGCCCAGATCCTCTTCCACCCGTTCATCGCCGGCATGGTGCTCGCTGCCGTGCTGGCCGCGATCATGAGTACCCTCTCGTCACAGCTGATTGTCTGCTCGTCGGCACTGGTCGAGGACCTGTACAAGATCGTCAGCAAGAGGCAGGCCCCGGCCAAGGCGCAGGTGATGCTGGGCCGGATGGGCGTGCTGGTCGTCTCCCTCATCGCCATGGCCCTGGCCTGGAGCCAGAACGACACCATCCTTGGGCTGGTCGCCTTCGCCTGGGCCGGCTTCGGCGCCTCCTTCGGCCCGACTGTCATCCTCTCGCTTTACTGGCGCAAGCTCACCATGCCCGGGGCCCTGGCCGGCATGGTTGCCGGTGCGGTCACCGTCTTCTGGTGGGGCAATTCGGCGCTGACCGAGACCATGTACGAGATCGTTCCGGGCTTCATCCTGAACGTGATCGTCGCGGTGGTGGTCAGCCTGATCACCTACAAGCCCAATGCCGAGATCGAAGCGGAATTCGACGAAGCCGTGGGCCGGGCCAATGCGCCGGCACCGGCACCTGTGGCTGCCGCCGAGCGGTAACCGGGGGCAGCCGGCCGCTCCCGCTGAAGCGGCTTCCGGCCCTGAACCACAGCAAACGTCCGACGGCGGCACTCGCCCCCCCAAAGTGCCGCCGTCGGACGTTGTTTCCCACCAGCGACAACAAGTGATTTGATTTTCCCAATCACTTGGGCGGATACTGGTACTCCGCTCAACCATCCGAGGAACACCCATGTCCGTGCCGCGCGCTTTGCGCCCCTTTGCACACCACAACTACCGCGTGCTGATCGCTGCCCTGGCGATCTCCATTTTCGGCACCGGCATGTGGGCCGTCGGCATGGTGTACCAGGTCATCCATCTGGGCGGCGGTCCGGCCGAACTGTCCATCGTCGCCACCTGCTCGAGCGTCGGCCTGCTGGCTTTTGTGCTCCTGGGCGGCATCGCAGCCGACCGGCTGCCGCGGCGCCGGCTCATCCTGGCCGTGGAGGCAGTCAATCTGGCCGCCATCGGCGCGGTCAGCTTTTTGGCGCTCACGGACCGGCTGCAGCTGTGGCATCTGGCGGCGGCTGCCTTCCTGCTGGGCGTGGGTGCGGCGTTCTTCTTCCCGGCCTACTCGGCGATCCTGCCGCGGATCCTGCCGGCGGACGACCTGCTGGCAGCCAACGGCATGGAAGGAACCATCCGCCCGCTGCTGCAGCAGGCCGCCGGACCTGCCGCCGCGGGCATGGTGGTCGCCGCGTTCTCACCTGCCGCCGCCATCGGTTGGATCAGCTTCTGCCATCTCGCGGCCCTGGTGATCCTGTGCTTCCTCGGTGCCGAACCCGTCCCGGAAGGCGGCCACTCCGCACCTGCCAAGGGTTCCGTCCTGTCGGACCTGAAGGAAGGCGTCGCCTACACGGTAAAGACGCCCTGGCTGCTCTGGACGCTGCTGTGGGCCGTGGTCGCAACGCTCATTTTCATCGGCCCGATCGAGGTGCTGCTCCCCTTCGCCGTGGCTGCGCAGCTCGAGGGCGATGCCAGCACCTTCGGCTTCCTGCTGGGCATCTTCGGAGCAGGCGGGGCAGTCGGCGCCATGGTGACGGCCTCGCTGCCGCTCCCCCGCCGCTACCTGAGCGTGATGATCATGATGTGGGGTGCCGGCATCATGCCGCTGGCTATCCTCGGCTTCACCGACAGCTTCTGGGTCATGGCCGGCGCGTTGTTCATCATGGGTGCCACCGGCAGCGCGGGCATGGTGATCTGGGGAACCCTGCTCCAGCGCCGCGTCCCGTCCCACCTGCTCGGCCGCATCTCCAGTCTGGACTTCTTCGTGTCGCTGGCGCTGATGCCGGTGTCCATGGCGCTGGCCGGCCCGCTGGGCGAGATCATTCCGATCTGGCTGATCTTCCTGCTGGTCGGGCTGGCGTCGCCGGTGCTGTCCGTGATCGCGATTGTCTGCGGCCGGATGCTGCGGAACGAGATCGAGCACCCGTTGGAACGGACGCTGGCACCGGCAGACGAACCCGCGGAAGCGTAGGTCCAGCACCACTACCAATAACGACGACGACGGCGGCCCCTCACCTGGGTGCTGGCGAAGCCTGGACTTCGCCCGCCAAAGGTGGGGACCGCCGTCGTTATTGCCTGTTTGGTTGTTTGCCTACCTGGCGGAGGCGTCCGCCAGTTCGGGGCGGGCGGAGCTGCTCTCGCGGACCGGCCCGAGCAGGCGGACCGCGACGGCGGCAACCAGGACCACCGCGCCGACGCCCAGGTACAGCTGGACCGGGCTCCAGTCGGCGTCCAGCAGGAAGCCGGTGATCATCGGGGCAACGATGGCGCCGATGCGCCCGATGCCGATCGCCCAGCCCACGCCGGTGCTGCGGGTTCCGGTGGCGTACAGTGCCGGCGTGACGGTGTAGAGGCCGGCGATGCAGCCGTTGATGAGCATGCCGACGCCCACCCCGGCGACGAACGCGAGCACCAGGAAGCCGGCGGAGCTGATGAACAGCACCATGGACACCGCCGAGAGCACCGCGAAGCAGATAAACACGCCGCGGCTGCTCCATTTGGTGGCCAGCACCCCGTACAGGATGGAGCCGAAGGTGCCGCCGAGGGTCAGCATCAGGCCGCCCACCACGCCCTGCTCGGCGGTCATGCCGGCTTCGACCAGCAGGCGCGGCGTCCAGCTGTTGACGAAGTAGAAACCGAACATCGTGGCGAAGAACGCCAGCCAGATCAGCAGCGTGGTGCGCCGGTTCGCCGGGGCCAGCAGGTCGCCGACCTTGTTGCGTCCCTTCGCCCGCTCCGCCGCGCCGTGGGCGTCGCCGAGGTCCGTGACCGCAGGCTGGCCGATGCGGCGGGCAATCCGGTTCAGCCGCTCCACCACATTGCGCGGGCGCCGGATCAGCAGGAAGTCCACGGACTCGGGCAGGAGAACGGCCAGCAGTACAAGGGCCGCAGCGGTGGCAATGCCGCCGAAGACAAAGACCGAACGCCAGCCGTAGCTGCCCTGCAGCGACACGGCCGCCATGCCGCCCAGCGTGGCGCCGACGCCGTAGCCGGCGGTGTAGATGCCGATGCCCAGGCCGCGCCAACGGTCCGAGGAGTACTCGCTCGCAATGACGTTGGTGCAGGCCAGGATGCCGCCGACACCCAGCCCGGTGACCACCCGCCACAGCCCCAGTTCGACGGCGGAGTTGGCCAGCGCGGACAGGAACATGCCGCCTGCCGCCAGGGCCAGCGAAACCAGGATCATCGGACGGCGGCCGACGACGTCGGCAAAGGGTGCCAGCACCAGGGAGCCGATGGCCATGCCCACCAGCCCGGCGCTCAGCAACAGGCCAAGTTCGGTGCCGCTGAGGCCGAAATCGTTGGTCACGCTGGTGGCGGTGAAGGCCATGGCCATGACGTCGAAGCCGTCGAGTGCGTTCAGCAGGACGCACAGTCCGATGATCAGCCACTGGTAGGGAGACATGGCTGACTTATTGATCCGCTCGCGCAGTTCCATTCACTACTGTCTTTCTCGAAGTTTGCTCGAATTTGAAGGGCGTCCCGCTGGCTTGGGTCAGGAGACTTCGATGGTCACGACTGCCGGTCCCCGGTGCGGGTCTGCGTCCGACTTGGCTCCGGTTTTGGTGGTGACGGCGCGGGAGACGCAGCAGCACATTTTTGCCGCGGCGTGCTGCTGGCGTTCGGAGTAGAACACGTCGCGGTGGTCCACGGCGCCGTCGAGTTCCAGGATCCTGACCTCGCATAGGCCACATTCGCCCTTGCGGCAGTCGAACATCATGTCCACGCCGGCGTCCTCCAGGGTCTCCAGCATGGAGCGGCCCTGGCCGACCGTGGCCTCGACGCCGAGCCGCGGAATCCGGACGATGAACTCTTCCGGGTCGTACCAGCCGGAGTTCCCGAAGGTCTCGTAGCGCAGGTTCGGCAGGTTCAGCTCCCGCTCGGTCCAGCCGCGGCGGACCACGTCCATCAACCGGATGGGACCGCACATGTACAGTTCGGTATCCAGATCCGCCGACGCGACCAGTTCGTCCACCTTCAGCGAGGTACCTTCGTCATCGACGTGGACCACCATGTTGTCGCCGTGCAGTTCCTGCAGCTCGGGCAGGTACGCCATCGCCGCGCGGTTCCGCCCCGCATATACGAACGTGTAGTCGGCCTTCAGGTTCTTCAGCACGCGGCCCATGTTGATCATGGCCGTGATGCCGATGCCGCCGGCCAGCAGGATGTAGCGGCCGGCGCCCACGCGGAGCGGGAAGTTCTGCAGCGGCTGGGTGATCTCCAGGGTGTCGCCCGGCTTGAGCGTGTGCATGAAGAGCGAACCTCCGCGGGACTGCGGGGCCTTCATCACGCTGATGACCAGGCGCGTGCCATCCTCGCTGGACTCGACCACGGAGTAGGATCTCTTGTCCTGCTCGCCGTCGATCATGACCTTCAGGTCCACGTGCGAGCCCGGCTCCGCCTTCTTGGGAAGGGCGGGTTCCAGGACAATGCGCTGGATGTCGGTGGCGATGGCCCGGGCCTCGACAACAGTTGCCTGCTGCCAGACCTCGACGTTTGTTGCTGCCATTAGTTCATAACCTGTCTCACTTGTGGCCGGCCCCTACGCGGTGGGAACCAGGCGCCCTTCGGCTTCGAGCATGCGTTCGATCAGGCGGCGCACCCACATGCCGCCGGCGTCGATATTGAGGTTGTAGAACTCGTAGTCCGGGTTCGCGTCGATCGCCGCCTGCTGGGCCTTGAGCATTTCCTCGTCTTCACCGAACACCCCGTGCACGCCGTTGCGCAGCTGGGTGGTGATCAGCTGGCTCTCCAGCCGGTAGTTGCGCATAAACGCCCAGAAGTAGTGGCAGGACCGGTCGGTCTCCGGGGTGATGGTGTTCATGACAAAGCCGTTGACGCCCTGGCTGCGGTTGCCCTCCGGCGCGCCGGTACCGGCCTTGGCCACGCCGACGTCAATGTTGATGGTCGAGGGGGCCTGGAAGGTGATGATCTGCCACCGGTCCACCTTGCCCTCAAACCCGGGGAACTTGTCCCGCATGTTCTTCAGCCAGAACGGCGGCGCATCGATGTTGTGCATCCAGCGGGAGACCGTGACTTTGCTCCCGTCGTGGGTGACCACGAAATCGGATTCGCTGAGCTCCTCCTGGCCGATCGAGGACGAGTGCACAAACTCCTCGTGCGTCAGATCCATCAGGTTATCCAGCACCAGCTGGTAGTTGCAGTCGGCATGGATGGTTTCGCCGTCGCCGGCCCACTCCTCGGAGGACATCTGGTGCATGTCCGGCACCAGATCCGGATCCGCCTTGGTCGGATCGCCCAGCCACACCCAGACATAGCGGTAGCGCTCCACCACAGGGAAGGACGGCACCGTGGCGCTGGGGTTGATGGTCTCCTGCGCCGGCATGGACACGCACCGGCCGGCCGAGTTGTAGACGATGCCGTGGTACGGGCACTGGATCCCGTCCTTACCCATGGTCTTGCCCATCGACAGCGGCGCCAAACGGTGCCAGCACGCATCCGCCAAGGCCACAGCCTTGCCGTCCTCCGTGCGATACAGCGCCAGCGGACGGTTCGCGACGCGGCGCGACATCGGCTTCCGGGTCACCTCGTGGTCCCACGCCGCCACGTACCAGGCGTTCAACGGATGGCCCAGGACCTTGTTGGTCGTGGAACTGGTGGACTGCACTGCGGTCACGGTGATTCCTTCCGGTCACCGGGCATCCCATCTGCTACGACAGAAGGGACCCGGAATTGAATAAGTACAAGATGAATAAGAGTTGGGTCGGCACTATCCGGCTGATCCACTATCTATCTCCATAGTTAGTGCCGTGGGACACAGCATATCTATGGATATAGTGGTTTGCAACACACCGACGAGAAAAGGTTGACGCGTGAGTCTTCGCTACGCCCTGCTGGCGCTGCTGACAGTTGAGCCGATGACCGGCTACGACCTCTACAAGGAGTTCGAATCGTCGGTTGGCCACGTCTGGCATGCACCGGATTCGCAGATCTACCCGGAGCTGCGGCGGATGGAGAAGGACGGACTGCTCGAAGGCGAGGAGATCAGCTGGGGCCAGCGCGGCAAAAAGCGGCAGTACCACATTACGGAAGCCGGAGTGGAGGCCTTCCGGACCTGGATGAACGGAACTTTGGACTATGCGCGCGTGCGGGACCCCGCGCACCTGAAGGCCGCATACCTGGAGTGGGCGGAGCCGGACGCAGCCCGGGAGCAGATGCTGGCACATATCCGGCACCATGCGGAGTTGCTGCAGCAGTGGCACGACAAGGTGCGCGAAATCGAAGAAGGCGGCAGCCCCATGCTCAACCGGCGCCTGGCCAAGGTTCCGCCGGAGCAGCGCCGGAAGACAGCCGCGTTCAAGAAGTTCACCTACGAGGGCTTGATAGCGCGGGCCGAGCAGGAGATCGCCTGGGCCAACCGCGGCCTGGCCCTGATCGACGAGCTGTATGCGGAGCCGGAGACCCCGGACGCAGGGAAAAGCTGACCCTGCCCGGCCGGCAGGATCAGCTCCCCTTGCGTCACTCTCCTGACGGAATCAGCTGGAGTACTGTTTGCGCAGGTCGGCCTTGCGGATCTTGCCGCTGGCCGTCCGCGGCAGGTCCTCCACGACCACCATGCTCTTGGGAATCTTGTAGCGCGCCAGCCGGTCCCGCAGATGGTTCTGGACGTCTTCTTCCGACAGGTTGAAACCTTCCCGGACCGTCACGATGGCCCGCGGCACTTCCCCCCACTTCGGATCCGGAACACCGATCACCGCAACGCTGCTGACGGCTTCGAGCTCCACAATGATCTGCTCGACCTCGGCGGGGTAGATGTTTTCGCCGCCGGAAATGATCATGTCCTTGAGCCGGTCCGAAATGAACAGGTAGCCCTCTTCGTCCACATAGCCCATGTCCCCGGACTTGAACCAGACGTCATCTGCATAGCTCTCCGCCGTGGCATCCGGCCGGTTCCAGTACTCCTTGATGACGTTCGGTCCGGAAATCTGGATTTCGCCGACCTCGCGGGCGGGCAGGACCGTACCGGCAGGATCCGCAATGCGGATGTCGCTGAAGAAGTGGGGCAGTCCGGCCGACCCGGCCTTCTCGCGCGATTTGTTGGGAGCGAGGCTCGTGGCGCCCGGCGCGGTCTCCGTCATGCCGTAGCCGCCGGAGAAGGACAAGCCGCGCGATTCATAAGCTTCCAGCACCCGCATCGGCACCGCGGAGCCACCGCAGGTCAGCTTCTGCAGCGAGCTGATGTCCGTCTTGTCCCAGTCCGGATGCTCACAGAGCAACTGGTACGTGGTGGGCACGCCGCTGATGCTCGTCGCTTTGTACTGTTCGATCAACTGCAGGGTCCGGCCCGGTTCGAACTTGGGCTCCAGGACCACCGTGGCCCCCTTGAGCAGCGCCGGCAGCACGCCCATGCCGAGCGAGGCGACATGGAACATCGGGGCGATCATCAGGGCCACATCGGTGCTGGCCATGTCATAGTCCACCAGGACGTTGAAGCTGTTCCAGGTCATGTTGCCGTGCGTCAGCAGGGCGCCCTTGGGCCGGCCGGTTGTCCCCGACGTGTAGAGAATCATCGCCGGATCATCCAGCGAGACCTCCACATCACGGTGTTCGCCCGAGCCCGAAGCGATGGCATCTTCGAAAAGTTCGACGGCGGTGCCGGATTCGATCTCGTCATCCGGCGATACAGCGGCCGGCCCGTCCTCGACGACCAACCGGTGTGTCACCGCCGTTTCCCGGCCCCCGCGGACGGCAAGACCCTCGAGCGTGCGCGCATGGACCAGGATTTTGCTGCCGGAATCCTGCAGCGCGAACTGTATCTCCGGCGGCGCCAGACGGGTGTTGAGCGGGACGAAAATTGCCCCCAGGGTTCCGCAGGCGAAGAACGTCTCCAGGAAGGCTGCATGGTTTTCGCCCAGGTAAGCCACCCGGTCACCCTTCGCAACACCGCGGTCGGCAAAGGCACTGGCAAGGCGGTCCACGCGAAGCGCAAAGTCGTCATACGCCAACTGACCCGCACTGCTGATGATGGCGGTTTTGCCCGCAGACTTAACGCGGCGCTTGTGAATCCATGAACCCAACCCTTGGTTGTGCATCCTTACACGTACCCTTCGCAATGTTCCGAAACCGGAAACTTCCCTCAGCCAACAGATCCCGTGAGCGCAGTCACAGGAGGATACCCCCACGGTAGAACCAATTCGTTGAAAAAGTCAATAGTTGTGAAAACACCAGCGACTCCCTCCACGAGGCGCGGCAATGGGCACCAAAGCTGTCTGCTTCGATGCCCATTGAAGGGACTCCCGGCGAACCGGATGTGCGCTTCGGTTACCGCGGAAGCAGTGCCTCCATGTCCGGAATCTCCTCGATCAGACCGCCCTTGAGGGAGATATCAGCGATCTCCTGGATGGATTCCGCGTTCACTTCCTGCGCGAACTTCGGCAGGGTGAGCTCCTCGATGATGGCGGGATCAATCTGCGTGTACTCGGGGAGGATTGCACGCACCTTGTCCGGGTTCTCTTCGGCGAACGCCTGGGATTTCTTCATCGCGCCGATGAAGGCCTCAGTGACTTCCGGCTTCTGCTCGGCAATCTCGTCGGAGGTGAAGTAGACAGCCACCGTCAGGTCCTGCACCGGATGCGCGTAGTTGGAGAAAACCGGAACGGCCCCGTCCTGCCGGGCAAGTGTCAGGAACGGTTCCACTGCGGCGATGGCGTCGACGTTGCCCTGCTCCAGGGCCGCCCGCATATCCGGGAACGGCATTTCCACATAGTCCACTGTGGAAGGATCGCCGCCGGCCTCTTCGACGGCGGCGCTGATAGTGGAGTCGGAAATGTTGTTCAGCGTATTGACCGCGATCTTCTTGCCCTCCAGATCCGTGATCTCCTCGATCCCACTGTCCGGCTTGACCATCACGGCGGCGAAGTCCTCGTTTTCATCGCCTGTGGTGGACGAGCCGCTCGCGACCATCTGCATGGGCAGCCCCTTGGACCGGGCAACGATCAGGGAGGTGACATTGCTGAAGCCGAAGTCCATCTGGCCGCTGGTGATGGCCGGGACAATCGCCGCACCGCCCTGCGCCTGGGTCAGCTCAAGGTCCAGTCCGGCTTCTTCGAAGAAACCTTCCTTTTCACCGAGGTAGATTGGCGCGACGTCCACAATGGGGATGACGCCGACGTTGACCGGAGTCAGCTCTCCGGCGGCACCGGGCGATCCGCCGCCGCCCTCCTCGCCAGAGGGGCTGCCGCCGCCACAGGCGGTCACGGCCAGCACGGCTGTCAGGGCAAAGGCTGCACGAAGTTTCTTCACTTGCTTCTCCAAATCCCGGGTTCCCAACAAAGCATAGACACAGCCGAAGACTTCCACGTGTGCCCCGCATCACAATATCTATGGCCATAGTGCTGGTCAACGGTCCGTGGCGGATCTTGTCCGCATCGTGACGCACCCGCTCGGGAGAAAACCCCTACTCGTCGTCGTCGAACGTAGAAAACTGCGGTTCATGACACCACTGACCGGTCTCGAATCACTACGCCGGATGTGCGTGGCTGTGGTCTGATGAAACCATGCGAGTCGACTTCTCCCCTGATGACCTCGGCCCCCGGGACTTCTACAAGTTCCTGACCTCCGTGGTCATCCCGCGCCCCATCGCCTGGGTCTCAACGCTCAGCGCCGACGGCACTCCCAATCTTGCCCCGCACTCCTTCTTCACAGTCGCCTCCACCGATCCGCCGATCGTCCAGTTCACCCCAACGGCGCGAAAGGACTCGCTGAACAACGTGGAGGCCACGGGCGAATTCGTGGTCAACTTCGCCTCGGAAGACCTGTTCGCGGAGATCAACGGCACGGGCACCAATTTTCCGGCGGACATCAACGAGTTCGACGCCGTGGGGCTGGCGATGGAGCCGAGCCGCACCGTGCGTCCGGCGAGGGTCGCGGACTCGCCGGCAGCACTTGAATGCAAGCTGCACCGGATCATCCCGGTGGGCAATTCGTGGCTGGTCCTCGGGGAGGTGAGCCACGCCGTCGTCAATCAGGAGATGCTGGACGGCAGGCATCCGGAGGCACGCAGGTTGAAGCCCCTGGCCCGGCTGGGGCTCAACGAGTGGAGCCGGCTGGGACAAATCCTCACGATCGACCGGATCCCCTACCGCGACTGGCCGAAAAGCTAGACCTTCCTGCGGCCGAAAAGGAAGTAGGCAATGGGGCCCAGGAAATTAACGAACGTACCGGCCACCCAGGCTGCCTTCGGCCCGTTCACCTCCGCGGCGGAGCGGCTCTTCAGGTCCTTCAGTGCCACGGCCTGCAGTCCGAGCTGGATGCCGATCATCAGCGCACCCTTGGCCTTCTGACCGCTGTTGAGTTCCTTCCACGTTTTCTTCCGTGCCATTGTGCGCTCCTGTCATAAAGGGCCGTCATATAGGGCTGGACCCAGTCTATGGTCAGGGGTGCCGAGCATAATAGGCCCATGAGCATCGTGAAAATCAACGCCATTACCGTACCCGCCGACTCCGGAGACGAGCTGGCCAAGCGCTTCGCGGCCCGCGCCGGCGCCGTGGACAACCAGGACGGCTTCGAGGGTTTCGAACTGTTGCAGCCGACCGACGAGCGCAACACCTGGCTGGTCATTACCCGCTGGCGGGACGAGGAGTCCTTCGAGGCGTGGAAGAGCTCCAAGGCGTTCGGCCACGGCCACTCGCAGGAAGGCAGTGAAGGCGCCCCTGCGCAGAAGCCCGTGGGCATGTCCGCGGAGTTGTGGAGCTACAAGGTCTCCGGAGGCAGCGGGGGCAACACCGCCGGCGCCTGATTATTGCGGAAGCGGGCCTGGCTAGCTCCGCTCGTAGATCCAGTTCAGGCCGTTCATCGTCAGCCGGTGCCTGCCGGTCGCCTGTACCGCGAGAGTGTCTTGCTCGTATTCCGCGTCGCCGGCCCAGACGATCACCTGGCTGCCGCCGCTCGCCGCCAGCCGTCGGCTCTGGAAGGTCTCCGGTTTGCCCGAAGCCGCCCGCTCCAAGGCCGCGGCTACGGTCGAGTCCTGCAGCAGTAGGTGCAGTGTCACCCAGGTTGGCGTAACCAGTTGCATGGTTGCTGCCTGATGGCGGCGCAGGGCTTCGGCAGGGGTCAGCCAGGCGTAGTCCATCAGCTCGCCCTCGTTCAGCCTTATCTCCTGCCCGGGGGCGGGCGCGAGGAAGAACCAGGTCTTGAGCCGCTTCGTCGCCTCGGTCGGCGGGATCCAGCAGGACACGTGGACCAGTCTCTCCGGCGGAACCACTACGCCCGTCTCTTCCTGGGTTTCCCGCACCCCGGCACGGCGGGCAGCAGCCAGGTCGTGCGCCTCATCCCCCGGCCTGTCCGCGCCGCCGTCGTTATTGGCATCCGCGGAAGCACCAGCGTAGTCTTCCGGATCGACCCGGCCGCCCGGAAAAACCCAGGCGCCGGCGAAGGATCCGGTGTGCCGCGGCCGCTCGAGCAGCAGCACTTCCAGCCCGGCCAGGGAATCGCGCAGCAGCACCACCGTCGCCGCAGACCCCACTAAAGTCATTGCCGGCCCCTTCCTCTACCGCCACTGCGGCGGCAACTGTCGCTATCAGCTTTGACCGTATCGCAGACAATGCAGGAACAGCAGCGTACCCTCGATCCATGATGGTGCATTCCTGGGATGCGGCGAAGAACGACACCGAATGGCAGGACTGGCTGGCGCAGGGCCGCGATTTCGGCACGCTGGTCGCCAATAGTGCCGGCGGCGGGTTTCCGGAGGTGGTTCCAGCGCACTTCTTTTTCGATGACGACGGCCGCCTCATCATCCACCTGGCCCGGCCCAACCCTGTTTGGAAGGCCATTGCTGCCAACCCGAGCGTGGCCTTCAGCGTGATCGACGATTATGCCTACATCCCGGGAACCTGGGGGCTGCGGACCGGTGCGCCGGCCGATTCCGGCGTGCCCACCAGCTACTACAGCGCCGTCATCTTCCACGGCACAGCCTCCATCGTTTCCGACGCCGGGGAGAAGGCCGCGCTGCTCGCCGAGCAGATGCGCCGCTTCCAGCCCGAGGGCGGCTACGGCCCCATCGCGGCGGATGAAGGCCCTTACGCGCGGATGTTGCCAGCAATCCAGTTCGCCGTCATCGAGGTGGCGCAGGTCCTGGCGAAGTTTAAGTTCGACGACGACAAGGACCCGGAGTTCCAGCAAAGGATCATTCCGCGGCTGGAGTCACGCGGCCGACATCTGGACCGGTCGGCGCAGGCCCAGCTTGAGCGGAGAATGAGCCTACGGCTGGCGGGTGCTCCGGAGTCCGGGTCTGCCGTCGAGCCGGACACAACCGCTCCGCAGGCTTAAATGCAGCGGCACCGTGAACGGATCACTCCGTTCCCGGTGCCGCTCAGTCTGGGCCAGGTTTACTTAGCCGGGTCCAGCACGAAGTTGTAGGTGACTTCGCGGCCGGTGCCGTCCGCCTTGTCCTGCGGATCCAGGACCAGTTCAGGCTTCACGGCCGAGGCGATGTCATCCGAGAGGTGCTCGTCGCCCACGAAGTACAGCTGGGCGGTGATGAGCTGGTGGTCGGCAGCATGCACCTTGACGTGGATGTGCGCGGGACGCCAGGCGTGCCAGCCGGCGGCGGCGATCAGCTTGCCGCAGGCGCCGTCCGTCGGAATCTGGTACGGGGCGGGCTGCATGGTGTTGATCTGGTAGAAACCGTCGGCATCGGCAACCACGGTGCCGCGCAGGTTCCACTCGGGCAGACCCGGCGCGAACTGGGAGTAGAAGCCCTGGTCATCTGCGTGCCAGATCTCCACAATGCCGCCGGCCAGCGGTTCGCCGTCGACGTTGGTGATGCGGCCCTGGAACAGCAGCGGCGTGCCTGGCTCGTCGTCGCGCATCGGCAGAGTGGCCGGGGTCTGCTGTTTCGGGGAATCCGGAACGTAGTACGGGCCCTCGATGGTGCCCTTGCTGCCCTCGCGGTCTTCGCTGGCGACCTCTTCGACGGAGTGCTCCACCCACACGTCGAGGAACAGCGGCCATTCGCCGTCTTCGCCGACCTGGATCAGCCACGCCTTCAGCGCGTTGTACTCGTCGTAGGTGACCTTCTCTTCCAGGATCGTGTCATTGATCGCCCCGATCACGCGGGAAGCCAGCAGGTTGACGCGTTCCTTGCTGGTGTCAGCGGCGAACTTCTTGTTCTCGCGGAAGCGCTCGGTTGCATTGGCACCCGAGGCGGCGGCGGTGGCCTGAATTTCCTGTGTCATGTCGTTTCCTTCTTTTCCCTTGGCGGTACCGCTGCCGGTTGCGGCCCTGTTTCCCCAAGCCGCGCCCCGCACTGCTGGGTGAGCAGCGATACAGAAAAACGTGTTGTTGTAACCCTAACCACATTGTTTAGGACGGACAAATACGAAAAGCAGCAGTATTGATATGCAGATCGTTTCAATACCACCCTTGGCCAACCCTAGGGGCGCCCCTAGTGTGAGCTGCGCCTCCGGCTGGAAGAGTAGTCGCTAAATGTCAAGACCCCGCGTGACAGCGACCACATGGTTGCGTGGCCGCGGACATAGATGAAGGAGACGAAGATGACCCAAGCACTTAGCGATGTCAGCGCTACGTTGGACGATGCCGTCGTCGAGGATCACGAGAACGGGATCCACCGGGCCAAGCGCAAGATCTTCACCGACGAGGAGATCTTCGAGCTCGAGATGAAGCACATCTTCGAGGGTAACTGGGTGTACCTGGCGCACGAGAGCCAGATCCCGAACGTGGGCGATTACTTCACCACCTACATCGGCCGCACCCCGGTGGTCATTTCCCGCTCCAAGGACGGCGAGCTGAACTGCCTGGTCAACGCGTGCAGCCACCGCGGCGCGATGCTGTGCCGGCGCAAGACGGATAACCGGAACAACTTCACCTGCCCGTTCCACGGCTGGACGTTCAACAACAAGGGCAAGCTACTCAAGGTCAAGGACTCCCGCGACGCCGGCTACCCCGAGCAGTTCAACAAGGACGGCTCGCACGACCTAACCAAGGTCGCCCGCTTCGAGTCCTACCGCGGCTTCCTCTTCGGTTCCCTGAAGGAAGACGTCAAGCCGCTCGAGGAGCACCTGGGCGACTCCACCAAGATCATGGACATGCTGATCGACCAGTCCCCGGAGGGCCTGGAAGTGCTGCGCGGCGCTTCGACCTATACCTATGACGGGAACTGGAAGGTCCAGGCCGAGAACGGCGCCGATGGCTACCATGTCTCCGCCACGCACTGGAACTACGCCGCCACCACCTCACGGCGCGGGACCGGCGAATCGGCCAACGAGACCAAGGCCATGGACGCGGGCACCTGGGGCAAGCAGGGCGGCGGCTACTACTCCTTCGAGCACGGCCACCTGCTGCTGTGGATGTGGTGGGGCAATCCAGAGGACCGCCCGCTGTACGAGCGGCGCGAAGAGCTCGCGCAGGAGTTCGGCGCCGACAAGGCAGAGTTCATGGTGGGCGCTTCGCGCAACCTGTGCCTCTACCCGAACGTCTACATCATGGATCAGTTCTCCTCGCAGATCCGCCACTTCCGGCCGATCTCGGTGGACCAGACCGAGGTGACCATCTACTGCATCGCGCCGAAGGGCGAGTCCGACGCCGCCCGCGCGAACCGGATCCGCCAGTACGAGGACTTCTTCAACGCCTCCGGCATGGCCACCCCGGATGACCTGGAGGAGTTCCGCTCCTGCCAGAAGACCTACCTGGCCGAAACCGCTCCCTGGAACGACATGAGCCGCGGCGTGACCCACCAGCTGAACGGGCCGGACGAGCAGGCCAAGAAGATCGGCCTGAACCCGCTCTCCAGCGGCGCCAAGACAGAGGACGAAGGCCTCTACCCCGTCCAGCACAGCTACTGGGCCGAGACCATGCACACCGCCGTCGCCGCCGAGGAACGCGAGGTGGCTGAGCGCGCCGCGAACCCCGCCGCCGCACAGGCCGGCACGTCCACTGGCTGCGGACACTAGAGCGAGAGCGGAAGGAACACCACTATGAGCACCGAAACAACCACCATCAGCCTGAGTGCCGAGGAACAGGCGGTCGAACTCGAACGGATCCGCCAGTTCCTGTACCGGGAAGCCCGCTTCCTGGATGACCGCGAGTTCGAGAAGTGGCTCGACTGCTACCACCCCGACGCCGAGTTCTGGATGCCCGCCTGGGCCGATGACGACGAGCTGACGGAGGACCCGCAGCGCGAGATCTCCTTGATCTACTACTCCAACCGCGGCGGCCTGGAGGACCGGGTCTTCCGGATCCGCACCGACCGTTCCAGCGCCACCAGCCTGCCCGAACCGCGCACCGGCCACAACATCACCAACGTCGAAATCATCGAGCAGCGAGGCGATGTCATCGACATCCGCTTCAACTGGTTCACCCTGTACTACCGCTACAACAATGTGGACACCTACTTCGGCACCTCCTTCTACACGCTCGACTGCAGCGGCAGCCAGCCCGTCATCACCAAGAAGAAGGTCGTCCTGAAGAACGACTACATCCACCACGTCGTGGACATCTACCACATCTGATCTGAAGCATCCGGAAAGGAACACCCCCATGACCTACAAGGTTGCACTGAGCTTTGAAGACGGCGTCACCCGCTTCATCAACTGCGGTCCCAACGAGACCGTCGCGGACGCCTCCTACAAGGCGCGCATCAACATTCCGCTGGACTGCCGCGACGGCGCCTGCGGTACCTGCAAGTCCCTCTGCGAGTCAGGTACGTACGACGGCGGCGACTACATTGACGAGGCGCTCACCGACGACGAGGCGGACGCCGGCTACGCGCTGCCGTGCCAGATGACGCCGAAGAGCGACCTGGTGCTGCAAATCCCCACCACCTCGGACATGGCCAAGACCGGTGCCAGCACGCACACGGGCACGGTCACGGACATCAAGCGCTACTCGCCCACCACCATCGGCTTCAGCATGTCCGTCGGCGACCGCGCCGCGCTGGCCTACCTGCCCGGCCAGTACGTCAACATCCAGGTGCCCGGCCGCGGCGTCGAGCGTTCCTACTCCTTCAGCAACGGGCCGGACGTGGAAGAAATCTCCTTCCTCGTCAAGATCACCGACGGCGGCGCCATGTCTACCTACCTGAGCGATGAAGCCAAGGTCGGAGACACCCTGGAGTTCACCGGCCCCATGGGCAGCTTCTTCCTCCGCGAACCCAAGCGCCCGGCCCTGCTGCTCGGCGGCGGCACCGGCTTGGCCCCGCTGCTGGCCATGCTCGAAACCATGACGACGACGGCGCCCGGCCAGCCGGTACATCTCATTCTCGGCGTGACCACCGATGCGGATCTGGTGGAACTGGACAAGCTGCGCCACTACGCCGAGACGATCGAGGGCTTCACCTGGGACTACTGCGTGGCGGATCCGGACAGCGAGGCCCCGAACAAGGGCTACGTGACCGCACTGATCGAACCGACGCATGTCAACGACGGCGACGTCGACGTCTACCTTTGCGGCCCGCCTCCCATGGTCGAGGCCGTACGCGGCTACCTGAAGTCCGAAGGCATCACCCCGGCGAACTTCTACTCGGAAAAGTTCGCCCTGGCAGTCGCAGCGGACCTGGTCGGAGCCTCGGCATGACCGGTGCCCCGGAGGCAAGGCCCGCGGCTGCGCCCAAGGTGTTCCCGGGCCGGTTCGACGGCAAGATCGCCGTCGTTACCGGCGCCGCGCAAGGCATCGGGCTGGCCGTGGCCCGCCGGATCAGTGCGGAGGGCGCCGCCGTCGTGCTGGTGGACCGCGCCGAACTGGTCCATGAGGTGGCCGCGGAGCTCCGCGCCAACGGTGCCAAAGCCAGCAGCGTGACGGCCGATCTGGAACAGTTCGACGGTGCGGAGTCGGCGGTGGCCGAAGCCGTCGCCGCCTTCGGCCGGATCGATGTGCTGATCAACAATGTCGGCGGCACCATCTGGGCCAAGCCGTACGAGCACTACGCCGCCGAGGAGATCCAGAAGGAAATCCAACGCTCGCTGTTCCCCACCTTGTGGACGTGCCGTGCGGCTCTGCCACAGCTGATCGCGCAGGGCGCCGGCGTGATCGTCAACGTTTCCTCGGTGGCCACGCGCGGTGTTAACCGGGCGCCGTACGCGGCGGCCAAGGGCGGCGTCAATGCCCTGACCCAGTCGCTGGCGCTGGAAGCCGCACAGCATGGCGTCCGCGTTGTCGCCACGGCTCCGGGCGGCACCGAGGCCCCGGCCCGCAAAGTCAAACGCGGACCCGAACCGGAGCAGGAACAGGAAAAGGCCTGGTACCAGCAGATCGTCGACCAGACGGTGGACTCTTCGCTGCTCAAGCGCTACGGGACCTTGGACGAGCAGGCCGCGGCCATCATTTTCCTGGCCTCGGACGAAGCGTCTTACATTACGGGCACCATCCTGCCCGTGGCCGGCGGCGATCTGGGCTGATCGGCGCCATCGGCGCCATCGGGCCAAGCTCGAGCGGGCTAAGCTCGTAGGCGATGGTTTACCGGAATTACGACAGCCTTTTTGTCGGACGTTTGCAGGAGCTCTCCGTTCTCGAGGAGCTCCTGCAGGACGTTAAGCAGGGCAGGTCCAGGACTGCGGTCCTGTCCGGCCCCGGCGGTATCGGCAAGAGCGCGCTACTGGAAAAATTCCTGGCCGGCCATCCGGAACTGCAGGTCCTGCGTTCCGGCGGGTTCCAATGGGTCGAGTCCGCGCCCCGGTCCGCCCTGTCCCGCCTGGCACACGGCAGCGATCCGGCGGACCTGCTCGACCGGCTCCGGGAAGACGGACCGGCCGCCGTCGTTCTTGAAGATATCCAGTGGGTGGACGCCGAATCCGTCCACGAGCTGCTCCAGCTGGCGGAAGACCCGGCTTCGGGTCCGCTGCTGGTCCTGCTGACCCTTGACAGCACCGCCGCGATCGACCGCGCCACCGCGCGCCACCTGTCCGGCCACCGGATCACCCGGCTGCTGCTTGAGCCGCTGTCCCCCGGAGAAATCCGCGAACTGCACGAGCACCTCACAGGCCGGGAACTGTCCGGGCCGGCCGCGCAGCAGATCCGCCGCCACACCGGCGGCCTGCCCAGCTATGTCTGCGAGCTGCTGCCGGAACTGCCCGCGCGTGCCGCCGGGGACGGTCTCAGCCGGTTGCCGGCCTCGACCTCCGTCGCCGCCCAGGTAGCGCACCAGCTCGAAGAAGTTCCCGCCGCCGTCCGAGCACTGATCGAGGCAACGGCGATCATCGGCCAGTCCGGCGACCTCTTCGACATCGCCGCAATCGCAGGGGTTTCCGATCCCCTGGCCGTCATGGATGCCGCCGTAACGACAGGCCTGCTGCGGACCGAGTTCTCCGACAATGCACACCTGCTCGACTTCCGGCTGCCGCTCTTCCGGGCCGCGGTCTATGATCAGCTGTCCGGACTGCGGCGCGCCGAGCTGCACCGCCAGGCCGCCGAGGTACTGCCGGATGAGGCCCTGCATCTGTGGCATCTGGCGCGGTCCGCTCCGGCGGCGGACGACGAACTGGCGGACAAACTGGATGAATTTGCTTCCACGCAGGCCTCCATGGGAGCGTGGGCGGCTGCCGCCGACGCGCTGCTGGAGGCCAGCAGGCTCAGCACGCAGGCGCGCAACCGGCAGGGCCGGCTGGTGCGGGCGGCCGACGCGCTGGTCGGTGCTGGACGCCTGGTCCGGGCCATCCGACTGCTTCCGGCGCTTGAGAGCATGCCCGCCACGGCCGAGCGCGACGGGGTGCTGGGCTACCTCGCCATCTGCCGCGGCCGGGAGGCCGAGGCGCAGTTCCATCTGGACAATGCCTGGAAGCGCCGGCCGCCCGAGGACCGGGCGATCGGCGCCCAAATCGCCCAGCGCCAGGTCATTCACGCCTTGGCACGGTGGCGGGGCGCCGACATCATCGAATGGGCCACCCGTGCTGTGGATCTGGCCGCGCCGGGCAGCCCTACCGCTATCGAAACGGAGGCGATCATCGGTCTGGGGTTGGCGGCCTCCGGCCAGCCCGACGCCGCCCACCGGCACTATGAGCACGTGCTGGCCGATGCCCCTCCGGGCGCCCACAGCCAGCGGGTCCTGCTGGGCAGCGGCTGGGCCCGGCTCGCCCTAGACGATCCGGAAACCGCGCGCATGCAGCTGGAGGCCGCCGTGCCCACGGAGTACCGTTCCGGATCGCTGCGCATCTCGCTGTGGGCCAGCGCCTGGCTGGCGCGCACGCACTTCACGCTGGGCGACTGGGACGCCGCCCTCGCCACGGTCGGCGCGGCCACGGCGAAACTGGAGCGGGCACAACTTGATCTGTTGCGGCCTCTGCTCCACTGGACCGGCGCCCAGATCCATGCGCTCCGCGGCAACCCGGACCAAGCCAGAGAGCATCTCCGGCTCGGATCGGCCTCTGCGGAGAACTACGAAAGCATGCTGAGCCCTGCACTGCTGGCGCAGGCCCAGCTGCTGGAGGCCGGTACGGATTACCAGGGGGTTGTCCGGGTACTCGCGCCGCTGGCGCAGACGCACACCGCCCGGCGGTCCGAACCGTTCTTCTGGATCTGGCAGGATACGTATGCCAATGCCCTGGTGCTGCTCGACCGGCTGGACGAAGCCTCGGCGTTCCTCGCGCCGTACGAGAGCTTGGCCGCGGAGCGCCGGCACCGCACCTCGCTATCCCAGCTGAGAGCGGTACGCGGCCGCATCCATGCCGCGCGCGGCGACCTCGACGCCATGCGCCGCTCCTTCGAAGGCGCCTTGGGGCAGCTGGCTCCGCTGTCCGCTCCCTACCACCGTGCCCGCGTGCAGTACTCCTATGGCCAAAGCCTGCGGCGCGCGGGCAAACGGCGCGAATCAGCGGAGCAGTTAGCCGCTGCCCGCCAGGCCTTCGCCCTGCTCGGCGCGCAGGCCTATGTGGCTCGCTGCGACCGTGAACTGGCCGCCAGCGGCGTGGATGTCCAGCGCCGCGACGACGCGGATGGCAGTTCGTTGACGGCGCAGGAACACGCCGTGGCCCTGCTGGTCGCGCAGGGCAGGAGCAACCGCGAGGCGGCGCAGGAGCTGATCGTCTCGGTCAAAACGGTGGAGTACCACCTGACCCGGATCTACGCGAAGCTCCAGATCCGTTCGCGCACAGAACTGGCGGTGCGGTACCGGCCGGAAGGCCAACGCCCCTAGCTCCGGCAAGGCAACGCCCCCTGACTCCTGTGGGGAGCCAGGGGACGTCGGCCTGCCGCTAGCAGCGGCGTCCTACTTGATCGAGGACGGGTGCTTCGCCAGCGGAATCACGTCAATGTCCATGTACGGGAACAGCGGCAGCCCGGAGAGCAGTTCGTGCAGCTCATCGTTGCTTTCGACGTCGAACACTGAGTAGTTGGCGTACTCGCCGACAACGCGCCAGATGCTGGCCCAGCGTCCGTCCTGCTGGAGTTTCTGCGAGTACGCCTTCTCGGTGGCCTTGATCGAGGCGGCTTCCTCGGCGGGCATGTCGACGGGAATATTGACGTCCATTCGGACCAGATACAGCATGGGATTCCTTCGGTTGGGAACGGCTTGGTTACTTGTTGTCCTGGCGGTAATGCGCCAGCTTGGCTTCATCAATGGCGGCCCCCACGCCCGGGACCTGGCGGACGCTGATCTTGCCGTCCTTGATCTCGAGCGGCTCGGCCAGCAGGTCATCGCTCATGTCCAGGAAGTTGGACAGCTCGCCGGCGCGGCGCGAAGTGGCTTCGTGGGCGGCACCGAAGGTCACGGTGGCAACGGTGCCGATCTGGGTATCGATCTGGTTGCCCATAACGACGTCGACGCCGAGGCCCGTGCACAGGCCCAGGATCTGCTGGGCCTCGGTGAAACCGCTGCGGGCGGTCTTGATGCTGATCGCGTTGCAGCCGCCTGAGAGCAGCTCGCGGGAAACATCCCCCGCCGTCGGCACGCTTTCATCTCCCACCACGGGAATCGGGGACTTGTCCACCAGCCGGCGCCGGCTCATGGCTTCCTTGGCGTCGCACGGTTCCTCGAGCAGCGAGAGCCCCAGGCCGTCCGTCTGGCGCAGCACTTCCATCGCCTCGTTGGCGGTCCAGCCGCGGTTGGCGTCCAGGTACAGCTCGGTGTCCTGGCCCAGCCCCTCCCGCAGGACATGGCAGGCCTCGATGTCCAGCGCGAGCGGCCGGCGTCCGACCTTGAGCTTGAAGGTGTTGATGCCGTAGTCGCTGCGGAAGCGCAGGGCCTCGTCGAGCAGTTTCTGCGCGGGCTGGAAGCCGAGCATGTGGGAGACGTCCATGGCATCGGTGTAGCCGCCCAGCAGGGAACTGACCGGGGCGTTGGCCGCCTGGCCGATGACGTCCCAGAGCGCGATGTCCAGCCCGCCCTTGGCGGTCTGGTTGTGGATGGTCCGCGACAGGATGGCCTGGATCTTCTGCCGGTCCATCGGATCAAGACCGACGACGGCGGGTGCGAAGATTTTCGTGACCACCGAAACGATGGAGTCCTGTGTCTCGCCGTAGGTGTAGGGCCGCGGCGGGGTGTCGGCGGTGCCGACGATGCCCTCATCGGTGTGGACCCGGATCAGCACGTGGTCCGCCTCGGTGACCTGGCCGCTGGCAAACTTCAGCGGTTTGGCGTACGGAATGGAATAGGGAATGGCCTCGATGCGCTCGATTTTCACGGGTCAACGTTCCTTTACGGGCTGGGTGACGGATTGCAGAAGTTCGGTGAAGCGGGCGACCAGCGGCCGCGTGTCGGCGCCGCGCCAGGCCATAGCCAGGTCGACGATGGGCGCGTCCTTGAGCTCGCGGAAGACGGTGCCGCGGATGGAGAGGGTGCGTGTGGTGGTGGGGATCAGCGCCACCCCGGTGCCGGCAGCGACGAAGGAAAGCAGGGTGGACGTTTCGCGGGCTTCCTGTACAACGTTCGGGTAGAAGCCGGCTTTGCGGCAGGCATCGATGAAGGCCTCGTTGACCGCGGAATTCGCCGGGTAGCTGATGAACCGCTCCCCCGCGAGCTGTTCGAGTGAGACTACTTCGAAGGCGACCAGCGGAGAATCATCCGGCAGCGCCACCACCAGTTCGTCGTGTTCGAGGAACTTCAGCTCCAGGCCTGCGGAGCGCACCGGTGGCCGCAGAATCGCCACATCAAGACTGTGGTCTTCCAAGCCGTCCACCATCTGCGGCGTCAGCATCTCGCCGCGGACCTTGAGCTGGACCCCGGGCAGCTTGTCCTTGGCTTCCCGGACGATCTGCGGCATTAAGCGGTAGGTTGCGGAACCGGCAAAGCCGATCCGCAGGATGCCCTGCACACCCGTGCCCACCTGCGAGACATCGGATTCCAGTGTTTCCAGGTCTTCGAGGATCCGCCGCCCGCGCTCCAGGAGCATCTCACCGGCCGCAGTGAGCTCGACTTTGCGCGTGGTGCGGGTGAAAAGCAGCGTGCCCAATTGCTCTTCAAGCTGCTTGATTTGCTGGGAGAGAGGCGGCTGGGCCATACGCAGACGATCTGCCGCGCGGCCGAAATGCCGCTCCTCGGCGACGGCAATAAAATAACGCAGGTGCCGGGTTTCCACTACGCACCTCCGTTTCTTCTTCGCGTCCTGATGCCTACCACCGCATCCAGATTAGGACGCAGTCATTACTAATGAGAAATACATATTAGGCCATTATTCATATTCAGAACATCCTAATCGTGGCCAAGCTCGACCTGACCCGCCCTCCGCAACCAGCGCCGTCACGTCCAAACCCGCTGGTGCGGCAGTTGGCCCTTCTCCCCCGCGCGGAGCCGTGCGAAAGTGGCCGCATGGGAGAAATGGTCGAGCTCGGCACCGGCGAGAACGCTCTGCCGGTCTACCAGAGCAGCCCCGGCCTGGATATCAAAGGCGGCCTCATCGTCATCCACGAGGTGTGGGGCCTGAGCGATCATGTTAAGGAGGTAGCCGACCGCTTCGCCGCCCAAGGCTACTTTGTCATCGCCCCTGACCTGCTCTCGACTACGGGACTGGACGTCAACGTGGCCGCCCGACTGGGCGAGGCGATGGCGTATCCGGAAAAGCGCAGCGCCACGCAGCCCCGGATACGCCCTTTCCTGGCCCCGCTGCGATCGAAGAAGACAGCCGCCGGTATTGTCGCCAACGCGAAGCGCTGCTTCGACTACCTGAAAGGCAACACCGCCGTTGCCGGACGCATCGCAGTGACTGGTTTCAGCTTCGGCGGCACCTACGCCTGGTCGCTGGCGGTGCACGAACCGGAGCTGAAGGCCGCAGTACCCTTCTACGGCCACGCAAACTTCACCCTGGACGAGTTTCGCAACATCCACTGCCCGGTACTCGCGTTCTACGGCGAGCGCGACACGCGGCTGATCGAAAAACTGCCGGAAGTCGAGGCCGGCCTGCAGGAAGCTGGAATCAGCTTCCGTTCGGTCGTCTACTCAAATGCCGGCCATGCCTTCTTCAATGACCGCAACCCGAACGCCTATAACGAAGCCGCCGCAACCGATGCCTGGAACCGCTCCCTGGCGTTCCTCGACCGGCACCTGAACTGATTCCGCCGCGGGACCGCGCCTTCGGCTGCCCTAGGGAACCAGCGACAAATCATCCGAGCCAAGGCACCATGGGTATATGTGGATCGGCTGGATCGAATTCGACCTGCTCCTGGGAGACGTCCATTCCCTGAAGGAGAAACGCTCTGTAGTCCGGCCCGTCATTGCCGAAGTGCGCAAACGCTTCGACGTTTCCATCGCCGAAGTCGACCATCACAACCTGCACCGGCGCGCAGGGCTCGGCGTCGGACTCGTCGGAGCGGACCGCGCCCACATCGTCGAAGTGCTCGACGCCGCAGAGAATTACGTGGCCTACCGTCCCGGAGTGGACCTGCTCAGCGCACGCCGGCAGATCCTCTCCAGCGACGACTGACTTCTTGCAGCGTCCTCGATCGGGCTGTCTCTCCGATACGGTTGACTTCGAGACCCACGCCACTGTCATGGAGGAAACTGTGACCATGCCCGCAGCCAAAGATTACGAGACGGTCGAAGACCGGATCCGCCACCTCTACTCCTTCGATAAGTCCTCGCAGCATCTGGGCATCGAGGTGGTGGAAGCCGAAGCCGGCCGCGTGGTCATGTCCATGGCGGTGCAGGACAGCATGCTCAACGGCCACGGCATCCTGCATGGCGGCTATCTGTTTACCCTGGGCGACACTGTTTTCGCGTTCGTCTGCGAATCCCTCGGACACCCCTCCGTTTCCCGCCAGGCGGAAATCACCTACATCGCACCGGGAGCGGCCGGCTCGAAACTGCTCGCCACCGGCGTCGAGCGTACTCGCTACGGCCGCAACAACATCGTGGACATCACGATCGAGGACCAGGACGCGCAGCATTTGGCCGAACTGCGAGTCTTCGGCGTTCACGTACCCAAAAAGTAGCCCGCGAAAGAGCCTCTCCGTCTACCAGTGAAGGAAACCACCATGGCCACTGTGCCCGCGATCGAACTGAACAACTCCGTCTCCATCCCCCAGCTTGGCTTCGGTGTCTTCCAGGTGCCGCCGGCCGAAACCCAGCGCGCCGTCGAAGCAGCCCTTGAAGCGGGCTACCGCCATATCGATACGGCTGCGGCCTACCGCAACGAGTCCGGTGTCGGGGCCGCCCTCAAGGCCAGCGGCATTGCCCGCAAAGACCTGTTCATCACTACCAAGCTGCGCAACGGCGAGCAGTCCATGGCGCGTAAGGCGTTCGATAACAGCCTGCGCGAGCTCGGCCTGGACTATGTGGATCTGTACCTGATCCACTGGCCGGTTCCGGCGCAGAACCTCTATGTCCAGGTCTGGAAGGAACTGGAAAAGATCCAGGCCGACGGCGGCTCCCGCGCCGTCGGCGTCTCGAACTTCCTCCCGGAGCACCTGGAGACACTGCTCTCAGCAGCGGACCTTGTCCCGGCCGTCAATCAGATCGAAATCCACCCGACACTGCAGCAGGCGGAGACAGTGGAGCTGAGCCGCAAGCACGACATCGCCATCGAGGCCTACAGCCCGTTGGGACAAGGCGCGGACCTGAACCACGCTACGGTCACCGATTTGGCGGCCAAGCACAACGCGGCGCCGGCGCAGATTGTCCTGGCCTGGCATCTGGCGCAGGGCAATATCGTCATCCCCAAGACCGTGAGCCCGGAGCGCATGGCTGAGAACCTCGCTTCAGCCGAGCTGACGCTTGCCCCGGACGAGGTCAGCGCCATCACGGCGCTGGAAGCCGGCAACCGGATCGGGGCGGATCCGGCCACCGCGGCCTTCACCCAGATGTAGGGTTTCGGCTATCGGGACGGTTCCCCGGTTGAGGGCATCGGGTGGCGCATAAACGAGTTGAGGGCCGAGGCGACCTGGGCGGTGTGGGTGATGGCCAGCGAATGATCGGCGCCGTCCACCACGACGTCCTCGACATCCGGGAACCAGTCCAAAATGAGCCGGCGGACCTCGGCGAACCACGGTCCGCTGGCGGTGCCACCCACGTGCAGGACTGGGCATTTGATGCGGTTAGCATCCTCGGCCGAGAACTGCCAGGCTAGCAGCGCGGGCATGTCGACGTCGAAGAACGTGCGCGAGTCCCGGCTCATCTGCTCGACCGATCCGGGCAAGTATCGCTCGATGTCCGTGCGCCAGTGCGGGCCGATGACCTGCGTCAGGAATTCTTCGAGTGCCGCGTCGAGACCGCGGGCACGGCGGGCTGCGAAGAGCTGCTCGTTGGCGGTGCGGAATTCGGGAGCACTTGGGACGTGCACCGGTGGTGGTTCTACCAACGTCAGGCTGCGCACTTTCTCCGGCGCGTCCGCGGCAAGCTGCATCGCGACCGCCCCGCTGTAGGAAAACCCCACGACGTGTGCCTGCGGGATCCCTAACACTTCGAGCAGGGTGCAGCAGTCGGCCGCGTCCTGCGAGATCGATCCCGGGCCCGCAGCTGGGGTACTCTCTCCGTACCCGCGCCGGCGGTAGACAATCGTCCGGAACCGGTCGCGCAAACGGTCGGCCACGGGGAGCAACTCGTCCGCGGTGAGCGCGGTCTGGACGAAGACCACGGGCTCACCCGAGCCCGCGTCGAGAACCTCCAGCCGGGCAGCTCCAACTGCGGCCATACTCATCGCCGGGCCTTGACCCCGCTGATGAGAGTCGCGCGCACCCATCACGGTGTCTCCCTCCGGTCATCTCAGGTTAGTCTCCGGTCCGTCATCACTCCAGTGCCAGCGAAGGTGTCATCTGCGTGCACATTTAGTCGGCAAGAGTGCAGTTGGATCCATCTACAATCAGCGCAGCGTCGGCCAGTGCGACGTCAGTTCGGATTCGACCGTACTTGAGCCCTTGTACCGATGACTTTTGTAGAGAATGTCCGCATCGTTTTCTACGTTTCGTCCCTCTTGACGCGGCGGCGTTGCAAGCGGACAGTAAAACTGCGCGGCCGAACGCCACCGCTCGGCGCAGTCATCGGCCGCACAGGAACCGACAGCCGCCATGAAGAAGCTTTTCGCACAGAAACAGCGCGTGAGTACTGCTGCGCACCGGCCCGGGGCCGGTAGGCTCCGGGCCTTGAGGCCGCTGGGCCGGCACGACTTCCGGATCCTGATCACGGCCCTGTCCATCTCCATCTTCGGCAGCGGCATGTGGGCGGTGACCATGGTCTACCAGGTCATCGCCCTCGGCGGCGGGCCGGCAGAGCTGTCCCTTGTGGCCGCGCTGGCGGGTCTTGGGCTGGTCTCCTTTGTGCTCCTCGGCGGCATTGCGGCGGACCGGCTCCCCCGCAGGCTGATCCTCATCAGTGTGGAGGCGGTAAACCTGCTGGCGCTGGCCTCCGTCACGCTCCTGGCCCTGACCGGGCGGCTGCAGCTGTGGCAGGTGGCAGCCGCGGCGGCGATGCTGGGCATCGCGTCGGCCTTCTTCTTCCCGGCGTACTCCGCCATCCTGCCACGCATCTTGCCACCCGAGGAGCTTCTCGCCGCCAACGGCATGGAGGGCACCATCCGGCCGGTGCTGCAGCAGGCAGCCGGTGCTGCAGCAGGCAGCCGGTCCTGCGGTAGCGGGCATGATCATCGCGGCCACCAGTCCGGGGCACACCGCTGCCCTCATCGCTGCCGCACACACCATCGCCTTCACCATCCTGCTGCGTCTGCACTCGGATGACGGCGGCAAACCTTCCGTGCCCGCCCGACCCTCTGTGTGGGCTGACCTGCGCGAAGGAGTTGCCTACACTGTCCGCACCCCGTGGCTGTTGTGGACGCTGCTGTACGCCATTGTCCTGTTGCTGCTGCTGATGGGGCCGCTGGAAGTGCTGCTGCCGTTCGCCATCCGCCAACAGCTCGGCGGCGGGGCCCAGACGTTCGGATTCATGCTGGCGATGTTCGGCATCGGCGGCGCGGCCGGCGCGCTGACCGTGTCCAGCTTCCGGCTGCCCCGGCGTTATCTGACCCTGATGATGCTGCTGTGGGGTTTCGGAACCGTGCCGATGGGCATTCTCGGGCTGACCAACAGCTTCTGGCTCATGGCTGCAGCGCTTGCCACCTGTGGCTTCACCTGGGGGGTGGCGCAGGTCATCTGGGGAACGCTGTTGCAACGCCGGGTTCCGTCCCATCTGCTCGGCCGCGTTTCCAGTCTGGACTTCTTTGTCTCGCTGGCCCTAATGCCGGTGTCGATGGCTCTCGCCGGTCCGGTCGCCGAATTGGTGCCGATCTGGCTGATCTACGTGGTGGTTGCCGTGGCGTCACCTGTGCTCGCAATCGCTGCCATTCTTATTGCCCGGATGCCGCAGGATGAGATCGCGCATCCACTGGACACGCCCGAAGGAGCGACACAACGCCGGCAGGCGCCGTCGTAAGCCGCACTTAAGCCGAAAACGGCGGCGCCTGCCAGGCACCGCCGTCGTTGTTTGAAGGTCTGGAGGTTACCGCGGGCGGTAGGTGTTGACCATCGGGCAATCGAACGGATCCCGCGCCGACAGGCCCACCTTGTTCAGATAGTTGATCACGATGCCGTACGACTGCGGCAAGGTGGTCTCTGTGTAGGGGATCTTGTGCGTGGCGCAGTATTCGCGGACGATCTCGCTGGCGTGGGCCAGGTTGGGCCGCGGCATGCTCGGGAAGAGGTGGTGCTCTACCTGGTAGTTCAGCCCGCCCATGAGGCCGTTGACAAAACGGTTGCCCAGCGGGGTGCGGCCGATGATGTTGCGGCTGGTCAGGACCTGGCGGCTGAGGAAGTCCACCTTGGAGTCCTTCGGGATCAGCGGCATGCCCTTGTGGTTCGGCGCGAAGGACGCACCCATGTAGACGCCGAAGACGGCCAGCTGCACGCCGATGAACGCGAAGGCCATGCCGAGCGGCAGGAAGTAGAAAATGGCCGCGATGTACAGGGCCAGCCGGGCGAAGACCATGCTCAGTTCGCGCTTGCGGCCCTTGACCGTCTGGCGGGAGAACAGGTACCGGATGGAGGTGGCGTGCAGGTTCAGGCCCTCGAGCGTGAGCAGCGGGAAGAACAGGTACCCCTGGCGGCGGGTCATCCAGGCCATGAAGCCCTTGCGCTCGGCGACCTGTTCGGGCAGGAACGAAATGGTGTCCTGCTCGATGTCCGGATCCTTGCCCAACGTGTTGGGGTTGGCGTGGTGGCGGTTGTGCTTGTTCATCCACCACTGGTAGCTGATGCCGACAAAGACATTAGCCACCACTCGGCCGGCACGGTCATTCGCGGGGCCGGATTCGAACACCTGCCGGTGCGAGGCCTCGTGCGCGATGAACGCCAGCTGCGTGAACAGGACTCCCAGCACACCGGCGATGATCAGCTGGAACCAGCTGTCGCCCAGCAGCACAAAGCCCGTAGCGGCGCCTGCCAGCCCCAGGCAGAGGGCCACGAAGAGGGTGATGTAAAAAGACGTGCGACGGCGCAGAAGGCCGGCTTCGCGGATGGTCTTGATCAGATTCGAATAGCTGCTCGAGGCAGAGGTTCCGCGGGTTGTGCGGGTATTACCCGGTGACGTTGTTATGCTCATACGGCCTTCAGGGGGATTGGGTCCGACTTCCCAGCCGTGTGATAAACGGGCGTATGCCCTGCAGATACGTTTCATTGTAACCGGCGAAACTGGACGGCGGCTGAACGCCCGCGAAGCAGCGGTAGAAGCAGTGGTAATTGACCCCCTGAAACATCCTGTACAGTTATCCCTGTAGTTGTTGTGTTGCGCATTTGATTTTTAGCAACAGGTTCCTCCGCCGGAGTGACTTGTGCTTCTCTGAACGGCCGTAAAGAACACCGCTGCGAGGGGTCCCGAAAAGCGGGATCTCATTCAAGGCTCTAGAGGAGTACAAAAATGGCAACAGGAACTGTGAAATGGTTTAATTCCGAAAAGGGCTTCGGCTTCATCGCTCCGGACGATGGCTCTGCCGACGTTTTCGCTCACTACTCGGCTATCGAAGCCAATGGTGGCTACCGCGAACTGCGCGAAGAGCAGAAGGTCGAGTTCGAGACCACCCAGGGCCCCAAGGGCCTGCAGGCAGCGAACATCCGCGCCCTCTAAAGGTGGCTGCGGCTAACGCCGCACACTGATTTCCAAAACGGAGCCGGTTTCTTCTCACGAAGAGACCGGCTCCGTTTTTCGTTGCCCGGATCACGCCACTAGCAAGAAGCAGACCCGGGAGGGCAGAATGGTTGTTATGCTCCCAACCACCGTTGACCCCAGTGCCACCGAATTTGTGACCGAGGTAGTGCCGCAGATCCTGCTGATTGGCGGCGCCGTGGTAGTTGCCATGGGTCTGGCATTCGCCGTCACGTGCTGGCTGGTGGTGCGCCGGATCCGGCGTTCCGGCGTGGTGCAGCGCGGGGTGCGGAAGGGCAGCATGGCCGTCCGGTCGGTCGCCGCGGACGATGCCGGACGCAAACTGGCGCGGCTGAGAATGCAGCTGGAGCGATCCTCCGAGGCAACCGTCCGCTCGCTCGCTGCCGCCGATGGTCAGGGCCGGCCGCTGGGCGATCTGCCGGCGGTAGCTGCCAATCTTGCCCGCGCCGAACGCGCCTTGGACGAACAACTGCATCTCGCCCAGCGTGAACCGAATCCGCAGCTGCGCAAGACGCTGGTCCCGGGACTTGCCGAGCAGGTTGAACGGCTGTCCGGATTGTCCGCGGAGCTGCGCCAGTCGCTGCTGCAGAACGGACATACCGTCAGCACCTCGCAGATCGAGCGCGTCAGTACGCATCTGGCGATGGAAGTGGATGCCCTCCGGACTTGGAACACGGCCTACGGCTCGCGGCAGCTCCCCTGACCACGGCCCTGACCCTGCCCAGCTCCTCTCACCGCTAAGGATCCTGCCATGTCGATCGGACGACGCCTTTCCCGCATCATCCGGGCCAAACGGTCGGCTGCTAACCAGGAACCCGAGAACCCCATCAGCTCTCTCGATGGCGCCCACCAGCAACAGCTGGACCTGCTGGACCAGGCCCGCCGCAGCGTCGCGGACGTCGCCGCAAACCGCCGTCGCGTGGAGCTGCTGGCCGAGCAGGCCGCCGCTGAGGTGGCTTCGCTCAACCGCTCCGCTGAAGAAGCGGTGCAGGCAGGGAACGACGACGGCGCGCGGCAGGCTCTGCAGCGCAGCATCGCCGTGGGCAAGCGGCTGGAAACCTTGACGGCACAGCGCCAGCAGCTGGACGCTCAGGTGCGCGGGCTCGAACAGACTTTAATGCGGCTGGAGCACGGGATCGAGGACTCCAGGCTGCGCTACCAGTCCCTCAAGGCAGACCATAACGCGGCGCAGGCGGCCCTGGGAATGCGCGAAACCCTGACCGCGTCCGGCCAGCAGGCCGCCGCTGCCAACGCCGCCGCAAGGGAAGCGGAGCAGGAGGCCCGCCGGATGCAGGCCCAGGCCGCGGCCTACGAAGAGCTGGCCTGGTCGGACCCGAACTCGCCGCAGGTACTGCAGGCCTTCGAGGAACTGGAGACCAGGCTGGGCGCGGAAGAGGAACTCAGGCAGCTCAAGGAGCGCAGGAATCCCGGCCAATAGCATTCTTGATTGTTGACAATCCACATTTGCCAAGCCCGACGACCTAGAATGGTCGTGATGACATTAG
The DNA here is from genome assembly GCF_057656375.1 of Arthrobacter sp. Soil_C_60. Lineage (NCBI taxonomy): Bacteria > Bacillati > Actinomycetota > Actinomycetes > Micrococcales > Micrococcaceae > Arthrobacter > Arthrobacter sp. Soil_C_60. Next base: position 62,460 of record NZ_JBDGKM010000008.1, on the reverse strand, counting down.
CGAATGGTCAACAATCGACGGAGGGCTTCCAACATGCCTGGACTTGACGATCTGGCGGCGTTGGAGGAGCGTCCCACCGCTGTCCTGATCGCCAACCGGCTGCGGAACCGCATCATCAACGGCTCCTTTGAGCTGGGCGAGCAGGTCACCGAGGCTGCCATCGCCGCGAAGCTCAAAGTGTCCCGCGGGCCTGTGCGCGAAGCACTCCAGCGGCTGAGCCAGGAGGGCCTGCTCGTGGGCCACCGGAACCGCGGAGTCTTCGTCCTGGAGCTCACGCCGAAGGACGTCCATGAGATCTACATCGCCCGGCGTGCTGTGGAAACGGCGGCCGCGTCCGAGATCATCGGAGCCGGCGACAAGGCCGTCAAGCAGGCCGCACGAAAGCTGACCACTTTGGTCCGGAAGCTGCCGGACGCCGTGGCGGCGCGGGACTGGAGCAAGGTCGCCGAACTGGACCTGAAATTCCACGAAACACTCGTCGCGGCCTCGGGCAATTCGCGTCTCTCACGCATGTTCGTCACCCTGGCGGCCGAATCCCGGATCTGCATGGTCCACGTCAAGATCTCCTACCGCCGGATCGACATGCTGGTCGAGGAGCACCAGCAGATGATCGACCTGCTCGTCGCGAAGGACGCCGAGGGCCTGCATGCCGCCATCGTGAACCACATGGATACAGCGACGGTGGATCTCACTGAGTCCATGGAGGAAATGCTGCGGCTGCAGGAAGCAGACATAACAGCTGCCGAAGCCGACGCCGACGCGCCTTCGCCTGACGGACAGACACCTAGTCGCGATGGGAAGACACCGGCCGGAGCGGCGGCAAAGCCGGCCGCTGTTTCCAAGCCCGACGCCGCAGCAGTCCCGGCGCCGGCCAGCGCCTAAGCACTCCGCCGGTTGAACAGTCCGTCAGCTGAACGCTCCGGCGCCGGACTACTCCCGTCGCTCCCCTGCCGCAAGCACCGGCGGCCGCCCGAATTCCCCGCGCGCCTGCTCATACGCCGCGGCAGCCCGAAGCACCAGCGCGTCGGCGTGCCGCGGGCCCACAATCTGCAGCCCCACCGGCAGCCCCGAGTCAGTCAGACCGCACGGCACGCTGATGGCCGGCTGCTGGGTCATGTTGAACGGGTACGTGAACGGGGACCACTGGGCCCACCGCTTCAGGCCGGATCCCGGCGGAACTTCACAGCCGACGTCGAACGCCGGAATCGGCATGGTTGGCGTGACCAGCAGGTCATACTGCTCGTGGAAAGCGCCCAGCCGCTGGCCCAGCTTCGCCCGGACGGCGTTGGCGTCCAGGTACTGGTCCACGGTCAACGCGTGGCCCTGCCGGCAGACCTCCAGCAGTCCCGGGTCGAGCTCGCCCCAGCGCGCCTCGTCATAGGCACGGATGACCTTGCCGGCCCCGGCGAACCACAGCGCATGGTACTCGTTGATCGGGTCTTGGATGCCCGGATCGACAGTCTCGACCTCCGCGCCCAGCGTGGCCAGAAGGTCAACGGCCCGGGCCACCAACCGCGCCACTTCCGAATCAACGTCAGCGAAACCCAGGTCCGGGCTGAAGGCGATCCGCAGCCCCTTGATGCCGTCGTGCAGCCCCTCGGTGAAGGACTGCCGCGGCGGCGCCAACGCGGACCAATCCCGCGGATCGGAGGCGGCGAGCACATCCAGCAGCAAGGCATTGTCCAGAACCGTCCTCGTCATCGGTCCGGCGTGCGCCAGCGTGCCGTACGGGGTCGGCGGGTACAGCGGAATGGTGCCGTAGGTCGGCTTCATGCCCACAATCCCGGAGAACGACGCCGGAATGCGCACCGAGCCGCCGCCGTCGGTCCCGACGGACAGCGCGCCCATGCCCAGTGCGACGGCGGTTGCCGAACCGCCGGACGAACCGCCACAGGTCTTGGACGCATCCCACGGGTTGCCGGTGTTGCCCGTCAGCGGATTGTCCGTCACGCCCTTCCAACCGAACTCCGGCGTGGTGGTCTTGCCGACAAACACGGCACCGGCCGCGCGCATCGCGGCGACCACCGGAGCATCCTCGTTCCAATCCTGGTCGGGGCTGATCAGCTTGGAACCGCGCAGCGTCGGCCAGCCCTTGGTCAGCAGCAGGTCCTTGATCGAGGTCGGCACGCCGTCCAGCGGCCCGGCCGGCTTGCCCGCGGCCCAGCGTTCCTCCGACTCCCGTGCTGCCGCCAGCGCCTCATCCTCCGCGACGAGGCAGAATGCGTTGAATTCGGCGTTGTGCGCTTCGATGCGCGCCAGGCTCGCCTCAGTGGCCTCGACCGGCGAAATTTCCCTGGCCTTGTACCCCTGAAGGAGTTCCGCCGCGGAGAAGTCGGCGAGCGCCGTCGTCGTTGTTTCGGTGGTCATGGTGATCAGCTTCCTGCCGGAATTCGGATGGCTTCGGTGGAGCGGAACAGGCTGCCCAGGCCGCTGAAGTTCCGCAGCAGGCCGGCGATGCGCAGCCCCTCCCAGACGGTGACCTGGTTGGCCGTGAGCACGGGCTTGCCGACGGCGTCCTCGAGTTCGTCGAGCCAGGCCAGCGAGTGCATGGCGGTATCCGGGATCAGCACCGCCTCCGCTTCGGGACGGTCGGCGGCCGCGGCCATGCGGGCGATGTCGTCCAAGCCCATCAGGCCCACCTCCCCCGCCGTCGCTATCCCGCTGCTGCCCAGATGAACGACGTCGATGCTTGCGTCCGCGAGGAAGCGCCGGAAGTGCCGGGCCAGGTCTTCGGGGTAGCTGGCGGCAATGGCCACCCTAGACAACCCGAGGTGCTTGACCGCGTGCGCGAAGGCCAGCGAGGTCGAGGATGCCGGCAGGCCCAGGTCTTCGCCGATCCGGCGGGCCTGCTCCTGCGCGCCCTCCCAGCCGTACACGAAGGAGCCGGAGGTGCAGGCCCACATCACCGCGTCGGGCTGGTAGGCAGCGACCCGGCGCGCGCCTTCAAGCAGGTTTGCCGAACTGCCCACGCTCAGGAGAGTGTCCACCGTATGGAGCACGTCGCCGCCGGCCGTCGTGACCACCGGCAACCGAAGCTGGCCCGCAAGGCGTTGTTCCAGCCGGGGGAAGTCGTCCTCGGCTCCGACTCCGGGGTAGAGCAGTCCGATGGTGGGCACTCGGGTCATGTTCTGCACCTGCTTTCTTTCTTTCGGTGTTCTATCGTTCAGTAGGGTGGACGGCCAGGAGCCGCTGCCCCGGCCCCACCGGCGCCAGGCCAAGATGGTGGAGGGCGGCCCACATGACGGCCTGGTTGGCGGTGATGATGGGCTTGCCGAGCAGGCGCTCCAGCGGCTCGATCAAGTGGTAGGTCGGCAAATTGGTGCAGGCCACCACGATCGCCTCGGCATCAGGCCGGTCCGCGGAAACGATCAGTTCGGCTGTGTAGGAGTAGGGGACCTTCCAGATCTCACCCGACAACCCAAGCATCGAGACGTGCCGGACGTCTATCCCACCCTCATTCAGGAACTTCACGAAGCGTTCGGTGACGGGTGCTGTGTAGGGCGTGGCGACGGCGATGCTGTGCAGATCGAGTGCCGCCAGGGCCTTGAGGATGGCGCCGGAAACGGTGAGGACATTGGGCACGCCGTAACCCTGCACGGCCGAGACGAATTCCCGTTCACCCTGCAGGCCATGGATAAAGCTGCCGGAGGTGCAAGCGTAGATATAGCAATCGGGTGATACGGCGCTGATCCGCCAGGCCGTGTCGGCGACAATGTCCGGCCGGCTCACAAGCTCGGCCTGTTCGACGCCGACCAGGACAGGCTCGAAGGGCGAGCGCGCGAAATAGAGGTCAGCGCGCCCTTCGGCCCAGCGCGCCATCTCGTGGTCCAAGGCCATGTCATAAGGGGCGACAACGCCGATTTTGTTCAGCACTAGCGGTCCTGCCGGGACAACACTTGCGTAGCTCGCAACTGAAGTCATTTTCCCCTCCCCCACGCGTCCTGTAATGGTTGATTGTTGACAATCGTAGGGCATGATCGGTTACGCTCGCATTAAGAATTCGAGGAAATTTTTTGTGTATTTTTTCTGCCCGAGCAAGGAGAATCACGTGGCGCGGTTTATCAAGGTTTCGCTGGAGCAGCGGCAAGTCTCCTGCATTGCCAGGCTGCTTGATGAAGAGGCTCCGAGGACGGCAGCAGCAGTTTGGGATGCGCTGCCACAATCCGGCCAGGTCTTCCACGGCAAGTATGCGCGCAACGAGATCTACAACCTGCTTCCGGCGTTCGCGCCGCAGGAGCCCGGGCCGGAAAACACCACCATCACCCCGATCCCCGGCGACCTGTGCTACTTCACCTTCAACGCGGACATCCTTCACACCCCTGCGTACGGCTACAAGGACGACGACCGGGTCCAGACACCGGAAGCGATCATCGACCTGGCGTTGTTCTACGGCCGCAACAACCTGCTGATCAATGGGGACCAGGGGTGGGTACCGGGAAATGTCTTCGGGACCGTGGTCGAAGGACTCGAAGAAATGGCCGCTGCCTGCCAGAGCATCTGGATGGACGGAGCGCGCGGAGAGACGCTGACGTTCTCGCGCCACGAGCCCGCCAACTGAGGTTTGAACAAGGCCCCCCAATTTGCGGGAGTGCCCGGGAGGTTCTGCGCGGCCTAACGGCTGAAGTAAATACCCAATTTCGGGGTTGTAGGCGAGTTATTGCAGGCCTACTGTTACAGACACACCGCAGAAGCACGGTGTAGGGGCAAGCTCCTTGGGGAGGGCTTCACCAGTTGAAGCAAACTGGGAACTGTGTACGATAACGAGCCGGTCCGAGTGATGCCGCGATCGGTCTTCGCACAACATGAACGGCACGCGATGATGCGCGGCCGGGGGCCTGTGCCGTTTTAGGGAAACGAGGCGAACGCCCGAGGGGTTCGCTGTGCCCGGCAAAAACCAGGAAGTAAAAGTCATCATGAAAAAGTCAGTAACTTGGCGCGTGTTTACTCTGATCACAGGCATGTTGCTTGGACTCCTCGCAGGACTGGGATTTGCAGCACCAGCCAGCGCAGACACCGGATCCGCCACCGTTGCGGATGGGCCAGGTCGGGGCGACGACGGCCGGGGCCACGACGACGACGACAATCGGCGTGACTGGGACGACGACAATCGGCGTGACTGGGACGACGACAATCGGCGTGACTGGGACGACGACAATGGGCGTGACTGGGACGACGGCGATAATGACGACGCTGAACTGGATATCGAAAGGATCCGGAACAGGGCCGTCGAGGTCACCGGCGAGAACTACGAAGACGACCAGAGGGTAACCGTCTACCTTTTCCGTAACGGACATTTCGTGGAGAAGGACCGCGTATGGCTCGACGACGATGAGGAAGACTTCACCGTCAAGTTCCGCGACCTACGTTGCGGTCGCTATGTGGCCTTCACCCACAGTGAAGAAGAAGGCTGGGTACGTAGCGACGACTCGGTCCGCATTTGTAACCGTGATCGCGACGGCAAGCATTAATTAGGATCAACAAGAAGCGCGGCGTCAGGCTGTGCGTGGAGGGCCGGCTCGTCCCGGTCCTCCACTTCGCGCTCCGCTGCCTGCGGATATAGCCGGACCCCGGCAGCTGGGGCGAGCTGTCGGGGTCCGGGGCCTTTGACCATCTGGGGTCTCTGACCACTAGTTACTTTCGTATACGAGGCTTGGAAAAACCTCTAAGCAGATTGCCGCCGTCGCTTGGGGAAGGCGATCCGGTCAAAGTCATTTGCGGCTTGGACAGCTGCTCCGCCCGCCTGCGCCCGCGCCTGTTCCGCCAGCGGGCCAACGTCGACATAGCGCGACGAGAAGTGGGTCAACACCAGCAGCCCGACCCCGCCGGCAGCCGCTAGTGCACCTGCTTGTCCGGCGGTGAGGTGGCGGTACTGGGCGGCCAGCTCGGCGTCGTCGTCGTCAAACGTGGACTCGGCCACCAGCATGTCGGCGCCGGCCGTCAGTTCCTCGGCACCCGCACAAGGAGCCGTATCCATCACGAAGGCGAAGCGCTGGCCAGCCCGTGGGACACTTACGTCCTCCAGGCTCACGCCGCGCAGCTTCCCCTCGCGCTGCAGCCGTCCGACGTCGGGCCCTGAAATTCCGGCAGTTGTGAGTCTCTCCGGCAGGAGGGTCCGGCCGTCAGGCTCGACGAGGCGGTAGCCGTAGGTTTCGATGCGATGATGCAAGCGCCGCACCTCGAGTCCCGGCGCGATCGGCCCAGCCTCCGTGTGCGGATGCAGTCGCAGATCGATGCCCGGGGACGAAACGGACACCAGCGCTTTGACAACTTCCTCGCCGGAGGCCGGATAGTGCAGGTGCACCGGGTGGGCGACGCCGTCCAGCGCCATGCGCGACAGCACGCCGGGCAGGCCATAGCAGTGGTCGCCGTGGACATGGGTAAGGCAGATGCGCGTGATCTGACCGGCGGAAACACCGGCATGAATCATCTGCCGCTGCGTGCCCTCCCCCGGATCGAAGAGCAGCCCCTCGCCGTCCCAGCGCAGCAGGTACCCGTTGTGGTTGCGGGTCCGCGTAGGAACCTGCGAGCCAGTGCCGAGGACAACGAATTCACGCATGGAACAGAGTGTGCCACTTATCGGTGGCGTGCGGGCAGCTACTGCGCGAGACGGGTGCGGACGATCTCGCTGACAGCCTTGCCGTCGAAACGGCCGGCGACCTTGGCAGTGACCGGCTTCATCACCACGCCCATCTGCCGCATCGAGAGCTCGGCGCCGTCGGCCTTGAGGCTGGCTATGACCTCGTCCACGATGGCCTCCACGTCAGTAGCCGTGAGCGGCTCCGGCAGGTAGGCCTCGATGATCTCCGCTTCGGCAATCTCGGCGGCAGCGCGGCTGTCCTGTCCCGCTTCCGTGTAAGTATTGGCGGTGTCGCGTCGCTTGGCTGCTTCCTTCTGCAGGAGGGCAGTCACCTGGGCATCATCCAGTTCCATGGGTGTCTTGCCCGACTTCTCGCGCGTGGCGATTTCCCCCAGAACGTTGCGCACGGTGGTCAAAGCAACCTTGTTGCCTGCCTTCATATGTACGACGACGTCAGCCTGGAGCTGTTCTTTGAGCGTGGTCATAGTGTTCCTCGATTCGATAGCCGAACGTATCCTGCCTCCACAATAAGTCCTCCTCGCGCTTAGTCTTTGCGACCCGGCTTCGGGAACAGCTGACTGCGGCAGCGCCCAACGTGGTGGCGCGCAAAGAAGCCCCGGCCGAATGCGACCGGGGCTTCTTCTAACTGCTCGGAGGAGATGTCCTAAACCGCCGAAACGATCCAGATGATCAAGGCAATGGCTGCCAGGACGCCTACGATGGTCCAAATAAGATTGCTTCCACGCATGTTGCTTCCTCCATTCTGTTTGTACTCCCCATTATTTGCACAGGAGAAACGTTTTAAGGGGGGAACGGCAATATCCGCTTGGTGGCTTGCCTCACGACAGCCGGCTATCCGGCGCCGCCTGCGCAGGAAGTCTTGCCCGCCCAGGCGAACTTGGACGAACTGCTCCTGGTCAAAGGGGCTAGAGGGTTCCGGGATCAGGTTCCGGCAAAAGTCCCAGCTGCATCATGAAATCAAGCTGGTCCCAGTAGAAGTGGTGGGAAGTTATCAGGCCGCCTTCGGCTCGGGCAACATCACAGCTTCTAAGCCTCAGCTGCCGGCCAGTCGGCGGCACAGTCTCACCTGAGGGCGTGTGCATTTGGCCGGTGTGGGTCCCGATGAAATATCCCTCGTCGATTGCGACGCTTCCAGCCTCGTGCCTTTCAATAGACTCGTAGACGGCGTCCGGAAACGCCTCTGTCAGCTGCGACATGTAGCTGCGGATAGCGTCACGTCCGCTGAGTTCGCCCTGGTCAGGTGTAACGGCCACCGCATCCTCCGCGTAACAGGCAGCTAACGCCGCTAAATCCTTCGACGTCATGGCCGCGGTCATCCTGTCCAAGATCTCCCGCACCTCACCCATGGGTTCCTCGCTCCCGGCCCTACCGCATGCGCTCGGGCCACTTGCCGGCATGGCGCCTTTCCTGCCGGCGCCCGTTCATTTCTAGTACACGCCCGGGATCAGGGCAGGTCAATGGGGCGGCGTCCTGCACGAAAGGGACCAGTGTCATGTTCGCCGGTCCTTCACCCGCAAGCGTCCAGCCAGCCCTTGACGAGATGGCATGCGCGTAGATAATCTTCCGTGCTACCTAAGCCGCCGGTAGGATCGCGTCCATGGAATACGTCGTGATGTACAGCCTGCGTGATGGCATCGACCTCTCGCGCGTTATAGAGACGTTTCCCCGTCACAAGACCTACTATGAGGCTTTCCGTGCCGACGGCGGCGGGCTCATTGCTCTCGGCCCGTTCCAGACCGCCGATCCTGCCGGCGCCTCGATGGGAATCTTCACTTCGCGGGAGGACGCTGAACGTTTCTTCGCCGATGATCCGTTCGTCACCGAAGGTCTTGCAGAACCGCGAATCCTCGAGTGGGACGTTGAACGCTTCGAGTAGGCGGCACGTCCTGGCCGACGCCTGCTGTCTCAGCCACCTCCAGTACAGGATTGAGCTCTAGCGGCGGGCAGACCTGGCGGGCAAGGTCTTTTTCTCCGGACCGATTCGGAGCCTTCTGCTCTGCAGACGACGCACCCATGGGAGGATTTCCCCATGGGGAGAAGGATCGATGCCATCCCGCTGTGGGTGCGGCGGACCGGCGTCGAGGTGCTCGGCTGGACCCTCATCCTGGTTGGTGTCGCGATGCTCGTACTACCGGGCCCGGGCCTGCTTGCCATCGTGAGCGGCCTGGTGGTGCTCTCGGTGCACAACGCCTGGGCAAAGCATCTGGTTGGCCGCGTCAAGATCCGCGCGATCAGATTAGCGATGGCGGAAGTGCAAACGTGGCCCCGTATACTAGCCGGCGCCATGGGCGGGCTGATGGTTGTTGCGACAGGAGTCGTATGGACTGTCCGACCGTCCATGCCGGACTGGTGGATGTTCGGTGAGCAGTGGTGGTTTCCCGGAGGATGGGGCGTCGGACTCGCCTTGATCTCCTCCGGCCTGATAGCACTGCTCATCCTCTTCTACTGCTTTCGCAGGTTCCGCCGGCCCCGTTCCTCGTCACCCCGCGGGGGATCAAACCCATAGGCCTCTGCCCCTTGCCAGGGCAGGGATCGGTTTCAGCGCCGATGTCTTTCCGGATTACGAAGGCGACCGCGACGGCGACTCGCATAGCGTGGTTCAACCGTAGCCTGCACCGTTCCGGATGCCGTGCTGATCAACCTGTTCGCGCCTCCGAGGACGTCATCGGCCAGCTGGAGGCCCTGCAGAAAGTCGCCGAAGAACGACTCCTCCCCCGGGACACCTACGGCATCACAGGCTTTGGGCTCCACTCCGTCCGATATGGGAACTTGCCCCTCTGGCCCTGCAGGAGGGATTGGAGAAGCTGGCGCGCGGGCAACTGGATCTGGGCAAGCAGCGCGAATAAATTGGGAGCTTGTTCGGAGGTGAGGGGCTTGAGCCTCCCAATGGTCATGGTTCCTAGCTCGGCTGCCGTCATGACAACGCGTTCGCTGCCCGTCGCCGCCACGGCCATCCTGCTGCTGTCGTTGACGGCTTGCGTGGGCGGCCACTCAGCCGAGTCGGCAAGCCTGCACAGCGATCCGGAAGCGTGGGCGCAGAAGGTCCTCGGTGGGGACCTGTGGCAGGCGGAGGGGTTTCGGCAGGCGCCGGCGGTATCGCACCGGGTGGTGACGCCGGGATGACCTTCTTACCGGGAGGTCCCGGTTGGAACGCATCACCATGGCCTGCAAGGCCTTAGCTCCATGTCGGTGAAGATCGCAGGGGCCGATGGTGAGATCAGTTCAGGCATCGCTCCCTGCGGCACACCGGTCGCCAACACCGTGGAATTGCCTGCCGGCCAAATTGAAAAGTGGGTGCGGTGAACGCCACGGGGATGTGGGCCCTAGCCATCGCGCCGACGGAAGCTCCGTAGCCACATACCCCGCTCCGGCTAAACCATGATTGCCCTTGTCAGAGCACGCCATTAATGAAGATTAGAGGTTTGGTGCAGCCATCCCCGCTTCAGCACGCAAGAATAGTTGCGGGACCTGTGGCCGGGGTGGAACACCCGAGAACCGCGACAGCACAAGGAAATGGCTTGAAGCGAATTGCCGGGGGAGGCCTGACTTCAGTCCGTATCTCTCTGAGCCGGTAAAGCCGTCCTAGCGGCCCGTTCGTGCGATGACAATGGCATTTCAGACTAGCCGAAGAGACATAGTGAGGGGTAATCCCCGGAGCGAGGCAATAATCCCCGTCAATAGTGGAGCTTAGGGGAATCGAACCCCTGACCTTTTCATTGCGAACGAAACGCTCTACCAACTGAGCTAAAGCCCCGTGCCACTGCGTTCGATCATATGGCGGCTGGCGGCTTCGGAACAAGCTGAGGCGTTAAAAACCTTTACGCGGCTGCAGGCCACGGACGGCAATAACGAATCGGGAGCACTTCTCCCGCGGCCACGCTCGCAACCGGCAACAGACCTAGAATCTGCTCATGGACGACAAAGTACTCAAGGCCGTTTACACGGTCTTCCTCGGGGTCATTCTTGCGTTGTTCGTCGGTCTCGGCGTCCGCACCTTTTACCCTCCGCCCGAGATGCCGGAATTCCCGATCGAATTGTCCGTCCCGACGAATGCGGCGCCCACGGATGAAGAGCTGGCTCAGCAGCAGGAGGCCCAGCAGGAATACGAGATCGCGAACCGTGCCTGGATGGAGGAAAACGAAGCCTACAACCGCAATGTCACCACGGTATCGCTGGCAGCATCGGTGGTGATGCTCGGGCTCAGCCTGCTGCTTGAGAAGCGGAACAGGGTTCTGGCCAACGGCGTGATGCTGGGCAGCCTCTTCACCCTGATCTACAGCATCTTCCGCGGCTTCCTGTCCGGAGACACCACGCTCACGTTCATCACGGTGACCATTGGACTGGCCATCGTGCTGTTCCTTGGTTACCGCCGGTTCTTCCAGCCTCGGGCCCAGACCCCGGTGGAGGCCTCCGGCTGACGCCCGCCCATCCAGTGCGCCTAAACAGCAAGACCCCTGTATCTGCCAGGATCGGCGGATTCAGGGGTCTAAAGCTGTGTGAACAACAAGGTCGGTGCCTTGCGGGCTCCTTTGACAGGTTCGCGGCGGGTTGTGCCGTTTCTCCTGCACCTCACGGGCACTTGCTTGTGGCGCGGCCCGTTCTGGAATCCATTTCAACAGGGCTCGGACAATCCGTGCAATAGTTGGTTTATTAGTTGGTCAAACTGATCAAAGTAAGCAGGCTTGGCAGGACAGGAAGTGGTCATTTTGCAGCAACTCGACCAGACGGACCGCAAAATCCTCCTTGCCCTCGATGAGGATCCCCGGATTCCCGTCATGCTGCTCGCGCAGAAGCTCGGGCTGGCCCGCGGCACGGTGCACTCCAGGCTGGAACGCTTGGCTGCCGCCGGCACGCTGCGTCCGAATTCGGCCCGGGTGGTTCCCGAAGCTGTCGGACGCGGAGTCACGGCCATGGTCAGCGCCGAACTGGACCAGAGCAAGCTCAATGACGCCATCGACGCCTTGCGGAACATTCCGGAGGTGCTCGAATGCCACGCGCCGGCCGGAGACACCGACCTGCTGCTGCGGGTGGTCGCAAAGAGTCCGGATGACCTGTACCGCGTCAGCGAGGAAATCAGGCTGTGCCCGGGCATCACCAGGACGTCCACACAGATGTTCCTGCGGGAGGTCATCCCCTACCGCATCACGGGTCTGCTCCACGAAGAGTAAGGCGGTGGGCGAGCCGCCCGGCGGAAGGCCGCGGGGTCAGAAGAAGAAGTGCAGGATCACGCCGATGCTCCAGATGCTGCCGGCCGCAAAGGCGCAGCCCAGCTCGATCAGGATGCCGATCCCCATCGCTTTCAGCGCAACGGCACTCGAGTGCAGGGCGGGACGGAGTTCCCGCTGGCGCAGGTACTCGCTGAGCAGCAGGCCTACCGTAAAACCAACAAACAGGCCCACCACTGGGATGACGAACATTCCCACCAGGCCAACCACCACGCCGACCACAATGGAGCGGTTGGGAATCTGGCGGCCTTTCAGTCGCTTGCCGGTCAGGACGGCGCTGGCCAGCATGCCGGCAACCACCAGCACTGCGCCCAGACCGAAGACCACCCATCCCACCGTATTCTGCAGGACTAGCGCCCAGATGAGCAGGCTGACGCCGATGGTGATGGCACCGGGCAGCACGGGAACAATAATTCCGGCAACACCGACGGCGATGAGCAGGCCGCAAACGAGCGTGACGATGATCTGGGCTTCCATAGCCCCAGCCTATGCGGAACGGTCCGTGTGGTCCGGTGGCGCCGCACTGAATGTTGGATCGGATGCGCCCTCGGCGGGCTCCGCCGTCGTTAGTTTTTCCGGTTGCGGGTTCTGCCGCTTGCCGCGGTTCCTGCGCCAGATCAGGAAGCCCAGGATTCCCAGAAGCACCACCACAATAACGACGGCGGCGGCCGGGGACGCGAGCACCAGCGCCACCCAGGCCGCGATCGCCGCCATCCCCACGGTGGCGTAGACGATGGCCCAGAGGAGACTGCCCAGCACGACGGCGGGCAGGAACCGGATCATGCGCATCCTCGCGATTCCGGCGCTGCTGACCACCGCGGTCTGGATGCCGACCGTGAGGAAGCACAGCGTGACGGCGAAGGGTCCGAAAGTGTTCATGAACCGCTCGGCGCGCTTCATGACGGTGCCGTTCAGGTGCCGCTCGAACCGCGTATGGCGGCCGCCGGCGGCGATTCCGCGGCCGATCCAGTAGGTGGCATTGGCGCGCATCATTGCGACGCAGAACAGTGCCAGAATCGCCCAGCCCAACGGAAGGTCGAGGAAAATATCCACAAGCTTCCTTTCGACGCTGCCGTCCTGACACCTAAATTCTACAGGCCGTAGAAACAATGGGGAACGGGGTCCCCACACCGCGTAACGGCCGGTTCCACCCGGATTATTCCGTTACTGCCCGCCTACTGCACGCCCTTGATCTTCACCACGAACACGGCCCCGAGCAGCCCCACCACCGCAGCGAGCACAAACAGTGCGGTGTAGCCGCCCAGATACAGCACCACGGGGGCCGCCACCAGCGGAGCGAAAACCTGCGGCAGCGAGTTCGCCACGTTGATCACGCCCAGGTCTTTGCCCCGGTCCGCCGCGTTGGGCAGCACCTGGGTCAGCAGGGCGAAGTCGACCGCCAGGAACATGCCGAAACCGGCGCCGAGCACCGCCGCCGCCACAAGGGCCATCGGCCAGCTGGGCCAGAACGCCACTAGGAGGGACGCCGTCGCAATGGTCACCGCGGAAGCGATGACAAACGGCTTCCGGCGGCCCAGCCGGTCGCTCCACGGTCCGCCGATGACGGCGGTGATCATCACCATCACCGCGTAGATGCCCGTCAGGATCAGCACGCCGGCGGCCGGATCGGTGTGGCCCACTGCGTCCTGCAGGAAGAAGAACAGGTAGAGCGTGAAAAGGTTGTTGCCCAGGTTGACCAGGAACCGCGTCAGCCACGCCCAGCCGAAATCGGGGTACTTGGCCGGGGAAATGTAGAAGCTCTTCAGGAACCGGCCCCACACAAACGGCGGGCGGAGGGCCGGATCCAGCGGGATATCCCGGCCCTTGACCAGGAACGCGATGATGCTCACGGCCAGGAACACGGCGCAGTAGATGTAGCCCAGGACAAAGCCGCCGGCGAGATTGGCCAGCACCACACCGAAGACGATGCCCACGGTTTGGCCCATCGCGGCCAAGCCGCCCACCTGTCCGCGCTGCAGCGTGGGCACCTTGTCCGGAATGGTGGCCGTCACCGCGGCGTAGGCGCCGTTGCAGCCGGCCTGGACCAGGCACCAGCCGATCACCATGACGGCGATGTTCGGGGCTCCGGCGAGCATAAGCAGGGCGGCGAAGGCCAGAATGGTCCCGCCGAGGACCCACGGGACGCGGCGGCCCAGCCGCGAGGTAGTGCGGTCGCTCAGCGCCCCGGCGATCGGGTTGGCCACCAGCGATACGGCCGCGCCGAACCCGGTGGCCAGCGCCAGCACGGCTTCCTTGTTGGCGGCGTCGAAACTTTGCGACTGCTGGGCCAGCAGCACCTGCAGCGAGGCGAAGAGGACCGCGTTGATGCCGAGGTTGGTCAGCAGGACGGCGGTGATCCAGCCCGGTCCGACCTTGCGGGTGGGTTCGCTGTAAACGTCCGGGGCCGCGGGAAAGGCCTGCCCGGTCTCGCCCGGATCCTGGATTGCCACCTCTTGCTGCGCCCCTTACTGCCCGGCCAACTGCGTGATGAAGCCCGCCCCGATCGTGGCCACCATGGCCACAACGACGAGCCAGACGAAGGGTGTTTTGAATCTGCGCATAGTCTTCATGATGGAACCAGTTTAGGCCCCGGGGGTCAGCCGACCGGCGCGCGGCCGGATTGTTTAGCGAGCTTCTTCAGCCCCACCGAAACCTGCACCGGCTCCGGCCAGCGCGGCGGCAGGTTGTCCCCCAGCGTGACGCCTTTAAGCTTGCGCCCGAACATCGGCACCACCCAGTCCCGCAGCCAGGCCCGTTCCGCCCGAGCCAGCTCCCGCCAGCCCGCGCGTTCCAGCGGTTCCAGTTGCTTGAGCTTGAGGGTGTGCCGCACGCCGAGCGCCGAAAGCACCTGCGCGGCCATGTATTTGTGCCCCACCGGGGACATGTGCAGTTTGTCGGTGTCCCACATCCGCGGGTCCTGGTAGATCTCGAACGCCCAGTGGTCCACCAGCAGCGCCTCGTACCGGCCGGCAATCTCGCGCACCGCCTCGTTGTACAGCCAGTTGCGGCGCCGCATCGGCTCAAGCACCGGCGGCAGCATCACGTCGAACCCGGTGAACAGCAGCAGCTGCGCGCCGGTGGAGGCCAGCCGCGCCACCGCGTTCTCGTACTGCTGCAGCAGGGCGTCCATGTCCTTGCGCAGTTCCAGGATGTCGTTCCCGCCGGCATAAAAGGAAACCAGCGTCGGCTTCATTGCCACGGCGGGTTCGATCTGGTCCGCCACGATCTGGTGCAGCCGCTTGCTCCGCACCGCGAGGTTGGCGTAGCGGAACTCCGGGTCCTGCTTGCCCAGCTGCTTCGCCACCCGGTCCGCCCAGCCGCGCACCCCGTTGGGGAACTTGGCGTTGCGGTCCCCCACACCCTCCGTGAAGCTATCCCCGAGCGCTACAAATAGACCTGCCACCCGCCTCACGCTAACCGTGTGCGGCAACGGCCGGGCAAACACCGGATGAACTTCCGTGCCCCGAGGCGGAGCGGAATATGCTGTACCCATGAGCGCTCAATCCAGTCCCGTGTCTGCCGCCGAAACCGCCATCACCGGAGCCACCGGCTCCCTGGGCGGCATGGTTGCCCGGCTGCTCTCCGAGGCGAGGCTGCCGACACGGCTGATTGTGCGTGACGAAGCCAAGGCTCCGAAACTTCAAGGAACGACGACGGCGCAGGCCGACTTTGGCGACAAGGCCGCCTCGCGCCGTGCTTTGGAAGGCATCAAAACGCTCTTGATGGTTTCCGCCTCCGAATCCTGGGACCGCCTCGAGCAGCACCAGACGTTCATCGACGCCGCCGTCGAGGCGGGTGTGGAGCACATCATCTACACTTCGTTCTTCGGCGCCGGACCGGAAGCCACCTTCACCCTGGCCCGGACCCACTACGCCACCGAGCAGAAATTGCGGGAAACGGGCCGCAAGCACACGCTGCTGCGGAACAATTTCTATGCCGACATCCTGCCGCACTTTGCCGACGAGAACGGCGTCATCCGCGGCCCGGCCGGCGACGGCAAGGCCGGCTTCGTAGCCCGCGAGGATGTGGCCCGCGCCGCGGCGGCGATCCTGCAGCAGCCCATGGCACACGCCGGCTTCGCGTACGAGCTGACCGGCCCGGAATCAATCAATCTGACCGAAGCGGCAGCCATCATCGCCGACGCTACGGGACGGCCGACGTCGTTCCTCAATGAAACGGTGGAAGAAGCGTACGCCTCCCGGGCGCACTACGGCGCGCCGGACTGGCAGCTGGATGCGTGGGTGAGCACCTACACGGCGATCGCCAACGGCGAGCTGGACAAGACGACCAACGACGTCGAACTGCTCACCGGCCGTCCGCCGCTGAGCCTCCGGGACCTGCTGATCCAGTAGGTCCCGGACGCCCGAAAACCTTACGCGTTCCAGAGTCCGTAGGAGTCGGCCAGCGAGGAGATCTTTTCGGCGCGGGCCAGTCGCGGCAGGTAGGAGCCGTCGCCCACCACGGCCCCGGCGGCATGCGCTTCCAGTAGTTCGTGCGCCCAGCGGATTTCGGACTCGCTCGGCGAAAGCGACTTATTGATGGTGTCCGCGGCTTCCAGCAGCAGGCACAGCTTGCCGGTCATGCCCATGGACGCAGTGACCTTGCAGGCCTGCTTCAGGTCATCGCCCAGCGCGCCCACGGTGGGGCCGTCGATCGGGCCGGGCAGCTGCCCTACGCGGGACGCGACGACCAGCCGGGAGCGCGCGTAGGCGAGTGCCATCGGATCGTCGCTGGCACCGGTGTCCTTGCGGAAGTCGCCCACTCCGAAAGCCAGGCGGAAGGTGCCCGGAGCGCGCGCAATGTCCGTGGCGTTCTCAATGCCGATGGCCGACTCGATGAGCGCGAGCACCGGTGTGCCGGCCTGCAGCCGCATGGCGGTATGGGTGACCTGGTCTGGCCGCTCGGTCATGGCCAGCATGACGCCGCGGAGCCCCGGCGCCTTGGACAGCGCCGCCAGGTCATCGGCCCAGTACTCGGTGTCGATGCCGTTGACGCGCACCCAGGCCGTCATGCCGGTGGACAGCGCTTCCACCACGCGTTCGCGCGCTTCAGCCTTGCCCGGGGCCGGCACTGCGTCTTCCATGTCGAAGATCACCGAGTCGGCTTCCGACGCCAGCGCTGGAGCGAAATTGGCTTCATCAGCGGCCGAGGCGAGGAGCCAGGAACGGGAAAGTTTTGCAGGAAGTGCTGCGGCGCGGCTGTTTCTGAACGTGGGCATACCTAGAGCCTACTTAACGCAGGCGCAACCGGCTAACTTCTTGGATGAAGAATGCGGCCAACATCACGCGGTTCACGCGCTTTGTGCGCCTACGGCCCGGCGCCCCGCCTGTGCAGCAGCTGTGGCTTAAGGTGTGACTATGGCGCAGTTGAAACCCCGCACCACCGACGCTTTGTCCGACGCCGAGACCAAGCGGCTGGCCCGGGCCCTGGCGGACAGCGATGATGTAACCGTTTTCGTCAACGGCACCACGGTGAAGCTTCCCGCCCAGGCGCGCGACGCCGTCGTCGATGTTTTGCAGCGCTTTGCCCAGGGCGACGCAGTCATGGTCAGCTCGGCCGAGGACCTGCTCAATACCTCGCAGGCAGCCGAAGTCGCCGGCGTTTCACTCACTTACATGCGGCGGTTGACCGATGCCGGGACCATCCCGGTGGAATACCGCGGCACGCACCGGCGCATCAGGCTGCGCGATGTGCTCGCCTGGCTCGAAACCCGCGAACAAAAGCAGGGCTGAGCGAACGGGCTTCCCAGCCTGCCGTGAGCGGAAACACAGGGCGAAACAGCCGGTGTGGGGAATGGTTGCGGGGAAGTACGTGGTTACCGATGGTGCACGTACTACTTTGCTAGGAGATTTCATGAGCATCAAGGTCCTGACCCTCGTCGGCAGCCTTCGCAATGGTTCCATCAACCGCCAGCTGGCCGAAGCCGCCGCAACGGTCGCCCCGGAAGGTACCGACGTACGGATCTACGACGGCCTCGAGAACATCCCGTTCTACAACGAGGACCTGGACGTTGAAGGCTCTGTTCCGGCAGCAGCCGAGGCACTGCGCGAGGCCGCTAAGGAGTCCGACGCCGTGCTGCTGGTCTCCCCCGAATACAACGGCACCACCCCGGCCGTGCTGAACAACGCCATCGACTGGCTGTCCCGCCCCTTCGGCACCGGCGCGCTGAACGGCATGCCGGCCGCCGTCATCGGCACCTCACCCTCCCCCTATGGTGCACAGTGGGCGCACGACGACGCCCGCAAGGCACTGGGCATCGCCCAGGCCAAGGTGCTCGAGGACGCCAAGCTTTCCATCGGCGCCCGCTTCGAGGTCTTCGCCACGACCCACCCCAAGGACCACGCCGAATCGGCCGCCGAAGTTGCCGGTGTCGTCTCCGCCCTGGCCGGCGCGGTGGAACTGGTCAACGCGTAAGCGTCTTCACCAGGCATCGAGCGGAGAGCGGCTGTTAACTGGCACCAGCCAGGGCAGCGGCTCTCCGCTTTTGCTTTCCGGGTTCAACCCGAGCGCGGGAGCCCTTAGGCTGAGGGTCTGGCAATACCGCCGATGCTTCAAAAACGATCACAGGAGGTCCCGTGAGCGTAGAACTTGCTCCGATCATTGAGCTGCGGAACGGCGCCAAGCTGCCGTTTCTTGGCCTTGGCACCTGGCCCATGGACAACGCGGAAACAGCCGATGCCGTCGAGGCTGCCCTGAAAATCGGTTACCGGATGATCGATACCGCCGAGAACTACGGCAATGAACAAGGAGTCGGCGAAGGCCTGCGGCGCAGCGGGCTGGACCGCAGCGACGTCTTCCTGACCAGCAAGTTCAACAAGGAATGGCACAGCTACGACGGCGTTGAGCAGGCCTTCGAAGCCAGTGCCCGCCGGCTGGGCGTCGAGTACATCGACCTGTTGCTCATCCACTGGCCCAATCCCGCCCAGGACCGGTACGTCGATGCGTTTGCGGGCATGACAAAGCTGCTGTCGGACGGCCGGGTCCGGGGCATCGGCACCTCCAATTTCAAGCCGGCCCATCTGCAGCACCTCTTCGATTCGGGCCTGGTGCCTGAGGTCAACCAGATCCAGCTGGATCCGCGGCACACCCGGCAGGACATCGTCGCCATCCACCAGGAACGCGGGATCGCTACCCAGGCCTGGAGCCCCATTGGCCGCGGCGGCGAGCTGCTCAAGGAGCCTGTCATAACCGAGCTGGCCGAAAAGTACCAGAAGACGCCGGCCCAGATCGTGCTGCGCTGGCACACTCTGCTGGGGCACGTCGTCATCCCGAAGTCGTCGAATCCGCAGCGGCTGGCAGAGAACTTCAGCATCTTCGACTTCGTCCTCACCGGTGACGAGTTGCGCCGCATCAGCGCCCTGGACACCGGCGACGACGAAATTCTCGACGCCGACAGGTTCGGCCACTAGGCTGCCGGACACACAGATGGGCGGCTCCCCGTGCAGGGAACCGCCCATCTGTTGGACATGTGCCGGCTGTTATTGCACGGTCATGGCAGCGACGTCGGGCGCGCTGTCCACGTACTCGTACTTGACCATCAGCTCGCCCATGTCGTTGAGCACTTCGGTGCGGACTTCGCCGTCGAACTCTTCCATCTTCAGGTTCTTGGCGACCTCCTCCGGCATGCCCATGAACTCCGGCAGGACCGCGCGGACGCCGTCGGTGTCGGCCTCTGCGGCGGTCAATGTTTCGGTCACCGCCGCCTTGAAGTCCGCCACGATCTCCGGGTTCTGCTCGGCATAGCTGCCGCTGGTGAAGGTCACCATGGTCGGCAGACCCGGCAGCGTCTTCTGGTTCGGATAGCCCAACAGCTTGTAGTTGTCGTTGGACAGCGCCCGTGACTGGAACGGCTCCGGAACCCAGATGGCGTCCACGTTGCCGCGCTCCAGCTGTGCTTCCATGTCCGGGAACGGCATTTCGCTGAAGTTCAGCTTGGACGGATCCGCACCGTCCATCGCGGCCGATTCCATGATGGTCAGGTCGCCCTGGGTCTTGAGTGTGTTGACCGCGGTGGTCTTGCCGGCCAGGTCGGCAAAGTCCTCGATGCCCGAGTCCGCCTTGACGATGACTGCGTTGTTGTCCTCGCCCTCGGCCCGCGAGTTGCTGTAGCCGGAGACGATCTTCATGTCCAGGCCCTTGTTCGCGGCGGTCATGACTGAGAGCGGGTTGCCCACCGCAAAGTTCATGGTCCCGGTGGAAACGGCCGGCAGCATGGCCGCACCGCCCTGCCCTGTCTGCAGTTCCAGTTCGAGGCCGTGCTTCTCGAAGATGCCCTCCTCGATGCCGTACTGCATCGCGCCCGACGGGGCGATCGAAAGCACGCCGACCGTGATCTTGGTGAGGTCACCGCTGGCGGCGCCGGTCTCGCCGGCAGCGCCGCCACCGGTGCCGGATGGAGAGCCTGAGCCACAGCCAGTCAGGGCAAGGGCGATGATGGCGCCGCCGGCAAGAACTTTGGAGAAATGCCTTTTCATAACGAGCCTCTTCCTTGAGGTGGGTGTTGACTTCGCCCGGACGCTGACTTGTCCTGGCGTGGGGTTAGGCGTAGAACCGGGCGAGGAATTCCGCGACGACGGCGGGACGTTCTTCGCCTTCGATCTCGATGGTATTGCTGGTCTTGATCTGCACGCCGCCCTTGACTTCGGTGACTTCGGCGATGACGGAGTGCAGGCGGACCTTGGCACCGACCTTGACCGGGTTGGTGAAGCGGACCCGGTCAAGCCCGTAGTTGACCTTGGTCTTGACGCCTTCGACGTCGAACAGTTCGCTCCACAGCGGGATGATGAGCGACAGGCTGAGGAAGCCGTGCGCGATCGGGGCGCCGAAGGGACCGTCCTTGGCCTTCTCCGGGTCGGTGTGGATCCACTGGTGGTCGTTCGTGGCGTCGGCGAAGGTGTTGATCTGGTCCTGGGTGATCTCAAGGTAATCGGTGTAGCCGAGGTCCTTGCCGACCAGCCCGGACAGTTCTTCGAAAGTGACAACGAGGTTGCTCATAAGATGCTCCTGAAAGGTAGATGTTGAGGGTATTGACGAATATCTAGCGGAAGGCGCCCTTGCCCGTGATGGCCCGCCCGACGATCAGCGCGTTGATCTCATGCGTGCCTTCGTAGGAATAGACGGCTTCTGCATCCGCGTGGAAACGTGCGACGTCGGTGTCCAGCGTGATCCCGTTGCCGCCGACCACTTCGCGGGCCAGGGCGACGGTTTCGCGCATCCGGGCGCAGCAGAACATCTTGGCCAGCGCGGAGTTCTCATCCGCGTAGATGCCCTGTTCCTGCTGCTGGGTCAGCCGCACCACCATGCCAAGGGAAGCGGTGACGTTGCCCAGCATGGTGGCCAGCTTCTCCTGGACCAGCTGGAAGCTGCCGAGGCTCTTGCCGAACTGCTGGCGCTGCTTCACATACCGGACCGCCGCCTCGTAGGCCCCGGCCTGCAGACCCGCAGCAATCCACGCCACGTCCGAGCGCATGTTCCGCAGCATGGAGGCGACGTCGGCAAAGGAGTTGACGTTCTGCAACCGGGCGGATTCCGGCACGGTCACATCGCGGAAGTCGATATCGGCGTTCTGCATCAGGCGCAGCGAGGTCTTCCGGTGGATCTTGGAGATGGCCACGCCCGGCGCGTCGGTCGGAACAAGGAAAGCCTTGACCTGCTGGTCCGCCTCGTCCCGGGCGAAAACCGCGAGCACGTCGGCGGAGGCCGCTCCCCCGATCCAGCGCTTGGCGCCGTTGATGGTCCAGGTGTCCCCGTCCCTCCGGGCGCTGGTTTCCAGCCCGCCGGCGATGTCCGAGCCGTGGTCCGGCTCGGTCAGCGCGAAGACGCCCTTGTACTCAAAGGAGCGGATCTTCGGGTCCAGTTCCGCCGCCTGCTCGGCGCTGCCGCCAAGATTGACAGCGGTCCGGAACAGGCCGGACTGGGCATTGTAGAACGTCGCCACAGAGGCATCAGTGCGGGCCAGTTCAAAGTTCCGGAAACCCACATAGAGCCCGCTGGCGGCAGCGCCGCCGTCCGGCTGCGAGGGTTCCATCAGGTTCAGATCGAACAGCGGCTGCGCAATCTGGTAGGGAAACTCTCCGGCCTCCCAGTAGTCGGCCAGCAGCGGCTGGACCTGCTCGTCCAGCACCTTGCGCAGCCGCCCCAGCACCGCGAGTTCATTCTCGGTAAGCAGGGACGAGAAGGCGTACTGGTCCGAGGGGTAGAACCGTCCCGCCGCGGCGCCGGTCCGTACGTCTGCGGCCACACTCATGCCTTTCTCCCAGCCTCGAGGCCCAGCAGCTTCACGGCGTTGGCCTTCAGGATCTTCGGCCGGACTTCGTCCTTCAGCGGCAGGTCAGCGAACGCGCTGAGCCATTTCTGCGGGGTAATCAGCGGGTAGTCGGTGCCGAACAGGACCTTGTCCTGCAGCACCGAGTTGGACATCTTGACCAGCGACTCCGGGAAGTACTTCGGAGACCAGCCGGAGAGGTCGATGAACACGTTTGCCTTGTGCGTGGCAATCGAATTCGCCTCGTCCTGCCAGGGCACCGAGGGGTGGGCCATGATGATCTGGAACTCCGGGAAGTCCGCGGCGACGGCGTCAAGCAGCAGCGGATTGGAGTACGCCAGCTTGATGCCGTAGCCGCCGGGCAGTCCAGCGCCCATGCCGTTCTGGCCGGTGTGGAAGATTGCGGGCAGACCGATTTCCTGCAACGCCTCCCAGAGCGGGTAGTACTGCTCATTGCTCGGGTCGAAGCCCTGCAGGCTGGGGTGGAACTTGAAGCCGCGCACCCCGTAGTCGCCGGCCAGCCGCTTGGCCCGGTCGATCGCGTCCGCACCGGTCAGCGGGTCAACGGAGCCGAACGGGATCAGCACGTCGTTGTTCCGCGCCGCGCCCTCCACGATGTCCTCGATGCTATTGGGTTCGCGCTTGAGCTTGGTTCGCGCGTCTACAGTGAAGACGACGGCGGCCATGTTCAGCGCCCGGTAGGTTTCCGCGATGCTGTCCAGAGACGGTGTGCGTTCCTCGGCCTTGAAGTACTTGCTCGACGCGTCATTCAGCGCCGGAGGCAGGGACACGTGGCCGCAGTTGTCGATCTCTACGTGCACGTGCATGTCTACCGCTTCAATCGCCGAGGCGTCGATCCCGAGTTCGTATGCCGTCGCCGCCATGTTTACTTCGCTCCCGCAGCCTCGGGCTGCAGCTCGACAGGCAGTTCCGGGAACTCCTCGCCCACGCTCTGCAGCCGCTCGCCGAAGAGATCATCGAACCGCTCCACCAGTTCCTCGTAGCTCCAGCCGCCGTCCTTGTACTCGGTGGCCACGGCCTCCGGGTGCGACCAAAGCTGCAGGCGGTCGCCGCCGACACCGATCGCCTGGCCGGTCACCTTGGCCGCGGCATCGGAGGCGAGGAAAGCCACCAGGCCGGCAACGTCGTCGGCCGTTCCAAAGCCCAGGTCCTTGCGGAAGAAGTCCGGCATGGCCTCGCCTCGCTCGTCGGCCTCCACCGCCTTCTGGAAGAACGGCACGGTCTTGGTCATCGCCGTCGCCGCTACCGGGATGATGGCGTTGGCGGTGACGCCGGCCTTCTTCATTTCCAGCGCCCAGGTGCGCACCATACCGACAATGCCGGCCTTCGCGGCGGCGTAGTTGGTCTGGCCGAAGTTGCCGCGCTGCCCGGTCGGGGACCCGATGGTGATGATGCGGCCGGCAACGTTGTTTTCCTTGAAGTAGGCGTAGGCCTCGCGGACGCAGGTGAAGGTCCCGCGCAGGTGCACGTTGATGACCAGGTCGAAGTCCTCGTCGGTCATCTTCAGCAGGGACTTATCCCGCAGCACGCCGGCGTTGGTGACCAGGATGTCCAGCCCGCCGAAGGACTCGACGGCGGTCTTGACCAACTGCTGGGCGGTCTCGGTGGAACCAACGGGAGCGACAACGGCTACAGCCTTGCCGCCGGCACCGGTGATGCTCTCGACGGCCTCGCGGGCCACCTGCTCGTCAACATCATTAATAACGACGGCGGCACCCTGGCGGGCGAGCTCCTGAGCATAGGCGAGACCCAGTCCGCGTCCGCTGCCGGTAACAATGGCTACTT
Source organism: Arthrobacter sp. Soil_C_60 (assembly GCF_057656375.1). Classification (NCBI taxonomy): domain Bacteria; kingdom Bacillati; phylum Actinomycetota; class Actinomycetes; order Micrococcales; family Micrococcaceae; genus Arthrobacter; species Arthrobacter sp. Soil_C_60. The sequence continues at coordinate 38,567 of NZ_JBDGKM010000008.1, read as the reverse complement.
TTCCTGCCAGTGACATTTAAAGCTCCTTCGCTTCCACCGGCCTCAGGCCGGTGTTTTGGGGTTATCCTGAACTAATATCAATGACAACGTATATCATTGAAAAAGTCAACAGTATTGAACCAATCAACGGATGAGGAACGATGTCCGCACAAACAACGACCAGGGGCAACGACGCCGACCTGGCCGAGAACGCAAACGGGGCCCAGCGTCTCCACACCACCGAACTGGCCAACGAGATCGAGTTCCTCACGGCGCGCGCCCGGTCCCTGGGGTCAGGACGGGCCAACAACATGCTCGCGGAGCTGGACCTGAAGGTCCGTTCCTATTCGGTCCTCTCCCTCGCGTGCAGTGGCGAGAATCCTTCACAGCGCGAACTCGCGGACTTCCTGAGCCTGGATCCCAGCCAGATCGTCGCCCTGGTGGACCAGCTGGAGCAGCGCGGCGCCGTCACCCGCGAAACGGACCCGCGCGACCGGCGCTCCAAGGTCATTGTGGCCACCACAGCGGGCCGGAACCTCTACAAGCGGGCCGAGGCGATTATCCGCCGCGCGGAGGACCAGTCCCTGTCAGCGTTGACGCTGCAAGAACGCGAAGCCCTTCGCGATCTGCTCAAGCGCATCGCGTTCTAGACACTTCGACCTCGGAAAGCGCCGGCCTTCCCCTGCGGGGAGGTCGGCGCTTTCCGTTCTGGCAGGACGTATCAGGCAGTGGCGGAACCTGCGCCGGAATCGGTCTGCACCGCAGCCGCGGGGCGGTGGCCCTGCTTGGCGAGCTGGATCTGTTCGTAGACGTGGTGGCGCAGTTCGGTGAAGCGCGGCAGCGAACGGGTGTTGAGCTGGTCGCGCTCGTCCGGCAGGTCGATGGCCAGGTCTTCTTGGATGACCGTCGGCGAACTGGAAAGGATGATCACCCGTTCGCCGAGGTAGACGGACTCGTCGATGTCGTGGGTAACGAACAGGACCGTGACGCCGAGTTTGCGCCAGACGGTGCGGATCAGGTCTTCCAGGTCCGCTCGGGTCTGAGCGTCCACGGCCGCGAACGGCTCGTCCATGAGCAGCACCTCGGGCTGGTACGCCACGGCGCGGGCGATCGCCACGCGCTGCTGCATGCCGCCGGAGAGCTGCCAGGGGTAGGACTGCGGCACGTGGGACAGTCCCACGGCCTCCAGCGCGTCGTCGACGAGCTTGTCCCGCTCGGCACGGGGCACGCCCTGGTTCTTCAGCGGCAGCTCGACGTTTTCGCGCACCCGCATCCAGGGGAAGAGGGAGCGGCCGTATTCCTGGAACACGACGGCCATCTTCTTCGGCGGCCCGGAGACTTGTGTGCCGTTCAGGAGCACTTCGCCCTCGGTCGGTGCCATCAGCCCGGAGATGCACTTGAGCAGGGTGGTCTTGCCGGAGCCGGACGGGCCGACCAGGCAGGCCAGCTCGCCGGCCTTCAGGTCGAAAGTCAGGTTCCGCACGGCCTCGATATCGCCGCCGTCGGTCTTGTAAACCTTCTTCAGGTTCCGGACCGAGAGCATGGCCTCGTTCCCGGGCAGGGTCTTGCCTGCCGGGGCGGGGGTGGTTCCGGGTGTTGTTTCAGACTGCATTTTCTACCTCTCGCAGGCCGTGGTACCAGCGCAGCACACGCCGCTCGGTCCACTGGAAGATGAATGACAAGGCGACGCCGATCAGGCCCAGGACCACAATGCCGGACCACATTTCCGGAATCGCGAAGGACCGCTGGAACTGCACGATCGTGAAGCCGAGCCCCGAGGACGAGGCGAACATTTCGGAAATGACCATCAGGATCAAACCGATGGACAGGCACTGGCGGATACCGGCCATAATCTGCGGCCCGGCCGAGGGAAGCACCAGGTACTTGACCCGCGCCCACCCCTGAATGCCGTACGTGTGCGCCGAATCCGAGAGCACCCCATCAATGGCGCGGACACCTTCGATGGTGTTCAGCAACACTGGCCACACGCAGCCCGAAATGATCACCGCGACCTTCATACCGTCCGTGATGCCCATCAGCAGCATCAGCACCGGCACCAGGACCGGCGGCGGAATGGCGCGGAAGAATTCGAGCACCGGTTCCGTCAGGTCCCGAAGCCACTTGACCGAACCGATCAACAGGCCCGCGACAATGCCGATGATGATCGCCGAGACCACCCCGACGACCAACCGCCCGATACTGGGCAGCACATCAGAGAGAATCCGCTCCCCGAACCATGTCTCGGCAAATGCCTCCGCCAGCAGGGCCGGAGTCGGCACGAAGAAATTCGTCTCCCCCAGCGTCGAAGCCCACCAAATTGCAACCAGGATCAGAGGCAGCGCCAGCACGTATCCGAGAGTCTTCAAGAACCTCATACGATCACCTCCGAACGGATCGAGGAATGCCAGGACAGGGTCTTGCGCTCAATGAAACGCATGACCAGATTAATGACGACGCCGATCAGGCCGGTCGCGAGTACCAGCGCGTACATCCCCGAGATCGCGCCGCCGGACTGGGCCAGGGCGATCTCCCTGCCCAAACCGGGGGAACCGATCACCAGTTCGGCCGTGATCGCCAGGATCAACGCCACGGAGGCTGCAAGGCGGATGCCGGTCATCAGGTACGGCAGCGCCGTCGGGAACACCACGTGGCGGACCCGGGCCATGGCGCCCAGGCCGTAGGACTTTGCGGTCTGCATCGCCACATTGTCCACATCGGCCACTCCGTAGAGCACTTGGATGAAGACCTGCCAGAACGATGCGTAGACCACCAGCATCAGGGTTGATTCGATCTTCACGCCGAACAGCAGCACGGCCAACGGGATCAGCGCCACCGACGGGATCGGGCGGAGGAACTCCACGGTCGAGTTGGTGAACTTCCGCAGGAACATCGATGAACCGATGATGAAGCCCAGCACCACGGCCAGCACGATCGCCATCACCAGACCGATCGCCCAGGCCAGCATGGTCTCGCCTACCGCAACCCAGAACGCCGTCAAACCGAAGTCAGTGATCAGCGCCGCGATGACCTCACTGGCCGGCGGCAGGAAGCGGGGCTCAACGATGCCCACCCGGGGAACCAGCTCCCACAGCAGCAGGAACCCGATAATGCCCGCGATCCCAAGCAGCTGCTTCGACGGCAGCTTCTTTGCTGGCTGCTGTCTGCCCCGTGGGATGGGCGCAGCACTGTTTGTTGTTACGGCTTCTTGGGTCATGGCAGCAGCTCATCCAGGTTCGGGGCCTCGCTCAACGTGCCGTATTTTGCGGCCGCTTCGCCGAGCGTCTGGGCCGCTTCACGGCTGAATTCCGGGCGGTATTCCGGCAAGGTCAGCTCTGCGAGGGTTTCAGCATCGATTTCGGTGTAGGTTCCCACGATGTCGCGGACTTCCTGCGGGTTCTCCTGCGCGTATTCAAGGGACTTGTTCATAGCCCTGGTAAACTTCTCCACCAGTTCCGGTTCGCTCTGAACCTTTTCGGAAGTCGTAAAGTAGCCGGCAATGTCGAGTTCCGGGTGCATCTCCGTGAAGTTCCACGACACCACACGGGCCCCCTCGGACCGCGCCTGTGTCAGGAACGGATCCAGGATCCACGCGGCATCGACCTGGCCGTTTTGGAGTGCCGCCGGAGCGTCCGGGAATGCTACTTCCACGAAGTCGATGTTGTCCGGATTCCCGCCGTCCTGTTCAACCACGTGCTTGATGGTCGTGTCGCCGATATTGGAGAGGTTGTTGACCGAAACAGTCTTGCCTTCGAGGTCGGCCGCGGACTGAATATCGGAATCTTCAGGAACGACCACGGCACCGAAACCTGACCCTTCTTCACCGGTTGTGGAGGCCCCGTTGGCAACGAACTGCAGGTCCAGTCCTTTGTCGTTCGCCACCATGACCGAAATCAGGTTGGAGAAAGCGAAGTCAAAACTGCCGCTGACCACGCCGGGAACGATCGCGGCTCCGCCGGTAGCGGTCTGCAGGTCCAGCTCTAGACCTTCTTCGGCGAAGAAGCCCTTCTCGTCACCGAGCCAGATGGGTGCCGTATCCACAATCGGGATCACCCCGACGGAGATCTTGGTCAGTCCGCCGCTACCGGCGTCGGCGGGAGCCTCGGAGCCGCCACCGCTCGGGGAGCCACTGCCGCAGGCAGATAGGGCGAGCACTGAAACTGCGGCCACAAGCGCGGTCAGTCTACGTTTCATTTCTACTCCTTAGTGATCCCCTGGAGACCCGGGATAACCTGAATGTTCGCGTAACGAACGGGTGTTCACCCATCAGTCTGCGCGACTCGTTTTGTGACGTCAAACACATCACTTCATCGTTATAGACACGATACTCGGTGACGCACCTCAGCGGCACTGAATTGAACTTTTCAACGAATTGTGAAGCGGGACAACAAACGGGAGCCCAAGACTATCCGGTGTCAGAACTGTGTTGATCGACGAGTCCGGGACGTGACAAACCTGCAACGGGATGGTGACCGGAAACCCGTTTGTGGCTGGTTCTTTCGCGCGTATCGTGAGTGATAACCACAGGCCACCGGCCCCTGAGCGGATGCATGAGCATCCTCGTCCCGGCGGCATCACGTTTCCAGGGGGTCAACATGAGCAAGCAACGGGTTCTGGGGACCGCATCGGCAGCACTGCTGCTGGCTCTGACAGCGTGCAGCCCTCCGACCGGTCAAGGGCAGTCGCCAACGGCAAATCCACCGGCCACGGTCGCTGCCGAGCCGCAGGCCATTGCCCCGCCAACGGCTCCGGCTCACGGCCCATCAGCACCGCCAGCGGCATCGGCACCATCTGTGAAGGCCCCCGCACCGACCGAGGAAACGGCTGCAGCGCCCGTCGCCCAGCCGGAAATTTCGGTGAGGTCCGAGAACGGGGCAGGAGTTCCGTTGACGATGTATTACATTGCCGTAGAAGACGGCGGAGTCTCTGGCGCGGAGATCGGCTGCAGGGACAGCCTCGTCGCCACGTATACGGAGCCTGTCAAGACTCAGGATCAGGTGCAGGCCAGCATCGAGCGCCTGCTCGCCGAGAGGGACAGATTGCATGGATCATCCGGGCTTTACAACGCCCTCCACGAATCCACGCTGACCTTCGAACGCGCCAGGATCAATGGCGACACCGTCACCGTCCACCTTGCCGGCGAGCTCAAATCCGGAGGCTCGTGCGATGACCCGCGCTTGGAATGGCAACTAAGACAGACCGCAGCCACTGCCGCCGGAGTTGGGGAGGCCATCATCCTGGTCAACGGGATTCGGATTGAGGATTACCTCAGCGGACGCGGACCTGCCGTTCCCGAAGCACCAGCGCCAGCTGCACAGGCCCCCATTACAGTTCCCTTGACCGTCTACTACATCGGGCTTGCCGGCGAGGAGACCTCAGGCAGCGGTATAGGGTGCGGAGACAGCCTCGTTGCGACCCTTACACAACCTGTAACATTCACCGATCAGCTTGGGGCGAGCATGACACACTTGTTAGCAAACAAGCAGGAGTTTCTAAGCGAGTCGGGCCTCTATAACGCGCTGAGTTCCTCCGCGTTGTCTTATCAGAGCGGTAGTCAAGACGGCGATACCGTGACAGTTAATCTGTCCGGTAGTGTCACCGTCGACGGAACCTGTGATGGTCCTCGCATTGAAGCTCAGCTGGAACAGACCGCCGCCACAGCCGCCGGTGTTGCCGAAGCCATAGTGCTGGTTAACGGCATCCCAATTGAAAAACTCCTCGACGTGAAGTAGTCATCAGCCAGCGCGTATCCGGGGAGCGTGCTGATTGGCCCCGAACAGCTTACTGGCCGGAACCGTTGGGGGCAGTTCCGGCCAGTAAGCCTTGGGGGAACTGGCCGGAACCGTTGGGGGAAGTTCCGGCCAGTAGTATTTTTTGGGGGGTAACTGGCCGGAGCCGTTGGGGGAAGCTCCGGCCAGTGGTTTATGGGGTTATGGTGCGGGATTTACTGCCAGGCGTGGTCTGCCCAAGCTGCATCTCGCGAGTAATCGCTCCCAGTCAAGTTCCACAGATCGCCATCCTGGCCGTGGGCTCCCACGACTCCGATCTGGTCGAGTGCTGAAGCCGGGCCTTGTTCTGCGTTGCCGGGTGCCAGAGGGCCCACGGGCGCCGATTTGATGCCATAGGGAGTCATCGTCTTCTCTTCTCCAACAGAGCGGACTCAGTTTCCGGGGTCCAGGCGCGGGCATAAATTCCCAAAGCCGCCTCTTCCCACAGTGTGAAGCCCAAGCGGTTCATCATCAGATGTGACTGGCTGAAAGTCAGATTCTGTGCACCGCGGCTAACCCTCGATTTATCTGCCCGGTACAGGTAGGCGTCAATAGCCCGCTTCCAGCGGCGACGCCAGTTTTGCACGCTTCCTTCGGCTGCCGTAGCGGCCATGAGTCGGTGCATCGGTGCGGTTTTCGGCGCCAGGGTGGCAGTCAAACCGAGGCGGGCCTTGGCAGCGCCACGTCCAAGTTCCATGGTCGAAACACGAAGGTGGTTGTCCCAGCAGTAATCCCAGGAGAGCCGGCGGCGGTCGGGCCACTGCGGAGCCTTCGGCCCGTTGAGCATGGCCCAAGCCGCATCGGAGAGCAATAGGGCACCAAGGGCAGTGCGGCCCTGCGACTTGTTGAACCGTTGCGCTGCCCAGCTACCAAGTTCAGAAGACAGTTCAAAGACCTCTTCGGCAAGTTCAAGCCCTTCGAGCCCGCCGAATCTGTCCAGATCCGATTCCTGCACTAAAGCGACAGAATCCGATCCCAGAGCGCCGACCAGATCTATATTGTCCGGCGACACGACATAGTGCTGCTGGACTCGAACTGTTGGCAGGATTTCAAGGAGCCGGTTCCGGGCCGCCAGCTCAAACCTTTGGAGGCTATCAAGGGCTGAGCGATGGCCCAGGAACCGGACCTTTATGTGAGGCCCCACCTCATCAACATGGTGGCTGAAGTACCAGCGGCCCACGCCTTCGCGGCGAGCGTGGGCCACCAGTGGTGTAACCAGTTCTCCTATGACGGCTTCGGCTACGTCTTGTCTACCCGTGTAAATAGACAGGACCCACCAGTAGCGTTTGAGACTGAGCTTTTCCGAAGAGCGTACGGCTGTCAGCTGGCTCATGCGCTTCTCCTAGATCTGCTCGCTGGTGGTTGGGGAGGAATAGCCGTTGCCGTCCTGGTTACGGGATCAGCGGGTATGCTGTTGCGGTGGGGCAGCTTATTACCAGTCCCAGGCAGCCGTAACGATTGCGTTGGACTGCTGGCTCTGGTCGACTGCCACTGCAGGAGTGGCCGCCGAGACCGCGCCTACAGCAAGCAGTAGACCTGCCGTTATGCCGGCGATCTTCTTGAACATGTCATTCCCCTTCGATGTGAGTGGCAATCCATCGAGTATCGTTCCCCCGACTCTTCAAGAGTTCCGCGTCGCCCTGCATGCTGTCCAGTCAATATGGGGGCAACATCATGACATGCCCTTATCGGGACGAGTCCCGGCGTTCATGAATGTCCAAACGCATGGTCAAAACCGCGGATTCCCGCCTGATTCAAGGATTTTCCAACATGAGTATGATTTGAGTATGACCACTACAGTTGGGTGGCATATACCGGACATGGCAAATAGTTACATGCCACGAATCATGCTTGAGGGGGCACCAGATGTTGAGTGGGACAGCCTTTGAGCTTTATGAATATGCGGTAACCCACCCGGACTGGACCAAGGAGTCCGCTTCGACTGCACTCGGCTACACCATTCGGGATCTCAATAGCGCCATTACTGAGCTCACCGGACGACGCCTGTTCCAACAGCCGGCGCCTGATGTGGACTGCTTTACGGCCATCTCTCCGGACGTGGCCTTGGCGCAGCTAGTCGAGGCCGACGAACGCCTTCTTATCGATCTACGCGCCAAAATCAGCGGCCACCGGAGCGATATGGCTTCGCTGGTCCCCACATATCTTGCGGCACGAAAGCGAATCGCTCTCGATTCGTCCATCGAAATACTCGAAGACCCTGGGGTAATTCGAAAGCTGCTGATGGACTATGGGCGGGATGTCACAGAACAGGTCCTGATCAGCCAGCCTGGCTCAGGATCTACGGCCGAGGTTCATGAAGAGGGCATCCAGAAGGACCTGGAACTGCTGGAACGCGGGATTGTCAGAAAAAATCTCTACAATGCCAGCACACTGGATCACGTTCCTACCCGGAAGGCGGTCGCCGCCACAGCCCCTGCGGGCCTGGAGTATCGGACTTTGCCCTACGTGCCACTGAAAGTCCTGATCTTCGACCAGTCCTTGGCACTCGTAGCCCGCCAATTGGACGCGGACGATCGAGCGGCTCTGGTGGTGCGTGACGTCAATCTGATCCATGTATTCACGCAGCTATTCAATGTGGCATGGGAACTGGCCACCCCCTACGGCTGGGAGACGGAAGGCCGAAACCCTGCTGACCTCAATAGCATTCAGCGGTCCGTTCTCCGGGGCATGGCTGCCGGTTACTCCGACGAAGTGATTGCACGAAGGCTGGACATCAGCGTGCGGACCTGCCGCCGGCATATCGCATGGATGCTCGAAGAACTGGGCGCCGAAAGCCGCTTCCAAGCAGCGCTAAAGGCCAAAGAAGCGGGCTGGCTGTAGTCGCGAGGCACGAGGCCAACAGCACAAATAGAAAACAGCTGTTGCCTTGAGGGCAACTGTTCGGGTTATCCTGTGTGAGTGAGAACACAGGAATCTTCAGCTTCTGCCGACATGCCAACCGAAACCGAAGTTGCCCTTGAGCGCGCGGTCACTTCGCACCGGCACCATAGCCTTTACTCCGACCGGGCAGCTAAAATCAAGCAATCCGCCGTTCGCGATGTCTTCGATATTTCGCTACAGCCTGGCCTCGTCTCTCTTGCCGGGGGGAATCCGTTCCTGCAGTCCCTGCCCCTGGAGAAGCTCGGCGGGATGGCCTACCGCCTCATTACCGAGCAAGGCCTAACAGCCCTCCAGTACGGCGGCGGCCAAGGAACCGAGCGGCTTCGGGCCCAGGCCTGCGAAGTCATGGCCGAGGAAGGCATTGAGGATGCGGACCCGGCAAACGTGGTGATCACCACCGGTTCCCAGTCCGCCCAGGACGTCGCCTGCAAGGTCTTCTGCAATCCCGGCGACGTTGTGCTTTGCGAAGACCCGACTTATGTGGGTGCCCTGAACACTTTCGAGGCTTATGAAGTCACGGTGGCGGCCGTGGCTATGGACGGGCTCGGCCTCGTTCCCGATGAACTGCAGCGGCGCATTGATGAGGTCCGTTCTGCCGGCGGCAATATCAAGTTCCTTTACACCATCCCCAACTTCAACAACCCGTCGGGCATCACGCTCGCCGCAGAGCGCCGGCAGCGCATTGTTGAGATCTGCCAGGACGCGAACATCCTGATTATCGAGGACAACCCGTACGGCTTGCTGCGCTTCGATGGCCATCCGATCGCCCCGCTCCGCGCGGGCAACCCGGACGACGTGATCTACATGGGTTCGTTCTCGAAGATTCTCGCGCCCGGTCTGAGGATCGGCTGGGCCCTGGTTCCGGCGCACTTGCAGCGGCGTTTCTACCTGGCCAGCGAGGCAGTCACGCTCTGCCCGCCCACACTAAACCAGATGCTCATCTCGGAGTACCTGGACGGCCACGATTGGCGCGGCCAGATCACCACGTACCGCAGCCTCTATTCCGAGCGCTGCGCAGCCATGCTCCAGGCGCTCGAAGACTTCATGCCGGAGGGCGTCAGCTGGACGCAGCCGCAGGGCGGTTTCTTCGTCTGGGTGAGCCTGCCGGAGGGAATCGATACCTATCCGCTGCTGTACAAGGCCATCGACGCCGGCGTCATCTTCATTCCCGGTGCCGCTTTCACCCCCTCTGATGATCCCTCCAGCAAGCTCAGGCTGGCATTCAGCGCGGTGTCCACAGAGAACATCCGCGAGGGCGTGCGCCGGCTGGCGCCCGTGTTGCAGGAGGCTATGGGCGTCCGGTAGCAGCTATCAGCGCTTCTTGAGGTACTTGTAGTAGACATAGCGGCCGCCGAAGTAGAGACCAAGGACCAGGATGATGCGCAGAATGCCGTTCATGCCCGGGAACAGAAATATGAATACATAGCTCAGCAGGAATATGACGGCCATGCCCCAAAGGGTGCGGCGCCAGTCGATTTTAGGCACGTCGGGACGGTTGCCGGACCCTGAAGGTCGGTTATTGCTCATGGCCCAAGTCAATCACAGGCGCAGGCGGTCCCCGTTTTCGAATGGTCAGCGCTCGACGAGGATGCCATCCGCGTCGGCATAAACCATGGCACCTGGCCGGAATGCCACACCAGCGATCTCGACGGGCACATCCACCTCGCCGAGAGAGTCCTTAGCACTCTTGCGCGGGTTGCTTCCCAGTGCCTTGACCCCCAGCGGCAGTTGCGCAATGGCAGCGCGGTCGCGAATGAGCCCATTGATGATGACGCCGGTCCAACCGTTTTCCACCGCTGCTGCGGCGATCATATCCCCCATCAAGGCGGTGTTGAGCGAGCCGCCGCCGTCCACCACGAGAACCGAGCCTCCGCCTGCTGAATTCAGAACGGATTTCACCAATCCGTTGTCCTCATGGCAGCGAATGGTACGGATGGGTCCGCTGAATGCCACGTTGCCACCAAGGTCCTGGAACTGCAGCGGCACCGACTGGAGGTCCTCGCCTCGCTCGTCATACAGGTCCGCGGTGGAAACAGAACCGGACAGATCAGTGCTGGTCATCGGGATGGTCTCCTTTACGCCACATGCGCTCGATCATAGCCCACGGCAGAAGGGATCCATCGTGCCTCCGTCGTGGATCCCGTCGACGACTACGCGTTCCGCGGCACTTAATCGAGCAGAAGCGCGGGTTCTTCCATGATCGCGGCAACGTCGGCCATGAAACGGGCGGAAAGGTCGCCGTCCACCACACGATGGTCGAAGGAGCCGCCAAGAGTAGTGATCCAGCGAGGAATGACTTCCCCGTCCAGCACCCAGGGCTTCTGCTTGATGGTGCCGAAGGCCACGATCGCGACTTCGCCCGGATTGATAATGGGCGTGCCGGTGTCGATGCCCAACGCACCAACGTTGGTGATGGTCAACGTGCCGCCCTGCATCTCGGCAGGTTGGGTCTTGCCCGCGCGCGCTTTGGTAGCCAACTCGTTGAGGGCGATGGCCAGTTCCTTCAGGGACAGATCCTGTGCATCCTTGATGTTCGGCACCATCAGACCGCGCGGCGTGGCGGCGGCGATCCCAAGATTCATGAAGTGCTTGATCAGGATCTCGTCATCGGTCCACGTGGCGTTGACGGAGGGGTTCCGCGCTGCCGCCCAAATCACCGCTTTAGCCAGAATCAGCAACGGTGAAATCTTGATGCCTTCGAAGTCGCGGCTGACCTTAAGCCGCTTGACGAACTCCATGGTCCGGGAGGCGTCCACATCCACGAAGATGCTTACGTGCGGAGCGGAGAAGGCCGATTCAACCATGGCCTTAGCCGTGGCCTTTCGGACACCCTTGACCTTCACCCGTTCGATGCGCTGGTTCTGCGGCTTCTTGCTCGGCGCCCAAAAGGTCTCGGCCTGGTCCAGTTCGGCATCCCGCTGTGCCTGATAGCTCAGCAGGTCCGCCTTGGTGACCTCTCCACCGCGGCCTGTGGGGGTGATGTCCGCCAGATCGATCCCCAGATCCTTGGCAGCCTTGCGGACCGGCGGCTTCGCCAGCACGCGGGTCAGCAAGCGGTTCACCGCGGCCTGGACAGCCTCGCCGCGCTGTTGTCCCTTGGCACCGTCCCGGATTAGTCCGCTTTCGACGGCGGAGTCAGGGGACGCTGCCGAGGGAACCGGCGGCACGTGCAGGGCATGCTGCTGTGGCGCCGAACCGGAGACGCCGTGGTGGTGGGGAGCCGCCGTCGTTGTTTGGTCCGTAGTTGGGCTGGGGCTGGGGCTGGACGTGCGGCGCGGGCGGCGCTTGACGGCATCTGCCTTCGGTCCTGAACCGACCAGTGACCCGCTGACCATGCCCGGTTCACTGGCTGCCGGCGCTGCCTCGACTGCGCCCGCCAGCGGATCGCCCTCCGTTTTCGCGGGCGCTTCCTGCGGCAGGGCAGCGCTGTCCGGACGCGCGGACGCCTGGAGCGCGTCCCCGGTGTCCTTCACGGGTGCGGGCTGGCCGGCACCGCCGACGTTCACGGAGATGATCGGCGTGCCCACCTCAATGGTCTCGCCCTCGGGCACGAGCAGTTCCGCCACGACGCCCGCGTACGGGCTGGGCAGCTCTACCAGGGACTTGGCCGTTTCAATCTCCACGATCACGTCGTTGACGGCGACGGTGTCCCCGGGCTTGACCTTCCAGGAGACGATTTCGGCTTCGACCAGGCCTTCGCCGACGTCCGGGAGGTTGAATGATTCGATGTTCGACATGGAAACTCCGATGCGTCAGTAGGCGAGGGAACGGTCGAGGGCCTCAAGCAGGCGGTCGATGTCCGGAAGATAGTGCTCTTCCACCTTGGCCACGGGGTAGGGCATATGGAAACCGCCCACCCGCAGGACCGGGGCCTCGAGGCTGAGGAACGCGCGTTCGGAGATGCGTGCGGCGATCTCGCCGCCGACGCCGCCGAAAGTGGGTGCCTCGTGGGTGACGATCAGGTGCCCGGTCTTGTGCACCGACGTCGTGATGGTGTCGAAGTCGATCGGCGAGATGGATCGCAGATCGATCACCTCCACGCTGTTGCCGTCCTCCTCGGCGGCCTGCGCCGCTGCCAGTGCGACCGGGACGAGCGGGCCGTAGGCGACGATCGTGGCGTCCGTTCCCTCGCGGACCACCTTGGCGCTGAACGCGTCCTGGCCGGGACTCTCCGTGTCCACTTCGCCCTTGAGCCAATAGCGGCGCTTGGGCTCGAACACGATGACCGGGTCGTTCGACTCGACGGCTTGCTGGATCATCCAGTAGGCATCATGCGGATTGGACGGTGTAATGATGCGCAGCCCCGCGGTGTGCGCGAAGAGCGCCTCCGGCGATTCGGAGTGGTGCTCGATGGAGCCGATGCCACCGCCGTAGGGAATGCGGATGACGACGGGCGCGCTGAGATCGCCGGAACTGCGGGCGTGGATTTTGGCCAGCTGCGTGGTGATCTGGTTGAAGCCCGGGAACACGAAACCGTCGAACTGGATTTCGCAGACCGGCCGGTAGCCGCGGAACGCCAGTCCGATTGCCGTGCCGATGATGCCGGATTCGGCCAGGGGGGTGTCGACCACTCGGGTCTTGCCGAATTCGGCCTGCAGGCCTTCGGTCACCCGGTAGACGCCGCCCAAAGCGCCGATATCCTCGCCCATGAGCATGGTCTTCGGGTTGTTCTTCATCGTTTCGCGCAGGCCGGCGGTAATGGCCTTGGCGATGGTCATGTTGGCCACTAGTTGCTCTCCCCTGCCTCGTCGGCGTCCGCGAAGCCCGCCTCGTACTCCCGGTGCCAGGCGAGTTCTTCGGCGACCAGCGGGTGCGGGTCGGCGTAGACGTTATTGAAGCTCTGCACCATTTCGGGACCGGTCATGGCCAGGACCTCGGCTCGGACCTTGGCAGCCAGCTCGTCGCCCTGGACCGCGACCTCCTCGAAGAAGGAGTCATCCGCGGTGTTGCTGGAGCGCAGATACCGGTCCAGGCGCTTGAGCGGGTCCTTTTCCCGCCAGGCGTCCTCCTCGGCGGAGAGCCGGTACTTGGTGGGATCGTCCGCCGTGGTGTGCGCGCTCATCCGGTAGGTGAACGCCTCGATAAGCACCGGGCCACGGCCGGAACGGGCATGCTCCAACGCCCAACGCATGACGGCGTGGACGGCAACCACGTCATTGCCGTCCACCCGGATCCCCGGGAAGCCGTAGCCGCTGGCACGGTTCGACAGCGGGATCCGCGACTGCACTTCGGTAGGCACCGAGATGGCCCAGTGATTGTTCTGGCAGAAAAAGACCACCGGAGACTGGTTCGAGGCCGCGAAGACCATCGACTCATGGACGTCACCCTCGGAGCTGGCGCCGTCGCCGAAATAGGCGACACTGACGCCGTCTTCGCCGTCCCGCTGCAGACCCATGGCGTAGCCGACGGCGTGCAGGGTCTGGGCGGCGAGGACCAGCGTGTAGAGGTGGAAGTTCTTTTCCCGGGGATCCCAGCCGCCGCTGGAAACACCGCGGAAGAGCTTCAGCAAGGCGGACAGTTCGAGCCCGCGGGTCAGCGCCACACCGTGCTCGCGGTACGTCGGGAAGACATAATCGTTTGCCTGCAGTGCCGTGCCGGAACCGATCTGGGCGGCCTCCTGCCCCAGCAACGGCGGCCACATAACCAGTTGCCCCTGGCGCTGCAACGCCACGGCTTCCTGGTCGAAACGCCTGACCAGGAACATGTCCCGGTACAGCCCGCGCAGTGCCTCGCCGTCCAGATGCGCGGCGTAGGGCCCGTACTGGACGTCCTCCCGCAGCGTTCCGTCCGAGGCAAGTAGCTGCACCATTTCCGGAGCGTCTGCGGGGTCGCTGGAGGTCATGGACTGCTCAAGTTCCTCAATGTCGAATTCAGAGGTGGGCAGGTGCTCAGCGCCCATACGAACTCCTCGCCGGCATGCCGCCCGTCGACGGTTACCTTAGCTGCTGATATATGCCTTGAACGGAATGCATTACCCGCGAGGCATATATTGGTCGGTTTTCTGTTCCAGCCTAACGATACCGGGCCTCAGCCCCGCTGTTGTTACGGTCAGGAAACGCCGGGGCCTTTTGTATAGTTCGCACACAGAGCGAGGAAACGGGTATTGGCCTCCACCTCGCCGATGCTGACCCGGACTCCTTCGTTCGGGAAGGCCCGTACGGAGAGGGCTTGCTCCCCCGCGTAGGCGGAAAAGTCCTGGGCGTTCTCGCCCAGCGGGAGCCAGACAAAGTTGCCCTGGGACTCCGGGATCTTCCAGCCAAGCTCGCTCAGGCCGGCCACCACGCGGTCGCGTTCGTCCACGAGGCTTTGTACCCTTTCCACAACCTTGTCGTAGTGCTTCAGCGAGGCAATTGCCGCATCCTCGGCCAGGCTGGACACGGCGAAAGGCGTGGCGGCGACCCGCAGGTGCTGGGTGAGTTCCGGGTTCGAGACGGAGTATCCAACGCGGAGATTAGCCAGGCCATGGGCCTTGGAGAAGGTGCGCAGGACGATGACGTTCGGGTACTTCTTGTACACCTTGATACCGTCCACCACTTCCGGATCCCGGACAAACTCGGTGTAGGCCTCGTCGATGACCACCACCACGTCCTGCGGGACCTTGGCCAGGAAGTCCTCCACCTGGACCGTGGTGAGGGCCGGACCGGTCGGATTATTCGGGGTGCACAGCAGGACGACTTTGGTCCGCTCGCTGATTGCGGCCACCATGGCCTCAAGGTCGTGCGAGCCGTCCGCCTGATTGGGGATCTGTACGCTGGCTGCGCCGGAGAGGCCGATCATGATCGGGTAGGCCTCGAAGGAGCGCCAGGCGTAGACGACCTCGTCCGCCGTGCCGTCCTCGCTCTGGCCGGAGAAGGTCTGCAGGATCTGGACCAGCGCGCCCAGGCTGCCGGCACCAGTGACGATGTCCTCAGCCGGCACATCCAGGAACCGGCTCAGTTCGGTGCGCAAGGCTGTCGACAGCGGATCCGGGTAGCGCTGGATGTTGTGCTGGGACTGGATAGCCTCCAGCACCTCCGGGATCGGCGGGAGTGGATTCTCGTTGGAGGAGAGCTTGTACGGCTGCAGCCCTTCAATAACGGCCGGCGGTTTGCCCGCTGCGTACTTGGGCAACCGGTCCATGACCGGGCGGGGACGGATCTGACGGTCCTGGGCTGCCGTCTGAACCGCAGCTACGTTGGTGGGGTTCTGGGTAGAAGTCATGGGTTAAAGAATACGGTGATGCAACGAGGCGTTTGTCACGCCGGTCAGGTGCCCCCGGGATCAGCGGTATGACAGCATGAAGCCATGGGAAAGTTCATTGTGCGTGTTCTGATCAATGGCCTGGCGCTGTGGATAGCAAGCTGGGTCCTGCCGGGCATTACCGTGGAAAGCGCAGCGGCAACGGAAGTTGCGCAGGGAAACTCAACGGCCGGCGTCGTACTTGCGTTCCTCTTTATCGGGCTCATTTTCGGGCTGGTGAACGCCATTGTGCGGCCGATCGTCAGCTTCCTGTCGCTGCCCGTCACGATCCTGACGCTGGGTCTGTTCACCATCATCATCAACGCACTCATGCTGATGCTCACGGCCTGGCTCTCTTCCTACACACCGGTGAACTTTGTGGTGGATTCCTTTTTCTGGACCGCGGTGCTCGGCTCGCTGATTATCAGTCTCGTGTCCCTGATCGCCGGATCGATCACGCGGACCCGGTAGCGCGTTGCCTCACCGGCGGCCGGCAGCGCGGTGAGGCACTTTTGATCCGCCCGTAACCTCCGGCCACTGCTACCGAAACACGCCGTTCCTACAGTCTTACCAACAGGGTGAAACCGCTCCCTTTTGGAGGACTGAATGAGTGTTGACCAGATCAGGACCACCGGCGCCGCACGCGCCGACGCCGGGGCACATCAGCGGCTTCGGATACGTCCGGGCCGGTGGGTGGACGGCTGGGATCCGGAAGACAAGGACTTCTGGGAAACCGAAGGCCGGCCGATCGCGCGGACCAATCTGAACTGGTCCATCTTCTGCGAGTTTCTGGGCTTTGTCGTCTGGCAGCTGTGGTCGATCATGGCCGTCCAACTCCCTGCGGCGGGGTTCGACTTCACTAACTCGCAGATCTTCTGGCTGATCTCGATTCCGAGCCTGGTCGGAGCTACCCTGCGGATCCCGTACACCTTCATGGTGCCGAAGTTCGGTGGCCGGAACTGGACCGTGATCTCCGCCCTGCTGCTCCTGGTCCCGTCCATCGGGCTGGCCGCGTGCGTGGCCAATCCCGGGACGCCCTTCGGCGTGATGCTGCTGATAGCGGGTCTCGCAGGCCTTGGCGGCGGCAACTTCGCCAGTTCGATGGCCAACATCACCTACTTCTACCCCGCGGCTGAAAAGGGCTACGCGCTGGGGCTGAATGCCGCCGGCGGAAACCTTGGCGCCGCCGTCGCGCAATTGGTGGTGCCCTTGGTGATCACGCTCGGCGCGGCCGCTTCGCTCAACCTCCCGCTGGGCGGACTGATCTGGGTGCCGCTGATTCTGCTGGCGGCCTGGGGTGCTCGGAAGTACATGCACAATCTCTCGCATGCGAAGGGCGATGCCGCCGGTTCCGTGGCGGCCTTGCGCGAGCCGCACCTGTGGATCATGGCGCTGCTCTACATCGGCACCTTCGGCTCCTTCATCGGTTTTTCCGGTGTCTTCCCGAAACTCATCCACGACGTCTTCCCCGGGTTCTCCTCCTTTGCGGTGGGCTCGGCCGCTCTCTCGCTGGCGTTCCTGGGTCCGCTGGTAGGATCGCTGGCCCGGCCGCTGGGAGGCAAGCTGGCGGACCGCTTCGGGGGAGCAAGGATGACGGTAGCTTCGTTCGCAACCATGGCGTTGATTGCACTGGCCGTGGTGTGGACGCTGCCGCTGGCGAACTTCTGGCTCTTCCTGCTGCTGTTCCTGGCGCTGTTCACCGCGAGCGGCTTCGGCAACGGCGCCACCTACCGGATGATCCCGCGCATCTTCGCCATCCGCGGCCGGACCGGGACTGCCCGCGGCAGCGTGGACGTTGGCAGCGAGCGCAAGGCGGCTGCGGCGCTCGGCCTGGTTTCCGCGATCGGCGCGTACGGCGGTTTCCTGATTCCGCAAGTCCTCAACGCCTCCAGTACGGCCACCGGCAGCTACACCGGCGCGTTCTACGGATTCGTGGCGGCTTACGCGGCGATGCTGGTGGTGGCGTGGTTCTGCTACCTGCGGCCCGGATCCGAGATGGCCCGGGGCGGTGTCTGATGGCCGTGGATACGCACTGCCCCTACTGCGCGCTGCAGTGTGCGATGCGGTTGGCGCCCCATGAACCGGCGGCCGCAACCGTGGCTACCAAACCAACTTACGACGACGGCGGGGGGCCGGCTCTCCCCGCTGCCCGGACGCCGCTGGAAGCAGCCGGCCGGGACTTTCCCACGAACCGCGGAGGTTTGTGCAGGAAGGGCTGGACTTCGCCGGCGCTGCTGGATTCGCCGGAACGGCTGACCGAACCGCTGCTGCGCGGCGGTGACGGCAGCTTCCGCCCGATCGGCTGGGATGAAGCCCTCGACCTGGCGGCGGCGGCCATCGGCAGTTCCCGCTCGCTGCACGGGCCGGACTCGGTGGGGGTCTTCGGCAGCGGCGGCTTGACCAACGAAAAGGCATACCAGCTGGGCAAATTTGCACGGCTGGCCTTGGGCACCTCCAGGATCGACTACAACGGACGGTTCTGCATGTCCTCCGCCGCAGCGGCGGGGAACCGGGCGTTCGGCGTGGACCGGGGGCTGCCGTTTCCGCTGGCCGATCTGGATCAGGCCCACACCGTCCTGCTCCTGGGCTCCAACGTCGCGGACACCATGCCACCGTTTGTCCAGCACCTGCAGGGCGCCCGGGCTGCGGGCGGCCTCATCGTGGTGGACCCACGGCGTACTGCCACCGCCGCGCTGACGGAGGCCGGCGCCGGGCTGCACCTCCAGCCGACACCGGGTACGGACCTGGCGCTCCTGCTGGGCATTGCCCACGTCGTCGTCCATGAGGGACTCGCCGACCAGTCCTTTATCCGAGACCGCACCACAGGCTTTGAGGCACTGCGGCGGAGCCTGAACCACTGGTGGCCGGCACGGGTCCAGACCGTGACCGGTGTTCCGGCGGAACTGATCCGCGAGACGGCGCACCGGTTGGCATCCGGGGCACGGCCTGATGCGGCCGGACAGGCGACCGGCGGGACCTATGTCCTCACGGGCCGCGGTGTTGAGCAGCATGTCGATGGCACGGACACCACCACCGCGGCCATTAACTTGAGCCTGTTGCTGGGGCTTCCGGGCAGCAGCCACAGCGGCTACGGCACGCTGACTGGGCAGGGCAACGGGCAAGGCGCCCGCGAGCACGGCCAGAAGGCCGACCAGCTGCCTGGCTACCGCAAGATCACAGATCCGGCCGCCCGGAAACATGTGGCCGGTGTCTGGGGTGTGCGGCCCGAGCAGATCCCCGGGCCCGGTGTTCCCGCCGTCGAAATGCTCCTGGGCCTTGGCCGGCCCGGCGGCGTGCGCTGCCTGCTGGTCCACGGGTCCAATGTGGCAGTTTCTGCCCCTGATACCGGTGCCGTCATCTGCGGGCTGCGCAATCTGGACTTCCTCATGGTTTCCGACTTCTTCCCGTCCGAGACCGCCGCCGAAGCGGACCTCGTGCTGCCCGTCCTGCAATGGGCGGAGGAAGAAGGGACGATGACCAACCTTGAGGGGCGCGTGCTGCGGCGCCGCCGGTCCATCGATCCACCGGCCGGGGCACGCTCCGAGCTGTGGATCATGGCCGAACTGGCCCGGCGGCTGAACGCACCGTCGAGCTTCAGCGCTGAAGCCGCAACCGTCTTCGAGGAACTCCGGCGTGCTTCTGCCGGCGGTCCGGCCGACTATTCGGGCATCAGCTACGAGAAGCTCGACGCCGGCGCGGAGGCCTATTGGCCGTTCCCGACCGGGTCCGCGGGTACGCCGCGGCTGTTCCTGGACCGCTTTGCGCACGACGACGGCCGGGCCAAGCTGGTGCCTGTCTCGCCCACGGCACCGGCCGAAGCCCTGAACGAGCCCGGCAGCCTCATGCTGGTGACCGGCAGGCTGCTGGAGCACTACCAATCCGGCGCCCAGACGCGTCGGGTTGCCGAGCTCGCCGCTGCACAGCCCGAAGCACGCCTGCAGCTGCATCCCGTAACGGCGCAGGGCCTGGGTGTCGCCGATGGAGACCTGCTGGAAGTCATTGGCGACCGCGGCTCGGTCCGGGTCAGGGCCGATGTGACCATCGCGATCAGGCCGGATACGGTCTTCCTGCCCTTCCATTTCCCCGAGGAGCAGTCGGCCAACATCCTCACGTCCGCGGCCACCGATCCCATTTCCGGCATGCCCGAATTCAAATCCACCCCCGTACGGGTCCGCGTGCTGGCGAAAGCAGGGGCCCTGTGAGCGGGCAGAACGTCGAGGGGATTGTCGAACGCGTTGTCATTGTCGGCTTCGGTCCGGTGGCAGTCCGCCTTGTTGACGAGATCCTCCCCGCGGTCCGCGAGGGCCGGCTGGACCTGACGGTCATCGGTGCCGAAGGTGTGGCGGCCTACAACCGTGTCCTGGTTGCCGACGTCGGTACGGGGCGAACTACCGGCGAAGCCATCGGGCTGGCCGATGCCGCCCAGCTCCGCGGCGACGGTGCCACGGTGCTGCTGGGCCGCACCGTCCGGCGGATCGACCGGGCGCGCAGGACCGTGCTGCTGGACGACGGAACACAGGAGCCCTTCGACCGGTTGGTGCTCGCCACCGGGGCGCAGGCCGTGGTCCCTACGCTGGCCGGCCTGAATCCGGACCCGGCCGCCGTTCATTTGCTGCCGCCCAGGGTGACGGCCCTGCGGGATCTGGAGGATGCGGCAAAGCTGCGTGCTGTTGTCGGTTCCTGCGGCCGGATCGTCGTTCTTGGCGGCGGGATTCTCGGCATCGAAGCGGCGCTGGCCGCGGCCGAGGAAGGAGCCGATGTCACCGTGGTCCATCACGGATCGCACCCGCTGGGACGCAATCTTGATCCCGGCGGCGGACGGATGCTGGCCGCCGCGCTGCACGCCAGCGGAATCCGGCTGGCGTCCGATGTCCGTTCCACCGCAGTTGCTTTCCGTCCGTCCGCGGGAGGCCGCCACCAGTTCCGCGCGCTGGTGCTCGAGGACGGCACCGAAATTCCCGGCGATCTTCTGCTCCTCTCCTGCGGGGTGCGGGCGAGGACCGAGCTGGCTGTCGGCTGCGGACTGGGTGTGGACAAGGGCATTCTGGTGAACCACAGGCTTGAAGCCGATGTGGAAGGGCGGATATTCGCCGTCGGCGACTGCGCCCAGGTGGCGTGCGGCGATGGCGGCTGCGCAGGCTGTTCAGGCAGCAATGCGGGACCTGCCGGTCTGATCGGCCCGGGTTGGCGCCAGGCGGAATACGTTGCCCGGCGTTTGCTGGAGCTCGCGCCACGGCGGCAGGTGGCCGTGGCAGGCGGGACAGCGGCGCAGACCCAGGCGGCGCCGCTGGCACCGGAACGGCCCGGCGTCCTGCTGCTCAAGGCGCGAGGACTGGACCTGGCCTCGGCGGGGAACATCTCCCCCGAGCTCTGGGACGCTTGGCGGCCGGAACGGGATAGTGGCGGGGATCCGCCAGCTTGCCCTCCCGTTCAGGTAGCCCAGTGGGCCGACCCGGAACATGGGCGGTACGCGAAAATGGTGACCCGTGCCGGGGTGCTCGAAGGACTGGTCTGCGTCGGCATGCCCCGGACCGCGGCCGAACTGGTGCTGTTGTATGAGCGCGGCGCCGAACTGCCCGCGGACCGTACCGCCCTGTTCCGGTTGGATGCGGTCGACCAGCAGGATGACGGGCAGGCGCCTGCCGATCCGGACTCCACTTTGTGCCGCTGCAGCGGGGCAACGCTCGGCGGGGTGGAGAACGCGATAGCCGGCGGCTGCAGCAGTGTTGACGAGGTTTCCGCCTGCACCCGGGCGGGCACCGGCTGCGGCGGCTGCAAATCACGCATTGGGGATTTGATCGAGGCGTATGCGTCAGTAGCCGTGCGGGCGGTTCCGCAATGAGTACGATGCCCGCTTATGCGGCGGCAAGGGTTCGCGGGCAGGTACCTGGCGGGTAAGGGTGAACAGGTGCCGGCTTGCCAGGCCTCCGCCTACAGCGGCGCCGAGCGTCAGTCCGGCATCTGTCACCGAGACATCCGTGCTGTCCTGCAGCAGCTGGGCTCCGGCCACGTAGTTCCCGAAGTCGTGTCCGGGGCCAAGGCCGCCGTCTTCTCCGTCGGGCGTCGCTACTTCGTTGGTCAGGGTCACGGTTACCCGGTCTCTGGTATCCGGAATGGACTGTCCATCCGCACCGGGCACCCAGTCCTGGATATGCTCCAGGTGCAGGCTTCTGAGTCCTTCCGGCAGATTCACGTCACCGACCGGGGAGCCGGCCGTGAGCACGTAGGAAACGTTGTGCTCGGCCAGGAATGCCTTGTCTGCGGCCATGTTCATGGCGTGGATCCCGCCTTGGCTATAGCCGACCAGGACCACCTGGTCCGCGGCCTCCGCGCCGGCTTCCTCCAGCGCCGCCGAAACCGCTGCGGAGACATGGCGGCTGTCATAGGCGAGTGCTTCGGCTACCCCTGTCTCATCGAACGGATTGGCCGTTGCCTCCGGCCCCTGGGACTGCGTTCCCGGCAGTGAGACAACCCAGCTCTTGCCGGTGGCCGCTTCCGTTTCCAGAATCTCGATGGTTCCCGGCCCGGCAGCTGCCGCAGCACCGGCACGCGCGAGCAGTCCTGCCGGCGTGGCGTCCAGCGGCACCGCCCCGGCCGCAGGTTCTCCTCCGGGTCCGTTTCCGGCACCGGCGCGGCGGGTTACCGAAATGGGAGCCGGCTGCAGCAGGCCCAACCCATTCGCGGCCTCGACGAGGTTTGGAACAAGACGCTCGGTAGTCGATGCCGGTCCTGAGCCGGGGTAGCGGGGATCATCCGGTGGTCCGGGTATCGGCGGCAGCGCCAGCAGGCCGCGGGTTCCGTGGTTGATCAGCCGCTCCGTGCCTCTCAGCGTAGGCCGCAGCTCGTTTCCCATCGCGCCCAGGGGCGTACTCAGCCACCAGGTTCCTTGCGCCAGTCCCTCCAGGGCAGCGTTGGCGGCAGCCTCGGCCCGACCGTAGGCTTCCTTCGCCCTGGTTACCTGGTCCGCTATTTCGCGGACGTCGTCGGCTGACGCTTGAATAGCCTCCAACGCCCGCCGCACGGCCTCCTGCGCAAACGCCCGCCCGGGCACCATGAAGAGGCCGCTGTCCAGGATGGTCAGCTGCAGTGCATAGATGTCGAAATAGATTCGATCCGCATCCGCGGCCACGGACCCCAGCCGGACCGCGGCGTCCTCAAGTTCTTCCCATTGGAAGGCTGCGCCGCCGATTCCGCCCGTCACACGAAAGCCGCCAAGGTCCCCGGAGCTCCCATCCAGCCGGGCCGGGGCAGGCAACCACTCGGGATCGCCGATCATGGGCCCGGCTGGATGAGGGCGGCCGCTTCAACCGCTATGCCAAAGGCATTGACGGCCATGGCCGCCTCCCTGACTTCTGCTGCCGCATTGTCCATCCGCAGCTGCCGTTCCACCAGGCTGCGGCGGAAGGCCTGCCCGGCCGGCGACACCCAGGCCGCCAGCTCCAGTCCCGCCAGCCGACCGTTGAGCTCCAGCAATGCGGTCTCGCAGGCGTACAGCCGCTGCGCAGCCAGCCGCAGATCGTCGGCTCCCGTCGCGCCGGCCGCAAGCCCCGACGTCGTACTCTGCAACGAACTGGCCATCACTCTTCCTTCCCTTGCATCGACGCTAAGTCCGCGGCACAAGATGGCAGGCAGGCCAGTTCAGGTATGTGCGCAAAGGCAGCCGCGGCGGTGCTGTGGAGATCGTGTCCTCCGGCACGCAGCGGCCGCCAGCCAAGAAACCGGTGCGGTGAAGATAGCGGACAGGTTAGGGAATCGTGCCCGACTCTTGAAAGAATGGGGTCCATGGCTGAAACTCCCCGCGTCTCCCTGGCAGACGTCACTCCTGCAATCGCCCTTGGCCCCCTTGACGGCCGCTACCGCTCCGCCGTCGCGCCGCTGGTCGACTTTCTCTCCGAGGCAGCGCTGAACCGCGACCGCGTCCACGTGGAAGTCGAGTGGTTGATCCATCTCACCAGCCAGTCCGTCCTGCCGGGGGCCGGACCGCTCAGCGCCGAGCAGCAGGCCGCGCTACGCAAGATCGTCACCGATTTCGACGGCAACTCCGTCCGCGAACTGGCCGAAATCGAGGCCGTCACGGTCCACGACGTGAAGGCCGTGGAGTACTACATCGGCCGCCGGCTGGAAGACATCGGCATCGATCACCTCAAGGCCATGGTGCATTTCGGCTGTACCTCGGAGGACATCAACAATCTCTCTTACGCCGTCGGCATCAAGAGTGCGGTAGAGCAGGCCTGGCTGCCGGCCGCCCGATCGCTCGTGGCGCAGATCAGCGATATGGCGGAGGCCAACCGGGATGTCCCGATGCTCTCGCGCACCCACGGCCAGCCGGCGACGCCCACCACGCTGGGCAAGGAACTGGCGGTCACCGCGCACCGGCTGAGCCGCCAGCTCGAGCGGATCGGCCGGACCGAATACCTGGGCAAGATCAACGGCGCCACCGGCACCTACGCCGCCCACTACGCTTCGGTGCCAGGCGCCGACTGGCAGGCCGTTTCCAAGAGCTTCGTCGAGGGTCTGGGCCTGACGTGGAACCCGCTGACCACGCAGATCGAGTCGCATGACTGGCAGGCCGAGCTGTACGCGGACATCGCCCGGTTCAACCGGATTCTGCACAACGTTTGCACGGACATCTGGAGCTACATCTCGATCGGCTACTTCGCCCAAATTCCGGTGGAAGGCGCCACCGGTTCCTCCACCATGCCGCACAAGGTCAACCCCATCCGGTTCGAGAACGCCGAGGCCAACCTGGAGATCTCCAACGGCCTGCTGGACACTCTGGCCGCTACCTTGGTTACCTCCCGCTGGCAGCGCGACCTGACCGACTCTTCCTCACAGCGGAACATCGGCGTGGCCTTCGGGCACTCGATGCTGGCCATCTCAAACGTTGCCAAGGGTCTGGAGCGCCTCGATGTGCCGGCCGAGGTGCTGGCCGCGGACCTGGACCAGAACTGGGAGGTGCTCGGCGAAGCGATCCAGATGGTCATGCGCGCCGAAGCCATCGCCGGTGTCAAGGGTATGGACAACCCCTACGAACGGCTGAAGGACCTCACCCGCGGCCACCGCGTGGACGCCGAACGCATGAAGGAATTCGTCTCCGGTCTGGGACTGTCCGCCGAGGCTGAAGCCCGCCTGCTGGCGCTGACCCCGGGCAGCTACACCGGGATTGCCAATCAGCTGGTGGACCATCTCAAGTAGCCCGAACAAACCGTAAGTACGACGCCGGAGCTTAATTCCGGCGTCGTACTGCGTTGGGAAGCGCTCCACCCGCCGGCAACCTGCCGGCCATTTCCGCTGCCTAAAGTCGCAATCCCGACTTGCCCGCCCTCCCCCGGGCCGGCCACCGAGCTGCCCCTGCAGTCGGGATGCATGAAAGGCACGAAAATGAGCACGAACTCCCCCAATCTTGGACGCCGCGGACTGATCGCCGGCGGCACCGGCGCGATCTTGGCCGGCATGCTGGCCGCGGCCCCAGGCGCCAACGCCGCAGTCCCCGCCCAGCGACAAGGCAACGCGAAGATGCCGCTGGCGTTCGGTCCCGACGGCAAGTTCCGCGTGGTCCAGTTCAACGATACCCAGGATGGGCCGCGCACCGACCGGCGCACCGTCGAGTTCATGGGCAAGGTCCTCGACTCCGAGAAGCCCGGCTTCGCCTTGATCAACGGCGACGTGATCAACGGATCGCCCAAGACGGCCGAGGAAGTGCGCCAGTCCATCAACAACGTGGTGCAGCCGATGGAATCGCGCGGCATCCAGTGGGCCGTCACTTTCGGCAACCACGACGAGGACTCGATGGCGAACGGCACCGGCATGACTGAGGCCAAGATGCTGGAGTTCGTCCGCGGCTACCAGCACAACGTCAACGTCCGGCCGGAGAAGGGCGTCGACGGCTCGTCCAATGCGCAGCTGCTCATCCGCTCCGCCAGCAGCAACAAGCCGGCCTTCGGCATCTGGCTGCTCGACTCCGGCCGGTATGCACCTGAGAACCTCGGCGGCCAGGACTTCGAAGGCCTGATGGGCTACGACTGGATCCGCCCCAGCCAGATCCAGTGGTACCGGGAAGCGTCCGAGGCCGCCGAAAGGCAGCACGGCAAGATCCCTTCGCTGATGTTCTTCCATATCCCGCTCTTCGAGCACCACCACATGTGGTTCGGCTCCCAGTTCAGCTCCGACGACGCCGACCACGCGGCTGCAGTGACGAAGCACAGCATCGTCGGCGTCAAGAACGAAAGTGTCTACACCGGCGCCTTCAACTCTGGCCTTTTCAGCGCCCTGCAGGAGCGCGGCGACGTCCGCGGTGTCTATGTGGGCCATGACCACATCAACACCTACTCGGGTAACTACTTTGGAATCGAACTGGGCTACGGACCCGGCACCGGCTTCGGCACTTACGGACTCGGCGGCGCCAAGGAACACCATCTGCGCGGTGCCCGCGTGTTCGAACTCGACGAGCGCGAAGAGCAGGTCTACAGCGCGACCAGGACCGTGTTCGCGAAAGACCTCGGCATCGACATGGACCCGAAGAGCCAGCCCCTGGACGAACCGCTCCCGCTGCCGTAGACCGTTCCGGAATCAGCTTGGCGTGACGACATGCTGCCTCACGAATCTGGCCGGCGGGCGCGGATTCGTGAGGCAGCTCACCAAATTCGTCGTTTGGGCGCTAAGGGGTCTAGAGTCATAACTACGCCGCGGGGTGGAGCAGTTCGGTAGCTCGCCGGGCTCATAACCCGGAGGTCACAGGTTCAAATCCTGTCCCCGCAACGAAAAGGAAAGGCCGTCAGTCCGCATTGCGGGTTGGCGGCCTTTCTGCTTCCACCGGCCGAAAAACAACAGCGGGTTGCAGAAGTTATCCACAGCCTGCATCGGTTAGGGTCAAGTCATGAATAATGGCGACATCACCTTCCATACCCGCAAGTGGGTGCGGCCCGAAGACCTCAATGCCAACGGCACGCTCTTCGGCGGCAGCCTGCTGCGCTGGATCGACGAGGAAGCCGCCATCTACGCCATCGTCCAGCTCGGCAACGGGATGGCGGTGACCAAGTACATGTCCGAGATCAACTTTGTCAGTTCCGCCCAGCAGGGAGACCTGATCGAGATGGGGCTGACAGCCACGCATTTCGGCCGGACCTCGCTGACCATGCGGGCCGAAGTACGCAACATGTTCACCCGCCAGTCCATCCTGACCATCGAGAAAATCGTCTTCGTCAACCTCGGCCCGGACGGCTTGCCCGCGCCGCACGGCTACACCGAGATCACGTATGACCGCGATCGGGTACCGTCCCAGCACCTGGACCGCATGCCGCCTCAGCACTGACCCAGGCCCGGTTCCGGCATCAACCAACTGACGATGGCGGCACCCAGGCCACATCCCCGGAGGCACTCACCAGCGGGGAACCGGCCGCCAGAGCGGGCACGGCTTCGTTGTCCCGGAGCGCACGCTCATGCACACCGGAACAGCCTGTTCGGCCACGTCGGCCAACTCGTCGATATGGAAATACAACGGATCCACCTCATATGCGAAACAGAAAATCTCGCAGTCGCAGTAGGCGCCCATTCGCCCCAGGCGCCCTTCCAAGACGGTGGCGCGCGGAGCTGTAATCTCACGGAACCTGGCAGCCCAGCGCAGTCCCCGGCACCCGTTTTCAAGCATGCGCCAGACGTAGCAGGCCAGGCATTCTCCAGTGCTTGGCTCAGTCATCCACCGACCGACGGCGGGCCCTTCCGGCTCGATACGTCCACCACCCGCCATCGCATACCGGCCATCATCCATGGCGCTTCTTCCTTTGCATATCCCAATGCTTCGTTGAGCAGCCGGGACGAGACAGGGGCGCTGGCCCGAATGTGCGTCAAGAGCCGATATCGAGGGGCTGTGGAGGGAGTGCGTGCGATCCGCCGCACTGGCAACAGTTCGCGGGCCCAAACCGCTTTCCCGCCAACAACGTCACCAAAACGAAACCTGGCAGCACATCAAAGCTGCACCGGTTCGGGCTAGATTCAGGTGAAACGCCAACAGGGAAAGGCAGATCCGATGCGAAAGCTCATCCTGTCCGTCAGCGGAGTCCTCACGGTACTGGCATTGGCGGGGTGCAGCGGCGGCCCGGAGGGCGTTGCCGCACTCCAGCAGGACGCCACGGCAGGAGATGCCCTTCCGGCCTACGTGCAGGACGCGCGGATCAACACCGCTTCCTCACGATTGTTAGGAGAAGCAGACGAGCTCTCGTTCTATTTGGCAAAGCCAGCGGATGCGTCCGCTGCATCAGCCGTCTGCGTCATCGTGGACCGCGGCCGTGAGCAGGACTGGGGATCGGGATGCTCACAAAGCGCTCCAGTCTCCCTGATGACCGGCGGCGTCGAAGCCATGCTGGTGCCCGATGGTTTCAATGCCGAGAAGCTCGTGGACGAAGGCTGGGACCAGCTGCACGCCAACCTCCTCGTGGCCGGCTTATAACTGACCCGGTGCCCTTCAGGCCTGGCTGCGGCTCTCCTGGAAGCGGATGATCCGCTCCACGGCTTCGGCCACGGCCTCCCGACCCGCAGCAAAAGAGAGCCTGACGGACCGGCGGCCGCGAACGGCGTCGAAATCGGAGCCCGGCACCAGCGCGACACCTTCCTGCTCCAGCAGCGCCCGGCAATACTCGCCGGAGTCCGCGAAACCGGACAGCTGGTCCCCCAGCTCGGCGTAGAGATAGAACGCCCCGTCGGCCGGCGCGGCCGTTCCCCACTGCAGCCTGGCGAGGTTGTCCAGCAGGATCCGCCGGATCGCGGCGAACTCGGCCACGGCAGCCTCGGCCTGGCTGTAGGAGTCCTCGCTGAAGGCTTCGACGGCCGCCAGTTGAGCCGGCGCAGGCGGGCACAGCGCCACATTGCCGGCGAGCGCTTCCATCGCCGGAGCCAGATCCCGCGGCATCAGTGCCCAGCCAAGCCGCCAGCCGGTCATCCCCCAGTACTTCGAAAACGAGGAAATGACGACGCCGGTCCGGTCCAGTTCCCAGGCACACACACCTCGGGCGTCGGGCGCCTGGGGGTCGGCGGGATAGGTGATGCCGTGGTAGATCTCGTCGCTGACCAGCCGCACCCCGTTGGCCGCACACCACTGCGTCAGCGCCGCAAGCTCCGCACGGGAGACCATCGTCCCCGTGGGGTTCGCCGGCGAGGCAAGGATCAGTCCGGCGAGCGGACCGTGGGCGGCGGCTGCAGCATCCAGCAGGGCCGGCGTCGGCTGGAAGCGCTCGGCCGGACCGCAGTCGATCTCCACCACTTCGCAGCCCAGCGAGCTGAGGATGTTCCGGTAGGCGGGGTACCCGGGCCGGGCCAATGCAACGCGGTCGCCCGGGTTGAAGGCGGCCAGGAACGTGAGCATGAACGCCCCCGAGGAGCCGGTGGTGATGGCCACCTCGTCGGCTTCGACTTCCAACCGGTACCAGCGGCGGTAGTGCCCCGCCACGGCTTCGCGCAGTTCGCTGATCCCCAACGCGCTGGTGTACGTCAGGGGTATGCCGGACGCGTGAACCTCCGCAGCCTTTGCCGACACTCCCCGAGGGGCCCCGCCGGAGGGTTCGCCGGCGCAAAGCGAGATCACGTCCCGTCCCGTCGCCCGCATCTGGGCGACCCGGTGCAGGATCTTCATGACTTCGAAGTGCGGAACAAGGGCGCGGTCAGCCACCTTCAGCGGGTTCAATCAGGTGCCCGCTCTCAGGAGTCGGTCTTGGCGATGTACACGTCGCAGGACGCGCGCTGCGCCACGGACGTTGCCACGCTGCCGAGCACCCGTCCCAGTCCCTTCATCCCCACATTGCCCACCACGATCAGCTGCGCGTCCACCCGCTGGGCCTCCTCGATCAGGACGTCCTGCGGCTTGCCGTGCAGCGCGGCATAGCTGGCATGAAGCCCCTCAGTGGCGAGATCCTCGGCAGCCTTCTTGGCCACTTTTTCGGCCGTTGCCGAATCCGACAAGTACCACTTGTCATTCCCGATGCGCACCACCTCGGCGTTATCGGTCGCATGGGCGGTGACCACCCTCAGCTCCGCCGAGAGTCCGGCGGCAAGCTGTGCGGCAGTTCGGGCGGCCTTCATCGAAGTTTCGCTGCCATCCACGCCAACAATGATGATTCCTGCCATCGGGGTCTCCTCTTCGAGAATGTCATCGGGACCGCTCAGGGGCGGTTTGAAACCAACATACATGCGTTCCCGCAGTGCCTGCCGCAGAAAGTACTTGTAGTACAAGTCTGGCACTTGTACTATTTCAAGCATCGCCCACCCGATTAAAGGACCCCGATGACTGCCACTACCTTCTCCAATCCTCTCGCCGCCATCTCGGGCGGTGAAGCCACCACTGACCGCATCCGGCATGTGAAGCTCTCGACGCTGACACTCCCGCTGCAAACGCCAATCAGCGATGCCAAAGTTCTGACCGGCCGGCAGAAGCCGATGACCGAGATCGTGTTTCTCTTCGCCGAGATCACCACGCAGGACGGCCACCACGGAATTGGCTTCAGCTACTCCAAGCGCGCCGGCGGCCCCGCTCAGTACGCCCATGCCAAGGAAGTCGCGGACAATCTAATCGGCGAGGACCCCAATGACATCGGCCGGGTCTACCAGAAGCTGCTCTGGGCCGGCGCCTCGGTGGGCCGCAGCGGCGTCGCCACCCAGGCCATCGCCGCGCTGGACATCGCGCTCTACGACCTTAAGGCCAAGCGGGCGAACCTCCCGCTGGCCAAACTGCTCGGCGCCTACCGCGATTCCGTGCAGACCTACAACACCTCCGGCGGCTTCCTGCAAGCCCCCATCGAGGAGGTCAAGGAGCGCGCCAGCGCCTCACTGGCCGCGGGCATCGGCGGCATCAAGATCAAGGTGGGCCAGCCGGATACCAAACTTGACCTGGCCCGCGTCACCGCCGTGCGCGAGCACCTCGGCGACGACGTGCCGCTGATGGTCGATGCCAACCAGCAGTGGGACCGGCCCACGGCCATGCGCTTCGGCCGGGTGCTGGAGCAGTTCAATCTGGTCTGGATCGAGGAACCCCTGGATGCTTACGACGCCGAAGGCCACGCCCAGCTGGCCAACGCCCTGGACACCTCGATCGCCACCGGCGAGATGCTCTCCAGCGTCACCGAGCACATCAGCCTGATCAACAACCGCAGCGTGGACATCATCCAGCCGGACGCCCCGCGGATCGGCGGGATCACGCCCTTCCTCCGCCTGGCAGCCCTGGCGGACCAGGCCGGGCTCCAGCTGGCACCGCATTTCGCCATGGAGATCCACCTGCACCTGGCCGCGGCCTACCCGCGCGAGCCCTGGGTGGAGCACTTCGAGTGGCTCAACCCGCTGTTCAACGAGCGGCTGGAAACCCGCCACGGACGCATGATCGTTCCCAACCGGCCGGGCCTGGGCTTCACGCTCAGCGAGCAGGCCCATGCCTGGACCACGGACACGGTAGAGTTCGGCACGAACTAGCCCGCCCAGAACCACCCCGCCGAGAACCACAAGGACATCTATGGCCGAGCCCGCCGCCGTCGACCGCGGTTCCTCCCGCAGCCTCACCCACTCCGTGGTGGAGCAGATCAGGAGCAGCATTGTCGACGGCGGCATCGGCCCGGGCGACAAGCTGCCGTCCGAAAGCGCGCTCATGGAGCAGTTCGCCGTCAGCCGCACCGTCATCCGCGAGGCGATCTCGCGGCTGCAGGCGGCCGGGCTGGTGGAAACCTACCGCGGCAAGGGCACCTATGTGCTGACCCGGCCCAGCGAGGAGTCCTTCACCGCCGGGCCGGAGCAGATCCGCACCCCCGAGGACCGACTGCAGCTGCTCGACTTCCGGCTCGGCCTGGAGGTGGAGGCCGCGGCTCTGGCCGCGCTGCGCCGTACCCCCACCCAGCTGGCCAAGATCGACGGCGCGCTGGCGGACTTCCGCGCCGCCCGGAACAAGCCCAGCGAGGCGGTGGAGGCGGACTTCCGGTTCCACCGGGCCATTGCCGTGGCCACCAACAACCGGTTCTATGTGGATCTGCTCGCCTCCCTCGGCCCCGCGATGATCGCCATGCCCCAGACCCGGCTGCTCGCGAACAACGACGACGGCGAGGAGACGCACTTCTCCCGCGTCGCCTTCGAACACGAGACCGTCTTCGACGCCATCGGCCGGCAGGACGCACAATCCGCCGCCGCCGCCATGCGCGCCCATCTGGCCAACTCCCGCGCCCGGCTCGCCCGCCGCCCTGTCTAGCTCGCTAGGCCTGACCGCACAAAACTCCAATAAGCCGGGCCGTTCAGCGCGCCCTGCAATTCTCCCAAGCACAACGGCGGCTGCCGGCCTTTCGAACGAAAAGGCCGGCAGCCGCCGTCGTACGTGGTATTTAGAGGCCGTCCGGGGCCTTGACCGCGAGTACCGGGCGGTCCGTCTGGAGCAGGATCCGCTGGGCCTGGCTGCCCATGATGAACTTGCCCACCTGCGAGCGTCGGCGGAGGCCGATGACGATCAGGGACGCGTTGACAGCCTCTGCCACGTCCATGAACTCGTCCGTCAGGTCATCGGTGTGGCCGGGCTGGCGGACGGTGGCGGTAATGCCCGCGTCCGCGGCCCGCTGCACCAGCTCGGCAACCTGTTCGGGCGAGGCCAGTGCGGCATCCACCGGGGCTCCCTTGCGCGGAGAATTGAGGATCACCATGTCCAGCCCGCGCAGCTTGGCTTCTTCAATGCCAGCCGTCAGCGCGGCTTCGCCTTCGGGGGTGGGCAGGTAGCCGACCAGAATACTCATACTGATTCCTTTTCATTCTTCCGCGACGGATCGTCGGTGTTTGCGGCCTTTTTGGCGCGGGCTTTCTTGAACAGAGTCTGGATTAGCGGCAGGAAAATCACCATCAGGAAGACCAGCAGCAGCACGCCGGAAATAGGACGCGTGACAAAGCCGGCCGCGTCGCCGCCGAAGACCAGCAGCGAACGGCGCAGGTTCTCTTCCAGCAGGGCGCCGAGCACAAAGGCCAGCACCAGCGGCCCGGGTTCGAAGCCGAACTTCTTCATCAGGTAGCCGATCACGCCGAAGAAGATGACCAGCCAGATGTCGAAGACGCTGTTGCGGATGGTGTAGACGCCGATCAGCGTGATTAGCACTGTGATCGGGGCCAGGATGGCGGCCCGCACGCGCAAGATCTTGACGAAGACGCCCACCAGCGGGATGGACATGATCAGCAGCAGGATGTTCCCGATGTACATCGAGTTCACCACGCCCCAGAAGAGTTCCGGGTCGTTTTCCACCAGCTGCGGACCGGGCGTGACACCTTGGATCAGCAGCGCGCCGAAGATGATCGCCATGGTGGCGTTGGCGGGGATGCCCAGGGTCAGCAACGGGATGAACGACGACGTTGCCGCCGCGTTGTTGGCCGATTCCGGTGCGGCCACACCTTCAACCGCGCCGCGGCCGAAGCGCTCGGGGTTCTTGGCGCGCTTCTTCTCCATGGCGTAGGCCGCCAGCGAGGAAAGCGTGGCACCGCCGCCGGGAAGGATGCCCAGGAAGAACCCGAGGATGGAGCCGCGGCCAATGGCGCCGGAGGACTGCTTGAGGTCCTGCCGAGAGGGCCAGACGTTGGCCACCTTCGCCGGAGCCTGCACTTTATTGTGGCGCTGCTCCAGGTTGTAGAGGATTTCGCCGAGCCCGAAGATGCCCATGGCGATCGGCACGAAGTCCAGGCCGTCGGCCAGCGAGAGGCTGCCGAAGGTGAAACGGGATTCGCCGGTGAAGCCGTCGCGGCCCACCGTGGCCAGCAGCAGTCCGAGGCCCGCGGCAATGACGGACTTGAGCTTGCCGCCGTTGCTGACCGTAGCCACCAGAAGGATGCCCAGCAAGGCCAGGGCGGTGTATTCCGGCGGGCCGAAGTCCAGCGCGAAGCCCGCAACGATGGGGGCCAGCAGGGTCAGGCCGATGATGGAGACGGTGCCGCCGATGAAGGATCCAATGGCCGCGATGCCCAGCGCCGTTCCGGCCTTGCCTTGTCTAGCCAGCGCGTAGCCGTCGAACACCGTGACAACGGCGGAGGCCTCGCCCGGCAGCCGCAGCAGCACGGAGGTGATGGTGCCGCCGTACTGCGCACCGTAGAAGATGCCGGCCAGCATGATGATCGCGGTGACCGGCTCCACGCCGTAGGTCAGGGGCAGCAGGATCGCGATGGTGGCGGCGGGGCCGAGGCCAGGCAGCACACCGATCAGCATGCCGATCATGACGCCGAGCAGGCAGTACAACAGGTTCATCGGTTCCAGCACGACGCCGAAACCGTTGATCACCGGTTCAAAAAATTCCATGAGTCTTCCCTAGAACAAATGCGGGACGGGCACGCTGAGGGCCACGACGAAGATCAGGTAGAAGGCGGCTACAACGGCGAAGCTGAGCACCGTGGACATCCGCCAGGTTTCCTTGCCCAGGAACCTCAGCCAGACGAAGGTCAGCAACAGCGACGGGATCTCAAAACCGATGGTTCCCACCAGAAGCACGAATCCGATCAGCGTGCCGACACCGGCGAGCACGGCCCAACTGGAGGAGGAGAATTTCTCCGCATCCAGCGTCTTCCGGCCAAAGACTGCGAGCGCAACGGCCAGGACAACCAGCACTACGCTGATGATGAACGGCCACATACCCGGTTCGGGCGCCTCTGGCGTCCCCAGCCCCATGGCCAGGGAGAGGAAAATGCCGGCCACTCCAATAACGACGACGACGGCTGCTGCCGCAATGTTCGCCAGCGGGCCTGCCGCAGGGGGCTTGTCCTCGTCCCATTCGGCCGCGATCTGCTCCGGCGTCAGGTCGTCAAGCACGGAGCCCGCCTCGGCGGCAGCACGCACGTCGCTGCCGCCGAGGTTGGAACCATCACCGGTGGGTGATGTCACTTCGTGCCTCCGAGATCAACGCCGTATTCCTCGGTGAGGGCCTTGTACTTCTCGGCGTATCCCTTCCAGTCTTCGGCCAGCTGCTCGCCATCGATCTCCGTCGGCGTGAACAGGTTCTGCTCGTTGAATTCCTTGTAGGCCTCGGATTCGAATGCCGCGGTGAAGGCTTCCTTCAGCTCGGCCAGAACCGGCTCCGGGGTGCCCTTCGGTGCGGCCACGGCGCGGTACTGGGACACCGGAACGTCGTAACCGGCCTCGATGGCGGTGGGTGTGTCCGGCAGGTACTGGTTGCGCTCTTCGGAGAACGTCACAATCGGGGTCAGTTTGCCCGCCTCGATCTGGGGCATGGCCTCGCCCAGCTGGATGGTCGCCAGGTCCACCTGGTTGCCCAGCAATGCGGTCATGGCCGGGGAGCCGCCGTCGAACGGAACATCGGTTCCCTCAACCTCGGCCTGCTTGAACAGCAATGCTTGGGCCAGTTGGCTGCCGGTGCCGACGCCGGTGGTGGCGAAGTTGAAGTTCTTGTCGGCGCTGGTGATATCTTCCATGGTCTTCAGGCCGGACTCGGCGTTGGCCACCAGAACGTAGTCGTCCTGGGAAATGCCGGTGATGACCTCGACGTCATCCAGCGAGACCGCTTCCTCTTCGCTGACAGCCAGCGGCGTGATCGTGATCAGGGAGGCATTGAGCAGAATCAGGTTCTGACCATCCGGTTCCATACCGGCAACTTCCTTGGTAGCCAGGGCGCCATTGGCGCCGGGCTTGTTGACCACGGGAATGGCAACGCCCAGCGGGTCGGCGGCATTCTCGGCCAGCGCGCGGCCGATGAGGTCGGTGCTTCCGCCCGGGTCCTGGCCGATAGTCAAGGTAACGGGGCCGGATGGGAACTCGCTGCCGTCTCCCGTTGCCCCGGAATCGGCGACATTGCCGCCGCAGGCGGTCAGGCCCAAGGCAAGCGCCAGGCCCGCACTCGCGGACACGGCCGCGCGGCGGGTGAGCTTGGATGCGAACATTTAAGTCTCCTCTTAGATGGTGCAGGGTGTCGCTGCGGGCCCCGTGAACGGTTGTGAGGCCCATCACCACTGCAAAGTGCTTCTGGAAGCCTAGGGACAGTTCATGATACTTGTCCAAGCCCAATAAGGCATGAAGTGATACCCTCTGTGCATCATGTACTCACTCGACCAGCTTCGCGGCTTTGTGGCCGTTGCCGAAGAACTCCACTTCGGCCGCGCCGCGGAACGCCTCAATATGACCCAGCCTCCCCTGAGCCGGCAGATCCAAAAGCTTGAGCGGGCCATCCAGGTACAGCTCTTCGAGAGGGACAACCGCCGGGTGACGCTCACGTCGGCCGGCGAGGCCTTCCTCGTCGAGGCACACAAACTGCTCGCCCTGGCGGACAGCGCCCCGGATCTTGCCCGCCGGATCTCGGCCGGCGCGGCAGGCACCATCCGCATCGGCTTCACCGCGGCCTCCACCTACGGACTGCTGGGCGCCCTGCTGAACGAGATCGGGACGCACCTGCCGGAGATCGACGTCGAGCTTACGGAGATGGTGACGCGCGAACAGATTCCGGCCCTGGTCAAGGGTGAGATCGACATCGGCCTGGCCCGGCCGCCCTTTGATGAGGAGCTGTTCGATTCGCGGCTGCTGTACCGGGAGCCGATGGTGGCCGCCCTGCCGGCGGGACACCCGCTGGGGCGGCTCGGGCGAGCTATCACCGGGGAGGACCTGCGCAATGAAGACCTGATCATGCACTCCCCCACCCAGGCGCGCTACTTCTACGACCTGGTGGTCAGGACCCTGCCGGTGACCAACACGAACTTTGTCCATACCGTGAGCCAGATCCTGACCATGGTGCTGCTGGTGGCGGCCGGCCGCGGGATCGCGCTGGTCCCGCAGTCGGCCAGTGTGCTGGGCATCGATGGCGTGGAGTACGCACGTGTCGAGGGCTTCGGCGAAGACCCCGTGGAGCTATATGCCATTTGGCAGCGCGATGCCCGGAATCCGGCGCTGCACCGGGTGATGGACCTGATCGAGCAGGCGTGATTCATCCGCTGCGCCGCGGGCTCCGCCCTCGTAATGCAGGGAAGGTATCAAACCATACAAAAACACTCTTGGACATGCATCGAAAGTGTTCCTAGGCTGGCAGCAATGCAACCCCCCTTTCGGCGCTAAGGCAAGGACCTGGCGCCGCCGACCTAAGGACACAACACGTGGCACAGCTGAACCCGGCCGAATTGGCAACCCAGATCAAATCCGGTCTGCTCTCTTTTCCGGTAACGCACTTCGATGCGGACCTGCAGTTCGATGAGGCCCGGTACCGCGAGCACCTCGCCTGGCAGGCCGGCTACGACGTGGCGGGTCTCTTCGCCGGCGGCGGCACGGGTGAAGGCTTCTCCCTCACCATGGCGGAAATGGACCGCCTGGTCCGGGTTGCGGTGGATGAAATCGGCGGCAAGGTCCCCGTCCTGGCCTCCGCCACCGGACCGACCTTCCAAGCCATCGAGCAGGCGAAGTCTGCCGAGGCCGCCGGTGCG
Organism: Arthrobacter sp. Soil_C_60; assembly: GCF_057656375.1. Taxonomy (NCBI): domain Bacteria; kingdom Bacillati; phylum Actinomycetota; class Actinomycetes; order Micrococcales; family Micrococcaceae; genus Arthrobacter; species Arthrobacter sp. Soil_C_60. Next base: position 1,305 of record NZ_JBDGKM010000008.1, on the reverse strand, counting down.
GACGGGCTGCTGCTGCTGCCGCCGTACCTGACCGAGGCGGACCAGGAAGGCCTGATCGAGCACGTCAGCGCCGTCTGCCGCGCCACCAACCTGGGCGTCATCGTCTACAGCCGGGCGAACGCCGTCCTGACGGACACCTCGGTGGCCATCCTGGCCGAACGCAACCCGAACCTGATCGGTTTCAAGGACGGCATCGGCAACATCGAGCAGATGACCCGGATCTACGCCAAGGTGGGCGAGCGCCTCGCCTACATCGGCGGACTGCCGACGGCGGAGACCTTCGCGCTACCGCTGCTGCAGCTCGGCGTGAGCACCTACTCCTCGGCGATGTTCAACTTCGTGCCCGAATTCGCGCTCGGTTTCTACCAGGATGTCCGCGCCGAAAACCGCACGGCCGTCTACCAGAAGCTCAACGACTTCGTCATTCCGTACCTCGACATCCGCGACCGGGTGAAGGGGTACGGCGTGTCCATCGTCAAGGCCGGCCTGACCGCCGTGGGCCGCGACGGCGGCAAGGTCCGCCCGCCGCTGCAGGACCTTACCGAGTCCGACCTGCACGAACTGACCACCCTGATCAACAAAATCAGCTAGGAGATTGCCCGTGCCCATTACAGGAAATTCCATCATCGCCGGCACCCCGGTCAACGGGACCGACGGCGAGGTCAATGCCATCAATCCCGCCACCGGCGAAAAGCTTGAGCCTGCCTTCGGCATGGTCAGCGTGGCACAGCTCGAAGACGCCACCAAAGCAGCCGAAGCAGCCTTCGACACCTACCGCGCCACCTCCCCCGAGGTACGTGCAGCGTTCCTTGAGCGCATCGCCGACAACATCGAAGCCATCGGCGCCGAGCTGACCGAACGCGGCACGGTCGAAACCGGCCTGCCCGCCGGCCGGCTGGAAGGCGAACGCGGCCGTACCATCGGCCAACTGCGGATGTTCGCCGCCGTCGTCCGTCAGGGCGACCACCTGCAGGTCCGCATCGATCCGGCGCAGCCGGACCGCAAACCGGCGGCCCGCCTGGACATCCGCCAGCGCCACATTCCGCTGGGCCCGGTGGCCGTGTTCGGTGCCAGCAACTTCCCGCTGGCGTTCTCCACCGCCGGCGGGGACACCGCTTCCGCTCTGGCCGCCGGCTGCCCGGTGATCGTCAAGGCGCACAACGCCCACCCGGGCACCGCCGAACTGGTGGGCCAGGCCGTGGCGAAGGCCGTCAAGGACAGCGACCTACCCGACGGCGTCTTCTCGCTGCTCTTCGGTGCCGGCCGCTCGGTCGGCCAGGCGCTCGTGGCGGATCCGCGCATCAA
>NZ_JBDGKM010000007.1:71915-242738 GCF_057656375.1 Arthrobacter sp. Soil_C_60 | reverse complement strand
GACGGTCACGCCGGGTCGCTTGTCCAGCAGCGCCAGGGGCGTCAGGACGAACACCCCGGTCAGCAGGTCGTAGCCGAGCAGGTACAGCAGGATGAAGCCGACAGGGAAGAGGATCGCCCCCGCCAGCGGAATACCGGTAGTCACGCTGACCGTGACGGCGAACGCGGCCGCCAGGGAAAGCAGCGCACCGGCCATCGCCGCGCGCACCACCGTGTCACGGGTGGACATGAATACCTTCGACTCACCCGCGTCGATCATCGTCGTGATCAGATCACTGGGCTTCACATAGGACATAGGGATAGGCTCCAGGGGCTCAGGCATTTTATGCGGCCCAGGCTGGGCAGCATGGGAAGACTCTATTTGTCCGGTATTTCGGCCAGGTTTCCTCAGGGTTCTGCCGCGTTACTTTTGGTCCACCCTGTCGGGTCGTCTGCGGTGAGAAGCCTGCCCTGTCCTTGCCTCTGCAACTCCTGGATACGCCTAGGGATCCTTGCTGTTCAGACGACCCGGCGTAGACCATGCGGTAGGGCCGTGGTCCAGCCGATACGTCGGCGCCTGCCCACCGCCAGTCCGACCATTCCCACGGCTGTGGTGGACAGCAGGAACCCGTCATATGCGCCCTTATCGGCGTTAGGCGGATGTCGAACAACGTTCAAGGGCCTCTGTTCCGGGATGAGCGCTTGCGGTTTAGCGGACAGCCTTCGCAGTCCCGGCAGTACTTCATTCCGTCCTTCTCACTGGCGACTTGGAGCGGGGGATAAGGAAGCAGGACATGCAGGTGATCTCGTCCTGGCGCGGCGGAACGGTGGTGACGACCAATTCCTCGGCGCACAGCTCGGCCCTGGGAGGTTCGATGCCTGCAGCGGTGTCGGCCTCCGGGCAGTTGAGGTTGTACCTTCGCAACTCTGGTCAACCAGAGTCGTGCTCCAAGCCCTGACATCCTCCGGTTGGAGTTTCGGCAAGCCGGACCATGATGCGTTGGAAGGGCGGGTCTCCGCTAACGTTTCTTCTCCCCTAGGGGCAGTCTACTCACGCGTACTCTGCGGGCCCGGTCGATCGGCGATCACTTCTTCAGCGGCCCTGAGGAAGTTCAGTAGGGTGGGTGTTTCGCGAGAGGCCTTCCATACCATGGAGGTGTCCAACGCGAGATGTCCGGCGAGGGGGACGATCGTGAGGCCATCGGGTGTCAGCATGGTGCTTCCCATGGTGGAGAAGCTCAATCCCAAGCCTGCCCGCGTGAGCGCGATGGCCGTCATTCCATCCCGGACCTCGGTGATCCTGAACGGTCGCATTCCTGACATTTCCAGCTCCGATTCAACGGCGCTGCGCATCGTGAGGCCGGGTCCGTCCGGAAGCAGGATCAATGGTTCCTGCCGAAGTAATTCGACCGGTACGGCTTTCCACCGTTCGAGCCGATGGCCGTGGGGGAGCAGCACCGCCAAACGGGTTGTGCCCACCTTCCGGTGAACGTGTCCGGGTCCGGCCGGGCCTCCTACAAACGCGACGTCCACATCGTCGTCGTCGAGCCGGTTCAGGACCTCGTGGTTGCGGCGCGTGGAGTCAACGAGAAGTTCGATCTGCGGATAGCGGTCGCGGACGGCAGCCGCCACGTCAACCAGCACGTCCGTTGCGAAACCCGCATTGAAGCCGATGCGTACGATCCCGGATTCGCCCTGTCCTGAGTTGCGGGCCTGGATGCCGGCAAACCGAGCGGCTTTAAGGGCTGCCTGGCATGGCCCCATGAATGCCCTGCCGGCATCGGTCATGCGCACCGTGCGGCGGTCCCGTTCCAGCAGCCGTACCCCGAGCTCTTTTTCCAAGTGGGCGATGTGCTGGCTGACCGCAGGCTGCGCTATATAGAGCCTCAGTGCGGCTCGGCGGAAGTTCAACTCCTCTGCCACGACTAAAAACGTTTCCATCCATCGAAGCTGCATCCGTCACCCTGATTCGTTTTTACGATCACAGTAGTCGATTTTTATTGTTGGACGCTTATCAATTCGCGCTGCAGAATCTTAGAGATCGAATGTGACCGGCGCCACCGCCGTTCAGTGCCCCTTTGAAGGAGAAATGAAGTGACCATGTGGCCCACCGCCCCGGGACGCCTTGCCGACGGACCTCGAGCCTATCCTTGGCCGTTGCCAGAAAGCGGTCCGGACGGGGAGACGTTGTACGAGCACCTTGTCTACTCCTGCGAAGCGGGCTACCGCCCGCTTTTCCTTGACCTGCGCGTTCCCGGCCCCGGGCGCAATCCTCGTCCCGTCGTCGTCTGGATTCACGGCGGGGGATGGCTGCATGGATCCCGGCGCCGCCGCGCCCCTGACCTGCACGAGCACCGGGTCGTCGAGACGATCGTCGGTGCCGGATATGCGGTTGCGCTTATCGATTACCGCCTGGCCCGTGAAGCGGCACACCCCGCCCAAGTCGACGACGTCCGCTCCGCTTATTCCTGGCTCAGGAGCAATGCTGGGGCGTTCGGGCTCGACCCCGAGCGGATGGTTCTCTGGGGTGAGTCCGCGGGGGCACACCTGGCGCTGATGGCGGCGGTTTTGGGCAACGGCGGCCAGCCCCTTCCCGGGCTCCGCTGCATCGTCGACTGGTACGGCCCGACCAACCTCGAGGCGATGGGAGGCAGGGAACAACCCGGCTTCAATGCCGAGGATGATCCCGTCACGGCACTGGGCGGGGGCCGATGGCATGCCCGTGATCTTTCGCCCCTCCACCACGCGGGCGGAAACCTGCCTCCCACGTTCATTGCCCATGGCCGGCAGGACGACGTAGTTCCCCCGGAACAAAGCCGGGCCCTGCACAACGCCTTGCGCGCAGCCGGAGTGGAGTGCGATCTTCTGGAGGCCGAAGGCGGTCATGTCTTCGCCGGCGGAAATGCACTGCCGCTGGTGACGGCGGCATCGCTGGACTTTATCGAGCATCACCTCGGGCAGGAACCGCTGGAGCCCTTGGATCCCCAACTCGTGGATCTGAACCACGCCATGGAGGCCAGCGGAGACACCCCCATCTACACGGACCCAGCCGGACTCCCGGTGGATCCTGTAACGGCCCGGGCCCGCGGAGTGAGACTGCGCGATACTTTCTACCCGCGCCAGTTCTTTCCCGTGGCACGGGTCGAGGACATCACCATCCAAGGACCAGGTGGTGACCTTGCCCTTCGCGTCCAGCATCCGCTGGAGACCAGCGATGCCACTGTCCTGTACCTGCATGGAGGCGGATTCATCATCGGCGACCTCGATTCGCACCAGGCCAACGCAAGCCGCATCGTGGCCGAGGCCGGGGCGCACCTGGTCCAGGTGGATTACCGGTTGGCCCCCGAAAACCCCTTCCCCGCCGGGTTGGAGGATGCCATCGCGGCTCTCGAATGGACCCTCGCCCACCTGCACGAATTGGGAGGGAACCCGGCGAAGGTCGTCGTCGCCGGAGACAGCGCCGGAGGCAGCCTCGCCGCGATGCTGGCCCAGTGGTGCCGGGACCGTGGCATCCCCCTGGCCGCACAGTTCCTGATCTACCCGTCCACCGATCTCACCCGGATGGCGGGTGATGTCGTCACCCTCCAGTACCTCGGACATGACAAGGCGCACGACCCGGCCAGCCAACGCGCGGCGTCCCCGGCACACGGGAACCTTGTCGGGTTGGCCCCGGCCCTGATCGGCGTGGGGCGGCACGATTTCCTTTACTCCGATAACGCTTCCTTCGCCCGACGGCTAAACGACGCCGGAAACCCCGTTTTGTTCCGGCGTTTCCCCACCCTCAACCACGGGTTCTTCAGCTACGGCACGGTCTCGCCGACCTCGGATCAAGCGGCGGGACTGCTGTGCCGGGACCTGCACCGGATCCTCCACGGCTAGTGCCCCGACTACACATCAACCATTCACACCAAGAAAGAGACATGACACCAATGAACAAGCGGACCCGCGCCATTAGCGCCCTGGCAGCCGGCATCGCCGCCTCGACCCTCGTCCTGAGCGGATGCGCCGCTTCCGGCTCCTCTGCGGGCGGGGCAACCGGCGCCGCCGCGGACAAGACCCTGAACGTATCCACCAGCTTCGCACCCATCAGCATGGACCCCTCCAACAGCGGCAACGGCCGCGCCGGCAGCATGCTGCTTCCCGCCTACGAACCCCTGGTGCGTACGAACTCCGAGGGCGAACTCATCCCGGCCCTGGCCACGGAATGGAAGGTGGCGGACGACAACAAGTCTGTGACCTTCACCCTGCGCGAGGATGCCAAGTTCAGCGACGGTGAACCGGTCACCGCCCAGACGGCGAAGGAATCCATCGAATACTTCGTCGAGGCCGGCGGGCCCTTCTCCGTCAACCTGTCCTCCATGGAAGAGATCACCGTCGAGGGCGACCACACGCTCACGGTGAAGATGTCCACCCCGAATCCCGACCTTGCCAGCATCTTCAGCTCGTACTGGCTCGCGGGCGATTTGATCAGCCCCGCCGGCCTCGAGGACCCGGAAGCCCTCGGCACGCAGACCTTCGGTGCAGGCCCCTACGTCCTGGACCCCGCGGCGACGGTATCGGGCAAGACATACACCTATGTCCCGAACGAGCACTACTACGACCAGGACGCCATCGAGTGGGACAAGGTGGTCATCGGTGTCTACGAGGACCAGAACTCGGCGGTCCAGGCATTCAAGACCGGCCAGCTCGACATGATGATCTCCGACCCGATCACAGCGAACGCCAACAAGGACGGCCTGCCCGAGGGCGCCCGCATCGTTTCGGACCCCGTGCAGTGGACCGGCCTGATCCTCAACGACCGCGCCGGCGATGTCGCCGAGCCGCTGGGCGACATCCGCGTCCGCCAAGCGATCAACCACGCCTTGGACCGCGAGACGATCACCACGGCCCTGTTCGGGGACTTCGGAACCCCCAACGCACAACTGCAGGTCGAAGGCTTCACCGGCCATGACCCGGCCAACGACACCGCATACCCCTACGACCCGGAAAAGGCCAAGACGCTCCTCGCCGAAGCCGGGTACGCGGACGGATTCGCCATGAAGATCGGTTACGTCAACAACACGCTGAACTCCACCCAGGCCCAGGCCATCGCCGGCCAGCTGCAGCAGGTCGGCATCACCGTGACCTTCGGCGAAGCCCAGAACTTCGGCGACCTCCAGACCCGGATGAACCAGAACGAGTTCGCCGGCGTGATCGGCCAATCCAACTCCGGCGCCCCGTTCATGGCGAAGTTCCAAACCCTGGATCCCAACGGCTCGTTCAACTACTACCACTCCCAGGACCCCGAACTGACGTCGCTGCTCGACGCGGCCGCGGCCAAGCCGGCCGGTGAGGCCGAAGATGAGTGGAAGGCCGTCTACGCCAAGGCGAACGAGCTGGCCTGGTTCGCTCTGGTATCCGCCCTGGACGTGACCTATTTCGCCGGTCCGGGCATCGACGTTCCGCAGCCAGGACAGGCCCTGATCGTGGACCTGGTCGACGTCAAGCCCGCCTCCTAGCAATCATGCCGGGGACCGCCCGCGGTCCCCGGCAACACCTTCGCCCATTCGAGGAAAGATATGATCCGCCTCATCATCAACCGACTGTTGTGGTCGGTCCCACTGATGTTCGTCGTCACCTTCCTGACGTTCGTACTCAACGCGCTCTCCCCCGGCGACCTCGCCCAAACCATGCTTCAGGGCAACGGCAGCCCGGAACAAGTCGAAGCGCTGCGGCGCGAACTAGGCCTGGACCAGCCATTGTTCGTCCAATACGCCAACTGGGTCGGTCAGGCCCTGCGCGGCGACCTCGGCGCCTCCGCGTTCACCGGTGAATCCGTCGCCGCACTGCTCAACAGCCGGATCGGGGTGACCTTGTCCATTATGTTCGGTGTTCTCGTCGTCTGCCTGGTCGCGGGCATCGGACTGGGTGTCCTCAGCGCGCTCCGCGGCGGCGCCGTCGGCCGAGCCATCGACGTTCTGTCCCTCGGCGGCCTCGTCTTCCCTTCGTTCTGGGTGGCCCTGGTCCTGATCGCCGTATTCGCTGTGACGCTGCGCTGGTTCCCCGCCACCGGCTACACCCCGCTCACTGCCGACCCTGCCGCATGGTTCATGTGCCTGGTTCTGCCGGTAGTGGCCGTGGCCCTCCAAGCCATCACCCGCGTCGCCAAGCAGACCCGCGACGCGATGGCCGACGCCATGACCCGGGACTACATCCGCAGCCTCCAGGCCTGCGGACTGCCCTGGGCAACAATCGTCTTCAAGCACGCGCTGCGCAACGCCTCACTGCCCGTGGTCACCGTACTCGGACTCGTCATGGTCGCCGCCATCACCGGCACCGTGTTCGTGGAGAAAGTCTTCGTCCTGCCCGGGCTGGGAAGCCTCGCCGTGCAGGCAACCCAGCAGTTCGACATCTTCCTGCTGCAGGGCGCCACCCTCTACTTCACCCTCATCACCGTTATTATCAACCTGGTCGTGGACCTCAGCTACGGCTGGCTCAACCCGAAGGTACGTGTCTCGTGAGCGAAGCCACCGAAACAGACGTGAATTTCAAGGCGCAGGGGCCAGCCGCCCAGGCAAAGCCCTCCACCTACCTCAGCCGGCTGCTGCGCAAACCCCTCGCCGTCGCATCCATCGCGTGGATTATCCTGATTTTCGCCGCAGGGCTGCTGGCCCAGTGGATCACACCGTTCGACCCTCTCGAGCAGAACCTCTTAACCATCAAGCAAACCCCGGGTGCTGAACACCTGCTCGGCACGGACGCCTTCGGCCGAGACGTCCTCTCCCGCCTGATCCACGGCACCATGCCCACCCTGGTCGGCAGCGTCCAGGCCGTCCTGGTCGCGTGCATCCTCGGCTTCCTCCTCGGTCTCGCGGCCGGGTTCTGGGGCGGCTGGTGGGACAAGGTCATCAACCAGGTCATCGACCTGCTCCTGGCCCTGCCGATGCTCGTGATCCTGCTCTCAATTCTCGCCGTCTTCAACCGCGACATGACTGCGGCGATGGTGACCTTCGGGCTCATGGGATGTGCCGGCATCGCCCGCGTCGTCCGCTCGTCGGTACTCAGCGTCCGCGAAGAGCTCTACATCGACGCCGCACGCATCTCCGGCCTGGGAGACCTCGCCATCATCGCCCAGCATGTCGTCCCGCGGGCCGTAGGCCCGATGATCGTCCAGGCCTCACTTTTCGCAGCCTTCGCCGTCCTCACCCAGACCGGCATCAGCTTCCTTGGCCTCGGCGTGCAACCGCCCGCCCCCACCTGGGGAGGGATGGTCTTCGAAGCGGCGGCTGCCATCAACGACTTCCCATGGCTCCTGGTCCCCTCAGGAACGGCGATCGCCGTCACCGTCCTGGCCTTCGGCCTGCTCGGTGACGCCACACGGGACGCGGCAGCCGAAGGCTGGACGCGCTCCACGGCCCGCCGGTCCAAAGACGACGCTGTCCCCGCCTCCGTCCCCGGCGAACCCTCGGCGGCGTTCCTCTCCGTGCGCGGATTGACGATCGTCGCTGACTCCGATGCCGGACCGAGGACCCTGGTGAAGGGTCTCGACCTCGACCTGGAGCGCGGTCGGACATTGGGCATCGTCGGCGAATCCGGATCCGGCAAGACTCTGTCCAGTCTTGCCCTGATGGGCCTTCTGCCGGCCGGCACGCACGTTACGGCCGGAACCATGCGGCTGGACGGCAAGGACTACGACCTGCGCGATGCCAGCAAGATCCGCCGGCTCCGTGGCAACACCATCGGCATGATTTTTCAGGAGCCCATGGCCGCGCTGGATCCATGCTTCACCATCGAGCATCACCTCGTCGAAGTCATCCGGCTCCACACGAAGCTTTCACGCACCGCCGCACGGGAGAAAGCCGTCCAACTTCTCGAACTGGTCCGCATACCCAACGCCCGGGATGTGGCCCGGCGCTACCCGCACCAGATCTCAGGAGGCATGGCCCAGCGCGTCGGCATCGCCCGGACCCTGGCCGCCGGGCCAAGGCTGCTGCTTGCCGACGAGCCGACGACCGCCTTGGACGTCACTGTACAGGCCGAGATCCTGGACCTTATCCGAGACCTCAGCACCGTCGAAGACCTCGCCGTCGTCCTCGTGACCCACGACTGGGGCGTCGTCGCTGACATCTGCGACCACGCGCTCGTCCTGTATCACGGCGACACTCTCGAGTCGGCGCCCGTGGAAGCCATTTTCAGCGCCCCGCGCCATCCCTACACGCGAGCACTGCTGCGGGCCAACCCCCACAATGCCGTCGTCGGGCAGCCCCTGCCCACCATCCAGGATTCGTTGCAACAACTGCTCAGGGTAGAGCGCGACGAAGCAGAACCCGTCGAAATGGCCGAGGAGAGCGCCCGATGAATCGACACCTACTCGAAGTCAAGGATCTCAACGTCGTCTACCGCTCGTCCCGCAAGCGCACGTTCCATGCGCTCAAGGACATCAACCTCGCCATCGCGCCCGGCGAAACGGTAGGGCTCGTCGGCGAGTCCGGCTCCGGTAAGAGCACCATTGGCAAGGCCGTCCTCGGCCAAGTGCCCGCAGCTTCCGGCCAGATACTGTTCGACGGCGAAGACATTACCCACGCCCCACGCCGGCGACGCCGCGACATGGGCCGAGACCTGCAAGTGGTGTTCCAGGACCCCTACTCATCGCTGAACCCGACGCGCACAATCGGCCAGACATTGGCGGAACCCCTCCTGCGCGGTTCCGGCCTTGACCGCAGCGGCATCCGCCAGCGCATCAACGAGATCCTCGAGCGGGTAGGCATGCCCGCTGACACGGCCGACCGCCATCCCGGACAGTTCTCAGGAGGGCAGCGCCAACGCATCGCGATCGCCCGCGCCGTTATCGCCAAACCCCGATTGATTATCTGCGACGAACCCGTCAGCGCCCTGGACTTGTCCGTCCAGGCGCAAGTTCTCAACCTCCTCAACGAACTACAGCAGGACATGGGCCTGGCAATGCTCTTCATCTCGCACGACCTGACGGTAGTAAGACACATCTCCCACCGAACCGTCGTCCTCTACCAAGGCCAGATCGTGGAGCAAGGCGACGCCCAAACAGTGCACGACGAACCCGACCATGACTACACGAAGGCCCTGATCGATGCCGCCCCAGTGCCCGATCCCACCCTCCAAAGGGCCCGCCGCGAGGCCCGGCGCCGCCGGCGCGCCGCCTCGGAACACCCGGTTCCATCTCCCGTCGCCTAGACAGGACGGAAAAGACCGCCGCCACTATTGACACAACCATTGTCCGCAATGAGTGCCCGTACCGATGCCTCGGTGCGGGTACTCGCGCTCCCGACCATCGTTCCTCTCGTCCACTGTCCGCACCCGCACTCGCACTCGCTAGTGGGGATTTCCAAAGCGACAATTCCTGCCACACCACGCCGTTACACTTCTTCCATACGAAAGGTAGACCTTGTCCACTCCCACCACCGTCACTGGTGACGGACAAACGCCACCCCTCGACGGATGCCCCGCAGGGCAGCCACCGGCGCCTGGATCGGCAGCGTCCCGGAATACTATGACTTTTTCATCTACGCGCCGCCGCGCTGATCTTCCCCGCTTTTTCTTCGGGCCTCTCGGGGAGGCCAGCGTGGTACTGGCCTCCTTTGGCACCTTCGGGGTCGCCTACGTGATGCGCCGGCTCGGTTCGTTCATCATGGGGCACTTTGGTGTGATGCACCCCTGAGGCCGCGTCCCGCTCGAGGAGGCTTGGAGGCGTACAGCCCCTTGGTGGGTCATGCGCTGTTATCGGCGTTCGCAGTCGCTGTAACGCGAAGATGCCTCAACAGAAAAAGTCTCCACAGATACCTGGGCCATGCCGCAGATGGTCTCCGACAGGCGTCCGTCAGGTTCTTCGATTCGGTGCTCCGGCTCGACGGGTTTTTGCGTTGGTACGCTCCTGTGCGTGGATCATTTTGTGATTCAAGTGTCATGACGGAGTGAAGATGCTGGGGGTTTCATGGCCGGCTGGTTCCGGGATGGCCTCCATGCGCATTTCGGTGGCCGCATTCGGCGCTGTGTCTTCGAGGATTCGCTGGATGTGAAGGGCTGCCAGATCTGTCAGGCCGGAGTGGACCTGCAGGAAGACCTCGCGTGCCGTGGCCAGGGGCCAGTCTGGCGGGAGCAGCTCGTGGGGGAGTCCGGGGTCGTCCCACGGGAAGGCCCGCCACTGGTCCATCGCCTCGACCCGGGCCGTGAAGGCCTCGGTGGCATCAACTGAGCGGTTTGCTATTTTTCCCAGCCATGTTGAGTACTTTGTGATGAACCGGTCGTAGTGTTCAGGGGCGTATTCCAGCGGCCACGCGGCGATTGGGTGTTTGCCTAACCGGTCGGAGTCTTCCATCCGGAAGAGCATGTAGTCCTCCAGGCCGAAGGCGGTGCAGGTCTGCTCCGTCGCCTCCAGCCGGTCCTGCGGTGAGACCCAGAGTGCGCCGTAGGCGGGGGCGAAACCTAGCCATCTGAGCCGTGCCCGGAACAGTTCGCGTACTTCCCTGGCGGTTTCCGGGATGGTGAAGGCAATGACGGTCCAGCGCTTATCCCATCGCTGGGACGGATCACCGAAAGCGGAAATCTGTTCGAAGCCAACCTGAAGTCTTGCCCGCGAAATGTCCGTGAAGCGGTAGGCGGAATTCCTTCCGGCGCCGCTGTTTTCGAGCACCCCTCGTGCGGTCAACCGGCTGAGGGCCGTGGTGGCCGCAGACCGGGTCAGGCCAAGATCCGCCGCCAGCCGGAGGATAGCGCGGGCCGGCAGGAACTGGTCGGTATGCCGCCAGAACTCGCCGAGCATGGTGACCAGCAGGTGCTGGCTGTTGCCGCCCTTCTGCGGGCGGGGAAAATCGACGGCGATGTCGCCTATCCCGTGGGCGGCCGTGGTGGGGGATCGTTCATCAGGCACGCTCCTATCTTCCACCGGAGCAGTGCAGGGACAAAACAAATCGAACAGATGTTTGCACTTATATTGACGCTCGCTGGAATAACTGCTTAACATGATTGTGAAGGGTGACGCAGGGCACAATCCGCCGGGCAAGCCCTCGCCGGCATTTTTTTACCTTCCAATCCACGATTTTCCAGGAGATCCGCTATGTCCGCAGGTCCCGCTTCGCCTTCTCCCGGCCCGTCTGCGATGATGCAGGAGCCGGTCCCGTCGCAGGAAGGCCGTTATGCCCGCAAGGCGGCAACGGCCAGCTTCGTCGGAAGCACCCTTGAGTATTACGATTTCTTCATTTACGGGTCGGCCTCGGCCCTGGTCTTTAACCGTATTTTCTTCCCCGGCATCGACCCTTACCTGGGAACCATCCTCTCGATGGCAACTATCGGCATCGGATATGTGATCCGGCCGCTGGCAGCCGGATTCATCGGGCACTTCGGCGACCGGCTGGGCCGCAAAAAAATGCTGGTTTTCACCCTGGTCCTGATGGGCGTCTCGACCTTCCTGATCGGCTGCCTGCCGCCTACAGCGGCGATCGGTGCCCTGGCCCCGGTCCTGCTGGTCTTCCTGCGGGTGCTGCAGGGCATCTCGGCGGCCGGTGAATCCATTGGCGCTGTCACCATTTCGATGGAGCATGCTCCCAGCCACCGGCGTGCCTTCTACAGCAGCTGGGTCAACACCGGCGCGGTGGCCGGCATCCTGCTGGCATCCCTGGCATTCCTGGCCGTGTCCACGCTGCCCGAAGAGCAGCTGCTCTCCTGGGGCTGGCGTATTCCCTTCCTTGCCAGCATCGTGGTGGCCGCCATTGGCCTCTACATCCGGGCAACTCTGCCGGAACCGGAAGTGTTTGAACATGCCAAGGAAGAAGATGTCCGCCATGAACTTCCCCTGAAGGTCGTCTTCCGTGACCACTGGTCCACGGTCGTGAAAGTCATTTTCTTCGGGCTGTGGTCCGTGGTGTCCTCCATCTTCGCTGCCTTCGGCCTGGCCTACGCCACCGGTGAGCACGGCATCCCGGGAAGCACGATGCTCATCGTGACCATCGTTACCGCCGCCTGCGGCATCATCGCACAGCCGGCCTTCGGGCTGCTGGCGGACCGGATCGGCCGCAAGCCGGTCTTCATCAGCGGCAACCTCATCGTCGCAGCCGGGATCTTCGCCTACTTCTGGTCGATCAGCCAGGGCAACATCCCGCTGATCTTCGCCACCGGCATTCTCGTCATGGTCGTCGGCTACGGCATGGTGAACCCGCTGGGCCCGGCCATGACCGCCGAAATGTTCGAGACCAGAATCCGATACTCCGGGGCAGCCATCGCCTCCCAGCTCGGGCTGGTCGTCACCGGATTCGCGCCGACCGTCGCCGCCGCCGTCGTCCGCCCCGGCCCCGACGGCTGGATCCCCGTCGCTATCTTCACGGCAGCCTGCTGCCTGGTCTCGGCGCTGGTCACCCTGATCTGGGTCAAGGAAACCTACCGCATCCGCACAGAGGACCTGGGCAGGAAACCCCTTCCCATCCGCTAAACCCCGCGGCACCGCCCCGGGGAGCTGCCCTGCCCGGCGGGCAGCTCTCAGGCGCTTCTACCCCAGTACCATCACCGATTCGAGGACAACCATCGTGGCACCGGCCTACCCAGTACTGATCGAAAACGCGGAAACCGCCATGAGCGACGGCACCATCCTGCGCTCAACCGTCTACCGCCCCGCGGCCGAGGGTGACAGGTTCCCGGTGCTGCTGACCCGGACTCCCTACGGGCGCGACCTCGCCGTGAACTCGGCCTACCTGAACCCGGCCACGGTCGCCGCCCGCGGCTTCGCGGTCATTCTGCAGGACTGCCGCGGCCGCTTCGGCTCCGACGGCACCTTCATCCCGTCCGTCCATGAAGACTCGGACGGGGCGGACACCGTCGCCTGGGCAGCCCGACTGCCCTACTCCAACGGCGCGGTGGGCATGTGGGGCCGATCCTACTTCGCCGAAACCCAATGGCGCGCAGCCCGCAGCCGCCCAGCAGCACTGAAAGCCATCGCACCCGGCGTGTCCGCCGGAGGCAACGCGAACAACGGCGCCCTGTACCGCGGCGGCGCCTTTGAACTGGGGTCGCGGCTGAACTGGGGACACGCCTCCGCCTCCCTGAATGAAATCCGCCGCGAACACAACGGCACGGCGCTGGACCGCGAACTGGCCGCCTGGAAAGAAGCCGACGCGGCCTTCGCCGACGGCAGCATCTTCGACGTCCTGCCGCTGCGCGACCTGAAATCCAGGGTCGGTTCCTTCATGAACACGCACATCCTGCCCAGCGCGGGGGAGGGGCCGGGCAGCGACACCGCGCTACTGTGGGACAGCGCCTCCGCAGAGCCGATCGACGTCCCCACCCTGCACATCGGCGGATGGTTCGACATCTTCGCCCCGAACACCCTGGACCAGTACCGGCGCCAACAAGAACACAGCCGCACCCGGCCCGACATCACCCCCAGAATCATCATGGGGCCATGGAGCCACACCAACTTCACCGGCACCTTCCCGGACGTGTCCTTCGGGCTGACCGCCTCCGCCTCCGCCATCGACGGCTACGGAGACCTCTCCGCCATCCACACCGCCTGGTTCGACGCCGTCCTCAACCAAAACCCCGCCGCACTGGAACACATCCCCGCGGCCCTCGTGTTCTTCATGGGCGAGAACCGCTGGCGCGGCTTCGACCAACTACCCGAACCGCAAGGACGCCTGGAACTCTACCTGGCAGCGGCCGAGTCCCTCCTATCCAGCCCAGATGCCACCGGCACGGCCGAATATTTCTACGATCCCCTGGACCCGGTTCCCACCACCGGCGGCGCCACCATGCTCTACGGTGCCGCGTACCCCGGGCCGGCCAACCAAAGCGAAGTCGAGGCCCGGGACGACGTCCTCGTCTTCACCTCAGCCCCCCTCGACGCCCCGCTCACCGTGTTCGGCGAAGTAACAGCCACCCTGCACGCATCCTCTACCGCCACAGACACAGACTTCGTGGTCCGGCTATGCCGCGTGGCCCCCGACGGGACCTCCACCAGCATCACCGACGGCATCATCCGTGCCTCCTGGCGCGACGCCTGCACGCCGGACGGCCGGTTCACTGACGGTGTTGCCCGGACTCCGATTGAGCCCGGCAAGGTCTACGAATACGCCGTCAGCCTCTGGTCCACCGCATACACCTTCGCCCCCGGAGACCGGATCCGCGTCCAGGTCACCTCCAGCTGCCATCCCCGCTGGGACAGGAACCTCAACACCGGCGCCCTGCCCTACGATTCCTCCGACGCCGTCATCGCCCGCCAGAGCATCAGATACGGACCCAGCACCCCGAGCCGGCTGACCTTAGGGACCCTCTAATGAGCCCCGCACCAGTACCGGGTTTGGATTTCTTCGCAAGCCTGACGATCCACGTCGGCCCGCCCATGGACATCGACCCGACCCCGTCCGGGCACCGCACTATCATCCCCATCACCGGCGGATCCGTCGAAGGACCAGAGCTGAGCGGGATTATCCTCCGCTGGAGCTGACTACCAGATCCTTTGAAGCCCGACCCTGACCGAGCCGGAAGCCAAAAACGCCATCGAAACCGACGACGGCGAACAGATCTACGTTGAAAACGTCGGGCTGCGCTCCGGCAGCCGGGCAGACGTCGAGCGGCTCGTCCGCGCGGTTGGACTGGCGGACTGTTCAATGTACTGGGAGTACGACGCTCCGGTCGGTACCCCGGTGTCCCGCCCCAAAACTCCCGCGGCGGCCCGCAGGACTTCCCTCAGCAGCTGCCCGGCCCCGTAGATACGGAAATTGCCCACACGGCCGGGGTTACCCGCCCTGTGCTCCAGCATCACAGACACCCGTTGGAGGGTGCCGTGTTCCTCATTCAACTGGCTGCAGAACTCCAGACCTGACTCAATGGGATAGGAATACTCCTCTTCATCGTCCTCATCGAGCACGAACATTTCCAGTTCCAGGGGCAAAGAAATGCTGCGCATGACGGCCGCATCCGTGATCGTGTACAGGGCGGCGACGAGCTTCTCGTTTACATGCTCGTCGCTTGCATAGTCCTGGTCAGGGATGCTTCCGACCGGCAGCGGCTCGGCGACAAACTGGCCGCGGAGCAGTTCTTCGACGTCCCGTAGGAGCGGGCACGGGCCCACTCCGGCTGCTTCACGTGCTGCGGCTATCAGCCGCGGGCCGACGGTATCTGACATGATCGCGGCGCCTTTCTCCTCGAGCGGCAGGACTGGCAGAAACGGCACCATGTCGGTGTCGCCCTGCTGCGCCACCATTCCGGGCCTGCAATTAAAGCGAGCTCCCAAGGATCAAATTTAGCGGCTTGTCGTATGCGCCGTTATCGGAAGGAAAAGATAGCGGGTGGCACACAGTTTCGTCACAGGTTCAAGACAGGTACGGATAATGTGCGCGGGACAGAATTAGGGTTAACCCAGCGGCAGGCGTCCGACGCTGCCGATGCTTTTGTCGTGCGGCAAGGCGCGCAATCCGCAGGAATGCCGTCGGACCGCTACCCGATCTGAAGGTCATCTACATGCCCGATTTCCCGCACCAGTCCACGACCCGCGAGCTGCCGCGTCTCGCGCACCCGGACGGCAGCCCGATCCGTGCGCTGGTTGTCGACGACGAGGCAAGCCTGGCTGAACTGGTCAGCATGGCACTTGGCATGATCGGCTGGGACGTCGTCACCGTGGGAGACGGGCAGGCGGCGGTCAGCGCCGCCCGCGAGTTCCGCCCCGACGTTCTGGTCCTTGATGTGATGATGCCCGGCCTTGACGGCTTGGAAGCGCTCGAAAAGATCCGTGCCTTTGCGCCCGAGGTGCCGGCGTTGTTCCTGACGGCTAAGGACGCGGTGCGGGACCGGATTTCGGGACTGTCAGCGGGTGGAGATGACTACGTGACCAAGCCTTTCAGCATGGAGGAACTCGTCCTGCGGCTGCATCGCCTGGTCCGGCGGTCGGGCGTGGCGGCCTCCGATTCGGCGGAGTTGGTGGTGGGCGATCTGGTGCTGAACCTTGACACCCGCGAGGTCAGCCGCGGCGGCGAGGACATCCCGCTCACCTCCCGACAGTGGGAACTGCTGCGTTACCTGATGGAGAATCCCAGGCATGTGTTGAGCAAGTCCCAGATCCTGGACAACGTCTGGCGGTATGACTTCGGCGGCCAGGCCAACGTCGTCGAACTCTATATCTCCTACCTGCGCAAGAAGATCGACGCCGGCCGCGCGCCCATGATCCACACCGTCCGGGGCGTCGGCTATGTCCTGAAACCCGCCGCTTCGTGAGCGCCCGTAATACCTCGAAGTCCCCACAGCGGGCGCCCGGGGGCGACCGCCACCTTCGCACCAGGCTGATTCTCGCCACGCTGGCCCTGCTGACGGCCATCTGCGTAGCGATCGGCGTCTTCAGCCATCTGTCAATGAGCAGCTACCTCACGGGCGAGATCGACGACGGACTGACCCACGCGGCGGGGCGCGCCGGCTTCCCGGGCGGGCCGCGGCCGGGAGACGACCAGCCGCCCCCCGGGGGCGTCAACCCGGAAAACGCAGCCGGGCAGCGTCCGGGCACCCTTAACGCGCTGCTCAGGGATGGAGCCGTGCAGAATTCGGCCCTGGTGCAGGACGATGGCGGCACCCAGCCGCTGTCCGAGGCGGACCTGGCGGTGCTGGCGGGCGTCGATCCGGCCAAGGGACCCATGGACCTGGTCCTCTCCACCGGACGCTACCGCGTGGACGCGGCAGTACTGCCCATGCAGGTGGCACCCGACGGCACCGTCCTGGTCACCGGCCTGTCAACGGCCGAGAGGGACCGCGCCCTGGCCTCGCTCGATATCACGATGGCGGGCCTGTCCTTGGCCGGCCTGTTGGCCACCGGGCTTGTCGGTACCCTGATCATCCGCCGCTCCCTGCGTCCGCTGGAAGAGCTCGCCGCCGTTGCGAACTCCGTCTCGCAGCTGCCGCTCGAGTCGGGCGAAGTGGAAATTCCCGTGCGGGTTCCGCCGGCCGTGTCACACCCGGGATCTGAAGTGGGGACGGTCGGCCTGGCGCTCAACAAAATGATTGACCATGTCACGAACGCCCTCCGCGCCCGGCATGCGAGCGAAACGAAGGTCCGGCAGTTCGTTGCCGATGCCAGCCACGAACTGCGCACCCCGCTGACGGCCATCCGCGGCTACACTGAGCTCGTCCTGGGCAGCGCACAGGTCAGCCCTTCCGAGCGGGCCGCGCTGGAACGCGTGGACAGCGAGTCCAAACGCATGTCCGCACTCGTAGAAGACCTCCTGCTGCTCGCCCGGCTGGACGAGGGTCAACGCGGGGAGCCGTCCGAAGTGGAGCTCACAGAACTGATCATCGAGGCAACCAGCGACGCCCAGGTGTCCGCCCCGAACTACGAGTGGAAACTGGAGCTGCCGGAGGAGCCCGTGGTCGTTCCCGCTGTGGAAGACGAGCTGCGGCAAGTGCTGATCAATTTGCTCTCCAACGCGCACAAGCACGCACCCCCGGGGACCAGGGTGGTGACCGCGCTTCGGGTAGCCGACGGCAAGGCCCGGATGACGGTAACTGACAACGGCCCCGGCATCGACCCGGCTTTCGTCGACACTGTCTTCTCCCGGTTCAGCAGGGGAGACTCGGCCCGCACCGGCTCTGCCGGCGGCACCACCGGCACCGGAAAAACCGGCAGTTCGGGGTTGGGGCTGGCCATTGTCCAGGCCCTGCTGGCGGCGAACGGCGGGACGATCAGCGTTGACAGCCGGCCCGGCTGCACCCGCTTCACCGTGGTTCTCCCGACGGGCGTCCCCGACCAAGGGAACGTTTCACAGGAGCGGCACAAGAACGGTCAATTCCGGGCATAGGGTACCTCCGTAAAACGGAGGTATGACACCAAACAGCACCCGTCCCCTGGGGCGCATCCGCAAAACGGTCCTCGCCTCCACCCTGGCCCTGGCCCTCGCGGCAGGCGGCGCCGCCGTCTGGGCCGTCGACCGGTTCGTGGTCGAAAAGGTCGAGATCTCGAACGTCTCCGACTATGAGGCAAGCCGGACCACGGCCATGACATCCGCCGGCTCGGCCACCACGGACTCCACCGCCGACGAGCCCGGCATAACCGAACCCGCCGGCACAGAAGAAATACTTACGGACACTTCCTACCAGTCCGGCGGCGACAGCATCGACATCTCCACTGTGGTGACCGGCTCCGGAGACGAGCAGGTCACCTACTACGTGGCGGACGTGGTTGTCTCCGACGCCACCACTCTCCGATCCGCCTTCGCCCAGGACAGCTTCGGCGAAAACATCACGGAAACGACATCGGACGTCGCCGAAGACAACAACGCGGTCTTTGCCATCAACGGCGACTACTACGGCTTCCGGGACACCGGAATCGTGATCCGCAACGGTGTCGTCTACCGGGACGAGGGCGCCCGCCAGGGTCTCGCCTTCTACAAGGACGGCACCGTCGCGGTTTATGACGAGACCACCACGACCGCCCGGCGGCTGGTGGACGACGGCGTGTGGAACACCCTCTCGTTCGGGCCGGCGCTGCTGGAAAACGGCGAGATCATCGACGGCATCGAGGACGTCGAGGTGGACACCAACTTCGGCAACCACTCCGTCCAGGGCGAACAGCCGCGCACCGCCGTCGGCGTGATCGAGGAGAACCACCTGGTGTTCGTCGTCGTTGACGGCCGCGCCGCCGGTTACAGCGCCGGCGTCACGATGACCGGACTGGCCGGCATCATGCAGGAGTTGGGCGCGGTCACCGCGTACAACATCGATGGCGGCGGCTCCTCGAGCATGTACTTCAACGGCGAACTGGTGAACAACCCGCTGGGCAAGGGCGAGGAACGCGGCACTTCCGATATTCTCTACATCGGGCAGCAGCGATGATCATCCTGATTCCCGCCTTCGAGCCGGACTTGAAGCTCATCACCCTCGTCGAAGGCCTGCGCGGCGCCGATCCGCGGCTCACCGTCCTGGTGGTCGACGACGGCAGCGGACCGGACTTCGGCCCGGTGTTCGCCGCCGCACGGTCGGCCGGCGCCACCGTCATCGGCTACCCGCGCAACCGGGGCAAGGGCCAGGCGCTCAAGACCGGTTTCAACTACCTGGCCCGGCACTATCCGGGCGTAGGCGTTGTCTGCGCGGACAGCGACGGCCAGCACACGGTTCCGGACATCCTTCGCGTAGCGGCCCGGGTCAGAGACATCAGCAACGACGACGGCGGTACCGGGGAAGTGCCGGGAGGTTACATTATGGTGTTGGGGGAGCGGCGTTTCGATGGCGCCGTTCCGGCCCTGAGCCGGATCGGCAACACCGTGACCCGGGCGCTGTTCCGGCTGGCATCCGGCACGGCGCTGCACGATACCCAGACCGGACTGCGCGGCTATCCGGCGGCGATGCTGCCGTGGCTGCAGAGTGTGCGCGGGGACCGCTACGAGTACGAGCTCAACCTGCTGCTCCGCGCCGGTGAGGCCGGACACCGGATCGACACCATCGGGATCGCCACGGTCTACCTGTCCGGGAACCAGTCCTCGCACTTCCGTCCGCTGGCCGACTCCGCCCGGATCTACCTCCCCCTGCTGAAGTTCGCGCTGTCGTCCTTCGCCGCTTTCGGCATCGACCTCGCCGCGTTCATCGTCCTCGGCTTCGTCCTGGATTCGCTGCTGGCGGCCGTGGTCGGCGCACGCATCATCAGCTCAACGGCCAATTTCCTGGTCAACCGCAGCCTGGTGTTCCCCGGCGGCCGGCATACGCGGCTCGCCGCAGCCGGCCTGCGGTATTTCGGCCTCGTCGCCGCGCTGATGGGCTGCAATTACGCGCTGCTCTTCCTGCTGACCACCACAGGCCTGCCGGAGGTTCCCGCGAAGGTGCTGACCGAAGCGCTGCTCTTCGGCGCGAGCTTCACCCTCCAGCGGCGGTTCCTGTCGGCTGAAGCTCATATGCCCGGTTTGGGTTCGACACAGGAACGGCATAGCAACGTCCCGGATCGTAGAAAACGAACACCACACCATCATCTGGAGAACATCGCATGAACATCCTCATCCTGATCGCAGCGGACCTGGCCGCGATTACCCTGCTGACCTTCGCCCTCTACCTGCGCCGGCACCGCCGCCGCGACCTCGCGGTTTCCTACCTCGGCATGAACGTCGGCGTGCTCGCCGTCGCTACTGCCTTGTCCGGTTCCTCGGCCGCCCTCGGCCTCGGCCTGGGCCTGTTCGGTGTTTTGTCCATCATCCGCCTCCGGTCCTCGGAACTGGCGCAGCATGAGGTGGCCTATTACTTTTCCGCCCTGGCCCTCGGGCTGATCGCCGGCGTGGGCAGCGACCCGCTCTGGCTCCCGCTGGTCCTCATGGCCCTGATCCTCGTCGTCATGTTCGTCGGCGACCACTCCCGGGTGCTGCCCGGGTACCGCCACCAGATCGTGGTGCTGGACCAGGCGATCAGCGACGAAGCGCTCCTGCGGGAACGGCTCGCCCTGGTGCTCGGCGCGCGGATCCATTCCGCCACCGTGTCCGAACTGGACCTCGTGAATGACAAGACCATCGTCGAGGTGCGTTACGAGGCCGCCCCGCAGCCCGGACAGGCCAGGTTCGCCCGGCAGTTGCCGTTCGAAGCTCCCCAGCCGCTGCGCGTGACCGATCCGGCCGCAGTGAGGGTTCCGTGAACGCCGCGGCCCGGCTGGCGGACGATCTTTACGGCCGCCCGTCGGTGGGACTGGAGGAGCTCAACGCCGCAGCTGCCTTGCAGACCAGGGTCGACCGGAAATACGTGGTCGGCGAAGACGAGGCGGCGCTGGTCCTGGGCAGCTTCCACACGGAGGTCCGCGTGCTCGAAATGCAGGGCAAGAGGTCCTTCGCCTACGACTCCGTCTACTTCGATACCCCGCATCTGGAGAGCTACCTGCTGGCGGCCCACGGACGCCGGCGACGCTACAAGATCCGGACCCGCACGTATGTGGACAGCGCCCTCAGCTTCCTGGAAGTTAAAACTGAGGGGGCCCAGGCCGCTACCGTCAAGGAACGCATTCCCTACGGGCTCGGCGACAGCCACCGCATCAATACCGAAGGCCTGGCCTACATCAACGAAACCCTGCAGGCGGCGGTGGGGACCACGCCGTCGGACGCCCTTTCCCCGGTCCTCGAGACGGGCTATGACCGCTTCACCCTGTACCTGCCGACCTCCGGCAGCCGGGCCACCATCGACGTCGGGGTTGCCTTCCGCCAGCCTGACGGTCCGGCGAAGGTCCTCCACCGGGCGGTGATCCTCGAAACGAAATCCGGATCCGCCGTCAGCGGGCTCGACCGCCACTTGTGGGCGCACGGGATCCGGCCCAGCAGGATCTCGAAGTTCGCCACCGGATTGGCCGCCCTGAACCCCGGGCTGCCGGCGAACCGCTGGCACCGCACCCTTGCCAACAGCCTGACCCTGCGGTCCCTGAGCCGCGCCAGCTGACCCACCCACACCTTCACCCAAGACGTTCAAAGGAACTCCCATGCCCAATCAGAACTCCTCCGTCCGCCGGATCACCGGCCGCGCCGCTGCCCTGAAGACCTCGGTGGGAGCACTCGCCCTTGCCGTGTCGTTGGCAGGATGCAGCGCGGCTGCATCCACCACGGGCTCCTCAAGCATCAACACCGCCGGGTCGGCCACAGCCGCTACCGCTGCTGGGACCTCGCAGAACTCCGCCACGGACGCCAGCGCGGACGCCATCACCGAGGACACCCACTACGATGCCGACGACCTCACCTGGGACTCGGCAGACGAAGTGGGTGTCACGCTCGCTGACGCGGCGAGCAGCGCAGACAGTGACGGTGTCACAATCGACGGCGACACCGTCACCATCACCGCGGCGGGCACCTACCGGCTTTCCGGCAGCCTGTCCGACGGGCAGATCGTCATCACCGCGGGAGAGGAAGACGTGGTCCGCGTCATCCTCGACGACGTGGAGCTAACCAGCAGCACCGGTTCACCGTTCGTGGTCAATTCCGCCAACGAAGCCTTGGTCTTCCTAGCGGACGGCAGCACCAACAGCCTCACCGACGCCGGGACCTACTCAGACACCGGCACCGACGCCCCGAACGCACCCCTGTACTCCATGGCGGACCTGACTATCGCCGGCACCGGAGCGCTGACGGTCAACGGCAACTCAAACAACGGCATCGTCTCCAAAGACGGCCTGGTCCTGGCCGCAGGCGACGTCACGGTAAACGCAGCCGATGACGGCATCGTGGGCAAGGACTATCTGGCCCTGCTTGGCGGCCGCTACAACGTCAGGGCCGGCGGGGACGGCGTGAAGGCAACCAACGAGGAGGACGAGGGCCGCGGCTGGTTCACCGTCTACGGCGGGGAGCTGACCGCGTCCTCCGGCGATGACGGCCTCAAGGCGGCCACACTGCTCACCGTCAACGCGGGAACAGTGAACGTCATCGACTCGGTGGAGGCAGTCGAAGCGCAGCACATCGCGATCAACGGCGGCACTGTGGACGTCACCGCCAGTAACGACGGCGTAAATGCCGCGGGCGGCACCACGTCCACGGCCGCAACACAGGGCGGAGCCGGCGGCGGAATGGGCGGCCCGGGCGGTGGCGGTTCGATGGAAGTCGGCGACTACACCGTCAGCGTGACAGGCGGAGAGCTCACGATCAACTCCGAAGGTGACGGCCTGGACTCCAACGGGAACGCCAGCATCACCGGCGGCACCGTGGTGGTCAACGGCCCCACTAGCGACGGCAACGGCGCGCTGGATGTGAACGGCGATTTGACCGTCGACGGCGGAACGCTCGCGGCCGCAGGAAGTGCAGGGATGGCGGGAACGCCGGCGGAATCCTCGACGCAGTCGGGGATACAAGTAACCTTCGGATCCGCCGTTCCGGCTGGAACGCTCATCCAGATAGCCGACGCCGACGGCAACATCGTCGCCTCCTTCACCCCGGCCAAAGACACCGCATCGCTCGTCTACTCCACGGCGGAAATTACGGCCGGCGAAACCTACACCGTCCACACCGGCGGCACCGAGGGAAGCCTCGACGGGGCAGAAGAAGCCGGTACGGTCGTCGCCGGAGAGTACTCGCAGCAGCACTTCGGTCCCGGCTTCTAATACTCGCGCCCGCAGCAGCCGCCGCCGTCCCCAGAGGACGGCGGCGGCCTCTGGGGACGGCAGAGGCCAGCGGGAATATCCATGAGGCATATAAGAGAACAACGACGTGAACTTTCCGGGCGGACCACGTGCGCCATCGACGGCCAGCCCGAGTGCCGGTTCTGGGCCAGCCACTCGGTCTCCGACGTGTCGGACAAGTTCCATACCTTCAACCAGTAGATGACAGCGCCGCCAGCGCGTTTGGTGCACCGCCACCACCGGGCGGCGTTCCTCAGGCGAGTACTCGCTGAGCATCGGAGTACCCTACAGAGACGTCAAATGGTTCCCTGGCAGGGACACCCAGAACGGTCCAAGTCGCGCTCTGGCCGTACGTATCATGCTGCCGCGGCCCGTCCGCCGACCTGGCCGCCCAGTGCGGCGGCCACGTCTGGCCCGCTGGCTGCGCCAACACCCACCTCCTCGCTACCCTCCCGCCCAGTGCCTTCCCCGGCTGCGACGAAACTGAGGTCCACCAGTTCCTCCGGGCCTACGCCGCCCGGTAGGCGACCTCGCCCCTTGGTCCTGCTGTCATATGCGCCGTTATCGGCGGTTGAGTCCGGGGCGTGACCGTCTTGAGGTGAAGGTCCGGGTTGTGGCCGGTGGGGTGGAGGGTTGCCGCGTGGGAGGACGGGGTGGCCGCGGTTATTGGGTGCAGGCCTGGACCCCTATTTCCGGGGCGGTCTCTTCCACCCGGCCGCGGTAGCGGACATCGTCGGGCCCGGTGGCTTCGATCTGGTCGCCAGGACGAAGGTCGAGGCCATCAAGGCGGGCAGGAGTGGGAGTACGTTCGACCGGTTCGGTTTCGGACGTCATGGAGGGAACAGTCACGGGTGTTCCTGCTTTCGTAAGGTGGGTAGCAGTGAGCCGGGTAAGTCTCTGCCGCCCGCCATTTCCGGCTGGCCGCTGCATCCGGCGAGGCATCGGTGCCTGACGTGTTGACGGGTGCAGCGCTTCGGAATACTCCCTTACGTATTTTCACTCCAACCGGGGTGTTGGGCGGCAGACGAATCAGTAGGCCCGGCGCGGTGCAGCGTCCTTCTTTTCCTTGATGGCAGGGGAGCGGGGCGGAACTTCCCTGCATCTGGGCCAGTTGTAGAGGTAGGCTGCGGTGATTCCGCCGGCCAGCCCGAGTAACAAGGAGCGCGACGTGGGAATGTTCGACAAGCTGGTCCAAAAGGGCAAGAAAATGGCCGTTGACTATGCCAAGGAACAACTGTCCGGGCGTGACAGTAAGCAGCGCAGCGACGACGGCTACCGCAGCGATGCCGGGTACCGGCAGGACAACCGGTACGCTCAGCCGTATCCTTCCGCCGGCGGCCCGCAGAACAACCAGCAACCAGGCGCGGGCAGGCCGATGCAGGGCACCGGCCAAGGCACCAACGCGGACCAAGAGGCGATCGCCAAGTACAAGTACATGCTGCGCACGGCACCGCCGGAAGACATGGAAAGGGCGCATGCCGAGGCCTTCGCCCGGCTGAGCCCGCAGCAGCGCAGGATGCTGCAAGAGGAGTTGAACACCCAGCTGCCCTCATCCGAACGTCCCCGTTCCGACGCTCCCAACGACTTGGCCAGATCAGCGACACGGGCCGAAATGTCGAGGCCCGGGTTCATGGAGAAGATCCTTGGTTCCGGCACCAAGAGCGGCCCCGGACGCCGTACAGGCGCAGGACTGGCCGCAGGAGCGGCAGGTGGCCTGGGCCTCGGGCTGCTGGCAGGAGTCGCCGGCGGTTTCGCCGCCTCCGCCATCGCCGGTCCCTTGCTGGACGGTTTCTCCGGACTCGAAGAGGGGATCACCGGCGCAACTGAAGGACTCGACGAGGGGATCACCGGTGCCACCGAGGGACTGAGCGACGGTGTCACAGCCGCCGGAGAAGGCCTCACCGATCAAGCCCGAGGACTCTTCGACGGTCTGCTCGGCGGCGGTGAACTCCCAAACGACTGGCAACTCTGAAACCCCTGCCAAGCTGAAGAGCCGGTATCGCGCGGTCGTCGTGCAGGCCGTGGAGCATGGCCTGTTGCGATGGGCGGGCGCCGTACGCGCTCCGAACGGTCATGCCCTGGGCTTGAGCCCGCGAGGATGTGTGGGCACTGGCACTCAGACGAGGGCGCTGAAGGCCTCGGCTTTGTCCTTTGTTCCCTGGACGATGATTTGGTCATGTAGAGCACGGTCTGCGGGGTGGTGTGTTCCCCTTGCCCGCCTCTGCGTTTTACGGCGACCACGGTGATGTATTTGGAGCGAAGCTGCAGTACGTCCAGCGGGCGGTCCTGTGCCACGGCGGCCGGGTGGTGCGGATCATGACGAAGTTGTCTTCGAATTCGACGTGTTCAGCATGGCCCCGCGGACCAGGCCCAAGTCATGTTCAGGCCGGATCACGTGGTGCACCGCGCTACCAGCCAGTTGCGCTGGACGCTAAAGAGAGTTGTGTTTGCGCCGGTACATTGGCAGGTTTCTGCCATCAATTACCCTGTCTATTCCCCTGGATGCGGTGCTACGTTTGACCCCAGATGCTCTACCGGGATACCGCATTTAGAAGAACTCTTGGGGAGGTTGGCTAAATGTTCGCGGGGCGTCTCAAAGGGTGTGCTCCCTCGATGATGTTGGGGATCCGAGGGAGCCGCACCTTTGCCAGGAATGCGGCTTCCAAACGCGTCATATGCGCCGTTATCGGCATTTCCGCCGTCGATGCTGGTTGGCCCAGACGTCGGGAACGGGGCCACAGGCCTTTTTGGTTCCATTCGGTTGCTTTCGAATGTTGGGTCGTCGTTAGGCGATTCCGGCTGTATTGGCATCCTTCGATCGTGGGGCGTCTCCTTTTTGACGATGAGGACGACAAAGGTTATGAGTGTTGGCATGATGCAGGACGCCCGGTGAGGAGGTAGGCGGCCGCTGTGGAGGGACCCGCGCCTATGGGTGCGGTTGTAGCCCCGTCGCAGCGCGTTTATAAAGCACCGCAGCTGATTTGACACGGCCCGGGGAGTAAAAGAAACTTTACATGTAAAGTGGACTGTACACGCATAGGGGGAGCCAGACATGACGATCCAACGGGCGCGCACTAAATGGGGACGCACAAAGTTCGGAACCGGGCGCACGCCGGCTATGGCTATCGCCATTCCTTGCGGCTTGATCCTCGGTGCAGCGCTGGGCGGACTGTCCGTTCTCGTTGGTATCACTGAATCGAACCCCGTACTCGGTGGCTTGGTATTCGCCCTCTGCCTCACCATGCCGGCAATCGCCCTTGTGTACGTCCTTATTGTTGATCGGAACACGCTCGACGGAGCGGCTGAACGACCGGAGGATTCCGTCGAATCCGGATGGTATGACCGCGCGGCTGCAGGTTCCTTCACAGATCTCATCCTCGCGCTCGGAGTGGGCGCGACTATTCTTGCGTTCATACCCCGCGACTTCCCTGCAGACCTGAAGCTCGTCCTTCCAGCAGTCATCGCGTTGTGCTTCGCCTCCTTCGGCATCCGGTACCTGATCCTTCGACAAAAGGGCTGAGGTGAGGAACCTCGTCAACGAATCCCGTCAACGGCTCCAGTGGTCCCAACAACGGCTCGCCGACGAACTAGGCGTATCGCGTCAAACCATCATTTCCATCGAACGCGGGAAATTTGACCCGTCGCTGCCGCTGGCCTTCCGGCTGGCAGCGATCTTCGGCAGCACGATCGAGGAGCTCTTTTTCCCTGACGACCAAACGTCCTGACGACGACTGAACAGTCAGATGACCCGCTGCCTCGGCCACTCATCCTCAGTTACCGCTGCCCTCGAAGACGAAAGTCTCCGGCATCAGTGAACGTCTGCCAGGCCAGGCCTATGGTTCCTGATGTCCCAGGCTCAAGGTCATCTCCCAGTCCTTTTTGCTGTAGCGCAGGGCAGTGGCTTCCTTCTTGAACCGGACGGATACGCGGGAGTTCCCATGGACGTCTTCTATCCGTCCGGCCTCCCTGACCTGACCGTCCCGGCCGCGGAGATTCACCGTCGCACCGATCAGTGCAGTTTGGTTCCAATCGTGAACTATCCGGGAAATGGTCATCTTGTCCTGGTCGCATCGGCTATGGCGGGGCTTCTCCGGCCGCGGGCCGGTGTGCTGGGATCCGGGCGGGCGCGCCTCCACTGATCCCCCCGGATCACAATTACTCTATCAATTAGATTTATCCCAGTCACCACCCGGAAGCTAGAAACGTACTGCGGTGCTAAAGCGTGCCTCTGGTACCGGTAGGGCTGCAGGATGCTGCCGGGACAGCCGCGGCGGAGAAGGGATCAGCATGCAAACAGTAATGATGGACGGCGGCGAAGGGGGAGCGTTGGAAGCGCTGGTTGGTGAGGCCATGGTGGCGCTCCTTGCTGCCGCAGGGGTGGTCCATGTGTTGGCATCGCTGGTGATGCTGGCCAGTACGAAACGCATGCGTCCGGGTGCCAGGACTTTTTTACTGGCTGTGTCCCTCTTGGTCCCTGTTATCGGGCCGGTCCTGGCTGTGTTCACAGCCTGGTCGGCACGTCAAGCCGCCAGCTCTGGACAACAGTCAGGGCGGTGGGTCTGACCGTTGGCCGTTACGAGGCTACCGTCTTGCGGCGACAAAGCCGGGTTATGGCTCTTTCAGCCGATACAGACAGGGTACGAACTATACGAAGTCCTGACAGGAGAATGACGTCTTAGACTGCAAACAGAATCTTCGTAAGTGGCAGGAAACAGTAATCCAAAGGCACTGACTCCTTTACTCATTTTGAGTAGAGGAGTCAGATTCCATCGTTGCTCCAACCGGCCTTGGGCATCGCTTACCCGTCCGCCACGGCTTCTCCCGTGACGCCGTACGGTAATGCCCTCGCCCAGTTCAACGGTGAAGGACGCTGCCAAACCATGCACGGTTAGGTCGAAACACACCTTCCCGAACACTTCTCCCAAGCGCCGAACGCGTACCTCACAAAGCATTGTGGGCAGCAAAGTTCCGCTGCCCACAACCGGGGACAATCCTCATAGGTTATCCACCGCTACGGCTGCCGGGGAGCTACCCCAACGGCTCCCAAATCTTCAGCCGTGGATAACCCGAATTGACCCCAATCATGGACATCTCAAAGCCACCGTAGGTTCCGGCATGACAACCAGAAATCAATCAACGATTGTCTTTGGCAATCCCCACTGAGATTTCCTAGGGTCGAAAGTAGGAACGGCTTTGCTGCTTTGCAACTTGTCTCGCCCTCATACAGCACCATCGTGCGTCCGAAGTTCTGACACCTTCAGACCATTACTGGGCCGCAGAGGGTCACAACAGCCGACGAACCGCGTCATATGCTCCGTTATCGTTCGTTTGAAGGCGGTCCGTTGCTGGCTCACACCGATACCCTGGCCCTCAGGGCGGGTCGAGTACCGCGGCCTAGGAAATCGCGAACCACTGGCGGCAGGGAAACCAACAGAATGAGGCAGGAACCGAAGATCAGCACGCCAAATCCGAGCCACCAGTAGCCGACTGTTCCCACGATCCCGCCCACAAAGAAGAGCCCGACCAGGGCACTGAGTACACCAAGCTTTTCGCTATCGGCAGCTACGCGGGGTGCATTGCCAGTGCGATAGACCAATCGACCCAGCTCCGCGGCAATATCCGTGACCATACCCGTGACATGCGTGGTGCGCACGGGGAAGTCTCGAATCCTGGTGATGAGAGCATTCTGCAACCCCATAGTGAAGCACAGCGGCGCCACGAGCACTTCTTCGTACCAGGGGCCCTCCACCATGCCGGCGAGCAGCCCGATGAGTAACATCAACAGTCCCTCGATCACCAAGACATTTGCATAGCGGCTGGAAAGCCGTCGTCGTCGGCCCCAGATGAAGACGACGGTGCAGGTCATAGCCCCGAGCACGAACGAAAAAATGCTCAGTAGGCCCGCGCCAACCATTCCCCAGTCGGCAGCCATGACATGATCGGCCGACGATGCAGTCATGCCGGTCATATGGGAGGTGTACAGTCCGACTGCGACGAAGCCGACTGAATTCAGGGCGCCTGCGATCACGACCAGGAGGTAGGCCAGATGCCGATCGAACAGCGGTGTGCGCCGTGGGCCGGAGAGCAACTGGGCGTAGCGGAATATCCGGGGCAACATGCAGCCACAGTAGTGACACCGGGTAACGGCAAGATTATATCCGCGTAAAGATTCCTCGTAACTTCAGGCTAAACGAGCTGCAAATAACCGCCCGTTTCCTGATCGCCAGTCACAGCCCTGACCACATAATGGAGCTCAATGGGAGTGAGCCAATTTTCAAGGACGGGGTCGTCGCGGTAGGCCAGAAAATGGGATCAAGATTCAGGCATGATGGAAAGGCAATGAGAGGAGGGGCCATGCCCCAGGGGTACACCCATATTGTGGTAGGTGCCGGAGCGATCGGCTCCGCAGCTGCCTATTGGCTGTCTCGACGGCCCGGAACCCGCGTTCTGGTCATAGAACAGTTCGATCTTGTCAACACGCTTAATTCTTCCGGCGATGTTTCCCGGATCATCCGCCATGCCTACCACAGCACGGACTACACCAGGCTGACGGGCGCGATGTTTGAAACCTGGTCGGAGATCGAGGAACGCTCCGGCTTGAAGCTGTACACCAAGACCGGCGGCCTCGACATGGCCACATCGTCGGACGAAAGCCGGGCAGAACTTGATACATACCGCAGTGCACTGGCTGCTGAAGGTATTCCTTACGAAGATCTCACGGCCGCTGAAATTCGCGCCCGGTATCCTCAGTGGCGCGTGGACGACGACGTCACCGGCATGTATCAGGAAGCCGGTGGTCTGGTTGATATCCGAAAGACGGTGGCGGCCCATACGTCCCTGGCCATGGCCAACGGAGCTGAATTCCGTCCCCATACTAAGGTCACCGGCATTGATGTGCACGCCGCAAGCGTTACCGTGCGGACTTCGGCAGGGCAGTTCCATGCGGACAACCTGGTCGTTGCGGCTGCATCCTGGCTTAGTGAGCTCATGCCTGATCTCGGCCTCAACTACCGGCTTACCCTGTCGCAGGAGCAGGTTAGCTATTTCACGTCCCGGAACCTTCCCGAGTACACGCCTGAGAAGTTCCCCATTTGGATTTTCCATGGGGAGCAGACCTTCTATGGTTTCCCCGTCTACGGAGAGCCTGCCATCAAACTAGCCCGTGATCTACGTGGCCGATTCATCAGCAGTGACGAACGCGTCTATGAAGGAGACGATGCGGAGGCGGTCGTCCTTCGCAGCTTCCTTGAACGGTACCTGCCGGGTGCTGTTGGTCCTGTGTATGCCAATAAGACCTGCGTGTATGACATGGCACCGGATAGGGATTTTGTCATGGACACCCTTCCCGGAAGTCCGCACGTCGCTGTATTCAATGGAGCAGGTCATGCCGGAAAATTCGCAAGCCTCGCCGGCAAGATCCTTGCCGAGCTGGTCACTGACGGAAGCACTGCCCTTCCGATCGAGCCGTTCTCGCTTCTTCGCCCGGCAATCACGGATCCCGCCTTCAAACCTGTTTTCCGATTTGCTGAAAAACACCAGGATCTGCTCTAACCACTCGCTAGCGTGCTCATGATCTAGCCAGCGTGGAACTAGAGGAATCGTTGCTGGCTCCACCGAGTGCACCGCCGCGCTCCGGTGACATCAAGGTCCGGGCCAGCTCGGTTTTTTGTCACGACCCAACAATCGGGTCCTGACTTCGAGAGAGACCGCTGGGCTCGACCTCTTTCTCTAGCCGTTGACGTATGCGCCGTTATCGGCGGTTGTTCTTTGAACCGTGGCTGCGAGGCGGTTTTGAAGCCAGCTTTTCCGGGGCAGGACCGTCGCCTTTCGAGCGAGGGTTTGATTGGAAACTTTCTTCTGCAGAGGAACGGTTGAGTATTGTAAACGATATTGTTTACAATACCCTAAGTGGCCGTACTAGTTGTGGAGGCGAACGGGATGACAGCCATTGACGGAGTGGGGAGCAGGGCTCTTCCGGCCAGTGAGCTTGCCGGGGTGCTGCGGGAGGCCATTGTCCGTGGAGAGTTTGTGCCCAAGCAGCGGTTGGTGGAGGCTGATCTTGCGGCTGAGTATGGTTCCAGCCGGGGTAATGTGCGCGTGGCTCTTTCGGAGCTGATCGTCGAGGGTCTCGTGGAGAAGATCCAGAACCGGGGTGCACGGGTCAGAGCGGTTTCGGTCGAGGAAGCCGTGGAGATCACTGAGGTCCGCGGGGCATTGGAAGCACTATGTGCGCGGAAGGCGGCGGAGCGTATTTCCGATCCGGACGCGGACGAGCTACGCGGGCTCGCTCACCGCATGGAGGACGCCGTTACGCGAGGGGACCGGGAGACGTATTCGGAGTGCAACCAGCGGCTTCATGCCAAGATCATTGAAATCAGTGCCCAGCACACGGCGGCGGCCACGATCGACCGGTTGCGGGGGCAGGCTGTGCGTTTCCAGTTCCGTCTGGCCAGGCAGCCGGGCCGCCCCAGCGTCTCCCTCCCGCAACACCTTGCGATTATCGATGCGGTGTGCAGGCACGACCCGGATGCGGCATCAGAAGCCATGAGGCTGCACCTGGAAAGCGTCGCTGACGCGATCCGTGCCGCGGGCGCATGATAAGCCGCGCCTCCTTGTGACCGACCCGCAACGGATATAGAGCCCCGGCAAGTGATGAGCCGGGGCTCTTCTTTTTATCGTGATGTGCTTCTCCTGTGGAAACCGGTACTGCCCCGGAACGGCGTGACTCTTGACACATGTTGCCACGATTGCTAACAATAGTGCTAACAAACTTTCGAAGGAGGCCCATGTCACATCATCCTCAGCCCACCGAACGCGCACGGGAACTTGTGCGGAACTCGTACGACGTCCACGTCCACATCGCACCGGATGTGATGAAGCGGCGCATTGATGACATTGGTCTGGCGGCCCGTTACGCACAGCTGGGTCTGGCCGGGTTCGTCATCAAGTCCCACTACACTCCGACCGCCGAGCGTGCAGAGCAGGTGCGGAAGATCCAGCCCGGGGTGGATGCCCTGGGCGCCATCACGCTGAACGCCTCGGTGGGCGGATTGAACCCGGTTGCTGTCGAAATCGCCGCCCGCGGCGGAGCCCAGTTCGTGTGGCTGCCCACGGTGGACAGCTCCAATCAGCGCTCGTGCCTCGCGGAGGAACCCGAGGGCGCCAAGCCTCCCATGTGGGCGCAGCTGCAGGAGGACCTGAAGGCGGCGGGCATGGAAGCACCGTCTGTAAACCTCTTCGGCGAGGACGGGGAACCGGTCCTCGCCGCCCGCCAGGTGCTCGAGGTGATCGCGAAACATGACATGACGCTGGCCACCGGTCACCTGCACTCGAACGAGTCCGGGCAGATCGTCCCGGTGGCTGTGGATGCCGGCGTCAAGCGGATAGTGATTACCCACCCCGAATTCACGTCGCAGCGCATGGTCCTGGATCGACAGCGCGAACTTGCCGACCGGGGTGCTTTGCTGGAGCGCTGCCTGACGACTCCGCTGACCGGCAAAGTTTCCTGGGACGTTTGGTTTGACCACATCCGTGATGCCGGCCCGGAGAACTCCGTCGTCAGCAGCGACCTGGGTCAGCCGTTCAATCCGCCGGTCGAGGACGGGCTCGCGATCGCCGCGGACCTGTTGCTTGAGCGCGGATTTACCGAAGAAGAGGTGCGGATCATGACGGTGCACAACAGCCGCTGGCTCGCCGGCGCCGAACCGCTTGACGATGCCCCGTCGCATCACCACGCCAAAAAGGGGGCAACGGTATGAGCGCAGTGCTGGAGGTCAAAGGGCTAACCAAAAGATTCCTTCGCGAGGACACCGCAACGATAGCCTTGCGGGACTTCAACCTCTCGATCGAGGAGGGCAGCTTCGTCACGATCCTGGGCCGCAGCGGCTGCGGGAAGTCGACCATGCTGAACCTGCTCTCCGGGTTGACGAAACCAAGTTCCGGCACCGTGGAGTACCAGGGGGTCCCGCATACGGGGCCGACCGTCGACATCGGTTACCTCACCCAGTCCGACACGCTGATGCCGTGGCGCGAGGTGCTGCGCAACGTCGAAATGCCGATGGAACTGCAGGGCGTGCCCCAGCAGGAGCGGAAGCGCCGCGCGATGGAGCTGATCGGCAAGGTAGGGCTGTCCGGGTTCGAGCACACCTATCCGGCCGAGCTGTCCGGCGGCATGCGACGCCGGGCCAGCCTAGCGCGCATGCTCGCAGGCGGGGCGGGCACAGTGCTCATGGACGAGCCTTTCGGGGCTCTTGACGCGCAATTGCGCAGCGAGCTGCAGGAGGAGCTGCTGGAGCTGTGGCAGGCGGAGAGGTTCACGGTCGTCTTCGTGACCCACGACATTGAAGAGGCGCTTATTCTCGCCGACCGCGTCGTGGTGCTGGGTCCGCTGGGCCGGTTCCTGCGCGATGAACAAATCAACATCGAGCGTCCGCGGTCCCTCGACGAGACCCGCGTGCACCCGGAATTCGTCCGGCTCCACAAGGAGCTTGCAACTGCCCTGAAGGAAGGAGCCACGGCATGATCATCAGCAAGAAGGCACCGGAAGCCACCGAGGTCGCCACCGAGATCGAGCCCGACGCGCCGCGCCAGGCCTCCGCCGGCGGGCCCATCCGGGAGACCGTGCAACGCACATGGTGGGACAGGAACCGCCGCGAAGTCGTGGTCTGGGCGCTGCGCGCCCTGTTGCTCGGAACGTTTCTCATCGTCTGGGAGCTTGCTTCCGGGACGCTGATCGACGGCACATTCATCAGCAAGCCCACCGACATCGCCGAGCGCCTCGTCGAATGGATCCAAGACGGCACCCTGGCCATTCACACCTGGATCACACTCCAGGAGATTCTCCTGGGCTTCTTCATCGGCGCGCTGGTCGGCGCCGTCGTCGGATACATCCTGGCCTCCATCAACCTGCTCTATCAGGTACTGGACCCCTTCATGCTGGCCCTGTACTCGATCCCCAAGGTGGCGCTGGCTCCGCTGTTCATCGTGTGGTTCGGCATCGGTATCGAGATGAAGGTGCTCCTCGCCGCGGTCAGCGTTTTCTTCCTCGTCTTCCTCAACACTGCGGCCGGCGTCCGCGAGGTGGACAAGGGCCTCATCGACGCTGTTCGGCTCATGGGCGGCACACGCTGGGACATCGTGCGCAAAGTCGTGCTGCCCGCTTCGATGACAGGGTTGCTCACCGGCCTGAAAGTGGCCATCCCCTACGCGCTGATCGGTGCGGTCATCGGCGAGCTCGTCGCCTCCAACCAGGGACTGGGCTACCTCATCAACGCAGCGGCTGCACAGTTCGACACCGCCGGCGTCTTCGCGACCATCGTGGTGCTCACCATCGTCGCGGCCATCCTCAACCTCGGCGTCACTACCTTGGGGCGCCGCGTCAACAAATGGAAGCCCGCGGACCAGCACTAGCGTGCCGGTCCTGACAGAAAGTGGATGAAAACATGACCCTGACCCCCACCACCCGCGGACTCAGCCGACGGCACTTCCTGGCCTCCGTCGGAGCCGTCTCCGCCCTTGGCGTCTTGACCGCGTGCAATCCGGCCGTCACCGGCGGCGGGGAAGGCGGAAATTCCACAGCGGCCCTGAACATCGGCCAGATCAGCGATTCCGTGGCCTTCTTCCCGCTCTTCGTGGCGGAGCAACAGGGATTCTTCACGGAGGAGAACGTCACCCTGGGCGACCGTCCGCGTCTGGGCACCGGCGCCAAGCTGGCGGCCGCCCTGAGGTCCGGCAGCATTGACCTCGGTGCCGGCGTCATCACCGACGCCTTTAACCTGGCATCCATCGACGACAACGCCCGCCTCGTCTCGTCCCTGGTATCTGAGTACTACGTCGACGTCGTGGTGGGCTCAGGATTCACCGGAGCAGACGCAGAATCTTCTCTGGAAGAGAAGATCAATGCCCTCGTCGGCAAGAATATCGGCATCACCGGACCCGGCTCCGGAACCGAAGCGGTGCTGACGTACCTCTTCCAACTGGTGGGCAAAGACGCGCAACGGGACGCCACGCTGGTCAACCTCGGCGCCGCCGCATCGGCGGCAGTCGGAGCGCTGACTGCCGGCCGGGTCGACGCCCTGTCGTTCTTCCAACCCATCGGCCAGATGGTGGAGACCGCCGGCGACGGCTCGATCCTGATCTCTCCGCAGCGCGGTGACGTCCCGCAGCTGGCCGGGGCGCTGCACGGCGTGGTGTTCAGCTCAGAGGCCCTGATCGGACAGAAGGCGGAGCAGGTGGCCGGCTTCAACCGGGCCATCGACAAGGCCCTCGCCTTCGTCCGCGACGACAGGGAAGCGGCCCGGAGCCTGCTCGAGGAATACCTGCAGCAAACCTCAGCTCCCACCCTGGATGCGCTGATGGAGATCCTTCCGCAGGAGCTGGCGGAGTCCTCGGCGATCAACCAAGAGGCCTACGAGACCGCCCGCACCTTCCACTTGGAGAGCGGGCTGGTCGAGGACGCACCGGAGTACGACACCTTCGTGCTCGAAAGCGCCGCCGGGTAACTGTAACTTCATCCCGGATAACACCACCGGCCCCGCCGGCCCCGCGCACCGCCATCCGTCCTCGCTACTGCGGATGGAGGTGACTCTTCCACGGCTGGCGAGGTCATGGTCCGGTCCCTGAGGCCGCCCCCGGCCGGCACCGTTCACGCCGCATTTTCCTAGTGCAGCACTTTTTTCGAGGAGGACCACCGATGATCATCGACTGTCACGGCCACTACACCACCGCACCCCCGGCACTGGGGGCGTGGCGCGACCAGCAGATCGCCGGCCTTGAGGACCCGTCGGTGGCTGCCAGCCCCACAGACCTGCAGATCAGCGATGACGAGTTGCGGGAAAGCATCGAGGGCAACCAGCTGCGGCTGATGGATGAGCGCGGGATCGACATGACGGTCTTCTCGCCCCGTGCGTCCTTCATGGCCCACCACGTCGGGGATTTCGAGACATCCTCGCAGTGGGCGGCGATCTGCAACGAGCTCTGCTACCGGGTCAGCGCACTCTACCCGGAGCGTTTCGTGCCCGCAGCGATGCTGCCTCAGTCCCCCGGCGCGGACCCGGCCACCTGCCTGCCGGAGCTCACGCGGTGCGTCGAGGAGTACGGAGCCGTCGCCCTGAACCTCAACCCAGACCCCTCGGGCGGGCACTGGAGCGCTCCACCGCTGACGGACCGTTCGTGGTACCCCATCTACGAGAAGATGGTCGAGTACGACATCCCGGCGATGGTCCATGTCAGCACCAGCATCAATCCGGCCTTCCACACGACCGGCGCCCACTACCTCAACGCCGACACCACCGCGTTCATGCAACTGGTGCAGGGCGACCTGTTCGCCGACTTCCCGACGTTGCGCCTAATCATCCCGCACGGCGGCGGCGCGGTGCCCTACCACTGGGGCCGCTTCCGCGGCCTGGCCATGGCGCTGGGCAAGCCGCCGCTGGAGGAACACGTACTGGGCAACGTCTTTTTCGACACCTGCGTCTACCACCAGCCCGGTATCGACCTGCTGCTCAAAGTCGTCCCGAGCCAAAACATCCTCTTCGCCTCCGAGATGATCGGCGCTGTCCGCGATATCGACCCGTGCAGCGGTCACCACTTCGACGACACCCGCCGTTACACCGAAGCGGCCGGGCTGTCGGCGGCCGACCTGTCCGCCGTCCAGGAGCATAACGCCCGCACCGTCTATCCACGCCTCGACGCCCTGCTCACCGCGCAGGATCGCCGGTCCCGCGCGAAGACCGCACCATGACCGCCCAGGCAAGCCCACCCGAGGAGCGCCCAGTGACGCCAGAACCCGCAGGCATCGACCAAACCATCGACCATCAGAGGAGCCGGCCCGCCATGCAGGAGCTCGGAGTTGTCCACCGCACCATCGCCCGAGCGGCACGTGCCGACGTCGAGGCACTGGCGCCGTTCGGGGTCAGCACCATCCACGAGGCCATGGGCCGACTGGGCCTGATGCGCCCCTACATCCGGCCGGTTTACCCGTCCGCCAAAATGTGCGGCACGGCGGTGACCGTGCTGCTGCAGCCCGGCGACAACTGGATGCTCCACGTTGCCGCCGAACAGGTACAGCCCGGCGACGTCCTCGTGGCCGCGTGCACGACCGAGAGCGAGGACGGCTTCTTCGGCGAACTGCTGGCCACCTCCGTGCGCGCCCGCGGCGCGGCCGGACTCGTGATCGACGGCGGCTGCCGCGACGTCGGAGCGCTGCAGGAAATGGACTTCCCCGTCTTCAGCCGTGCGATCAACTCCAAGGGCACCATCAAAGCCACCCTCGGCTCGGTCAACGTCCCTGTCGTGTGCGCCAACGCCCTGGTCAACCCCGGCGACGTGGTCATCGCCGACATCGATGGCGTTGTCGTCGTCCCCGCCGCCCGGGCCGCCCAAGTTGCCGAAGCGGCCCGTCAGCGCGAAGACAGAGAAGAGTCCAAGCGCCAGCGCTTCGCCGCAGGCGAGCTCGGTCTCGATATCTACTCAATGCGGGAACCCCTGGCAGCCGCCGGCCTGCGCTACATCGACTAACAAGAAGCCCGACCGGGACCGAACCTAAAGTCATATCAATCGGGACGCGCAGGGGCCATTTCTATCCTGCGATAGAAACACCGGCTGCAGTTCTTCCCGCACACACAGCGTGACAGAAGCGCCGTTATCGGATGGGAGGATCATTCGGGGGCCGAAGCGCTTTTAGGAGTCCACGACGTCGAATTGCTTCGCTCTGGCCTGCACGGCGTCACGCACGAGTCGAACCGATCGTGTTACAGGTTTGCTTCCTGAGCGCACAAGATCGATGTTAATGCGTTCGTGCGGGTGGATTGGTACCCACCGGCCCAAAGGACTGCCGAAAGACCTCGGCTGAGGCGCCGCAACTCCAATCCCCATGTCACTTTCCACCATGAAGATCACGTGCCTGATGCTGGAGACCTGTGCAACGATTTTCGCCTTTGGGAGGTGCCTGATGAGACCGGCGCCGACCGTTGTGTCCGGGCGCATGGCCACCAGGGGGAACTCGCCGAGTTCGTCCCAGGTAATCCGGTCGCGGGTGTAGAGCGAGTGCCCTGGCATCACATAAGCCGACATCACAGTTGAAGCCAGAGTTGATTGCGGTGCCAAGCCCTGTGAGAGGGAAGCGGGGCCCGTCAGCAGTGCGAAGTCCAGGGATCCGCGCTCAACATGCTCCAGAAGTTCGGGGGACGCCGCCTCGAGAAGCACAGGCTGGATGCCCATGTGGATCTTCCGCAGTTCGGCGATGACCGGAGTGACGATGGAGGCGGCCAAGGCTGGGTTCGCGCCGATGTTGACGACACCTGACAGGTCGTCGGTCAATCCAAGGGCGGTCTCAACAAGGGTGCGTTGGGCAGCTATCAGTCCCAGCGCATCCTCGAAGATCCTTTTTCCCGCGTCGGTGATCGAGACTCCGTGGCGCCCTCTGTTTAGGAGGACTATGTTGAGTTCCTCCTCCAACGCCGTGATTTGACCGCTCATCACAGACTGGGCCACACCGAGGTGCTCGGCGGCGGCACGCATCGATCCCGAACGCGCCGCTTCCACAAAGTAAATCACTCGCTCAACCCGCATGTGTTCACTATATGCAGTCACCCGTGTTCAATAATCCCTTCTTCCGACGAACACCTTTAGCTGCCAGAGTGGTTTGCATCACTGTTAGA
Organism: Arthrobacter sp. Soil_C_60; assembly: GCF_057656375.1. NCBI lineage: Bacteria > Bacillati > Actinomycetota > Actinomycetes > Micrococcales > Micrococcaceae > Arthrobacter > Arthrobacter sp. Soil_C_60. Next base: position 204,063 of record NZ_JBDGKM010000007.1, on the reverse strand, counting down.
CGTCGAATCGAGGCAGCCATGGAGAAACCGACTCCTCCACCACTTACAGGCATCCGTGTGCTGGATGTTTCAACCGTGTTAGCGGCTCCTCTGACTGCCGCACTGCTCGGCGAGCTCGGAGCGGACGTCATCAAGGTCGAGCAACCCGGCCGCGGTGATCCCGCACGCCAATATCCACCTCTCGTTGATGGCACAGCAGCGACCTGGGAACAACATGGACTGGGAAAACGCAGTGTTGCCATCGATCTCCATACCAGCGCAGGGATTGATCTGCTGCATTCGCTGGTCAAGGAGTGCGAGATCATCATCACCAACTTCCGCCTCCCGACCCTCGCTCGTTTCGGGTTAGAGTTCGACGATCTGACACGGCTGCGAAAGGACGTGGTGATGCTGCACCTCACCGCGTTCGGACGCACAGGCCCCTACTCAGATCTGCCCGGTTTCGCCCGGGTCGTGGAGGCCTTCGCGGGCCTGACGCATCGGACCGGCCATCCGGATGGCTCACCCATGTTCTCCGGCTATCCGATAGCGGATGGAGTCGGAGGTATCTACGGAGCTTTTGCAGTCATGACCGCGCTGCGCCAACGGGACCTGACCGGCCAACCGCAGCTGGTGGACCTCGGACTGTACGAGCCGATGCTCAGAATGATGGAGGATTCGATCCCTGCCTATCAGGCCACAGGCGAGTCCCCGGGCAGAATCGGCAATGACAATCCCTCGATCGTGCCGAACGGCCTCTTCAGAACCCGGGACGACCGGTGGGTGGTTCTACCGGTCTCCACCGACCAGATGTGGCAACGACTCGTCAAGCTCCTCGACAACTCTGAGCTTTCCCAGTTGACGACGATGGAGCACCGTCTGGCAAGACGAAGCGAGGTTAACGAGGCCGTGTCGGAATTCGCCGCCAGCCACGACCTCGACGAGCTCCTCGTGCTCCTGCACGGGGCCGGACTCGCAGCCGGGCCGGTCAACACAGCCGAAGACATCGTGCACGATCAGCACATCGTAGCCCGCGGTTCAGTACTCAATGCCAGGGATAGACATGGACGGGAAACTCTCCTCGTCGCCCCTGCCGGCCGGTACTCAGGCTTTGACCATGTTGACCGCTCTCCGGCGCCGGAAGTCGGCGAGCAAACCAACGACATTCTCGGCAGGCTTGCCGGACTCCCTCCCGAGCAGATCGCCCACTTGCGGGATCGCGGAGTGATCCAGTGATGCCTCCCGCCTCGATCCTTCCTATTGCTGGAGACTTCCATGACCCCTGCTGACCTGTCCATCATTGTTCTCGTCGGTTTGTTCCTGCTGGCACTGGTGCCCCGTGCGCACATGGGCCTGGCCGCCTTTACCGGATCCTTGATCGTCGCGTTATACGCGGGCATATCAACGGACCAGCTCGTCTCGTACTTCCCCTCGAACTTCGTCATCCTGATCGTGGGAGTGATGTGCCTGTTCGGAATACTCCAGGTGACCGGTGCAATGGACTGGTTCCTCAGGGGTGCGACCCGAGCCGTGGGAAACAGACGAGTACTGATTCCCGTTGTGCCGTTTGTCCTGGGAGCCGTGATTGCCGGCGTCGGCACCCTCCCATTAGCGGCCTGTGCCATCGTCGCGCCAATCGGAATGGCTCTGGCGCGGCAGCACCGGATCCCTACGTTCCTCATGGCATTCGTGGTGATGAACGGGGTCCTCAGCGGCCTGTTCTCACCGGTCGCGGTGTTCGGCCTGACCGCGAACAAGCAGCTAGCCGACCTTGGCGTTCCGTTGCCAACGCACAGCAGCTTGGTGATCTTCCTGGCATCCGTCGCCATCGGTCTGCTGCTAACAGTTGCCTTGATGGTGGTCTACCGCAAGCAGCTGCTGTCCACGGAAACGACAAGTCCAGGATCAACGCTGCCGGGTCCGGCTGCAGGCATTGTTGCCCAAGGCCCCGTCTCCGGCACGTTGTCTCCTCTCAACAAGTCGACGGGATCGCAGACATCGGCGGCGCCAACTGCCGGCATCGCAACGCAGGTCTCCTCCGAGGCCCAGGAAACGACGTCGGGAACAGAGCACCCGAAATCCGCGAAGATCCTCTCCATCGTCGCCTTTGCCGTACTTGTCGTAGCAGGCGTCGGATTCCGCCTCGATCTGGGTTACACAGCATTCGTTCTCGCTTTCATCCTGATCCTCGTTCTTCGACTCGAGCCCACCAAGATCATCGAAAAGGTCCCCTGGGGCGTTGTCGTCCTGATCGGCGGTCTGCTCACCTACGTGGGCCTGATGCAGGAACTCGGTGCCTTCGAAAGACTGAGCGAGATCCTTTCCGTTGACGACTCTCCGGCACTCTCCCTCCTGGTCCTGTGCTACATCGCCGCTCTTACCTCGTTCCTGGCAAATTCGATTGCGGTGATTGTCACCACGCTGCCGTTGCTGCCACCACTCATCGCGGCCGGTGTGGACCCCCTCGGCGCGGTCATGGCGTTGCTGTTCTCGGCCGTGCTTGTCGATAACAATCCGGTGGGATCAGCAGGCGGACTGGTGATCGGTGCCACCGCCGCGGAAGACCGCCAGGGGCTGTTCAGGCGGATGCTGGGATACGGACTGGGCGCTGTGGTCCTGGCACCGGCAGCCATGTGGGCAATCTTTGGCCTCTGGTGAGATAGACGGCCAGCTAACCCAAGGGGCCAAGCCCTGCAGCAGCGGGTTGGCCCTGTTCAGACACACTCCCCTTCGGCCCGAACCGGCCGCCTCGAGCACGAATAACTACCTCTACCCAAGGAGCGGGTTCCCATGCCAGAAGCAGTGATCGTTTCCGCTGCACGCACTCCGATAGGCCGCGCCTTCAAAGGGTCGCTGAAAGACCTGCGCCCGGACGACCTGGCCGCCTTCGCTATCCAAGCAGCCCTTGAAAAGGTACCAGCACTGGACCCAGGCACAATTGATGACGTCTATATTGGCTGCGGCCTGCCTGCCGGAGAGGCAGGCTTCAACATCGCGAAGGTAGTCAACACCCTGCTTGGCCTCGACACTGTCCCCGGCGCGACAGTAAACCGCTACTGTGCTTCCTCGGTACAGACAACCCGGATGGCTTTCCACGCGATCAAAAGCGGGGAAGGCGACGTATTCGTCTCCGCCGGGGTCGAGGCAGTATCGCGCTCCGGCAACGGCAACGCTGACATCGCGGGGTGCGAGAATCCGCTTTTCGAGGACGCTCGTGCCCGTACCGAAGCCGCCGGCTCGCCCTGGCACGATCCGCGGCGGGACGGCAAGCTCCCGGACCCATACATCAGCATGGGCCACACTGCAGAGAACATCGCCGCGCTGCGCGGAATCTCCCGCACAGAGCTTGACGAGTTCGCTGTTCGCTCACAAAACTTCGCAGAGAAGGCAATCGCAGACGGTTTCTGGACACGGGAAATCACCCCGGTTCCCCTCCCCGACGGTAGATCCGTTTCTACAGACGACAGCCCCCGCCCTGGCGTCACCTACGAAAACGTCTCGCAACTCGCACCCATCTTCCGACCGGACGGAGTCGTCACCGCGGGCAACGCCTGCCCGCTCAATGACGGCGCCGCCGCCGTGCTAATCACCAGCGACACCAAAGCTTCCGAACTGGGACTCAAACCGCTGGCCCGCATCGTCTCCACCGGCGTGTCGGGTCTCTCCCCGGAGATCATGGGACTAGGCCCAGTCGACGCAACCCGCAACGCGCTCAAGCACGCAGGCATGACCATCAACGACATAGACCTCGTCGAGATCAACGAGGCTTTCGCAGCCCAAGTCATCCCCTCCTACCAGGACCTCGGAATCGATCTGGACCGCCTGAACGTAAACGGAGGCGCCATCGCGCTCGGGCACCCCTTCGGCATGACCGGAGCCCGCCTGCAGGCCACTATGCTCAACTCCCTCGACTTCCACGACAAAACGACCGGACTGATCACCATGTGCGTCGGCGGAGGGCAAGGCATGGCGCTAATTCTCGAACGGATATAACGCAAGCAATATCCGCAAAGGTCAGACGGAGGAACAGGCGATCAGATAATCGTGGGCCGGCTTATCGCCGATGCTCGATTAGAGGCAATCGAACACGTCTCTTCCTGCCGCGCTGTCCCGACCGAAGATCATCGGACATGGCAACCTATGTGCCCTTCAGTAAACGGCGAGAACTGCTCAGCGGTAGAACAAATCCGGTGGATCGCACTCAATGCGATTCCCAATTTCATAGGCGCCGTTATCGGCGCTTCGAGCTTCTACTGAAGCTTCCTGGAATCGTTATAGGCCTTATTTCTTCGCCTGTCGGGAGGGAGATGCGCAAACATTTGGATTCTCTCGCTCTCTGAGAGACCCGAGGAAGTGACAGTTTCATCAGGAGTGACACGCAGAGAGTAAAAATTAGAACTCTAGTTACTGGCGATACTGTAGGCTGGCGTTATGACTGCTGAAGATGAAGCAATCGCAAGCCTCCGGGACTCCGGACTGCTCGACCTTCTGACCTGGGCTGCCCCGGCCGCCTTCGCTGCCACCGATCAGATCTACGACGAGGACGCAGGGCACGACCAGGGAGTCATCGGCTACCTCAACTTCAAACATCTGACTGATTTGATGGATCGTGCGACGTCGAATGGGCGGTTCGTGCTGGGAGAGGATGTGGATGGAACTGGGACGGACGTTCTGGCGCGCGGGATCGCTCCTGAGGCGTTCCGCTCCATGCCGGCCCTTTCCCCTAATGCGATCGCTCGAAGCAGCTACCGGCAGTCACCGGGCTGGGTCGCTGAGGGCTACCGCGTGCTGCTGCAGTCCTACATCTTCGGCCGCATCGACGACATAAAATGGGGGCAGCGCAGCGACGCCAAACGCCGGGTCGCGTCGCAGTCCTTCAACGGCCAGGACGTATTATTCGACGATACCGACTTCGGGCTGGAGTCCATTCCCGGCATTCCTGATAGTGACGACTTCGTCGGCGTGACGCTCGTAGCAGCGCATGCCTTCAATCCGACGACGAAGCAGTTCGAGCTCTACATCGGCCAGAGCAAGAACCCTGTGTACCCGATGGACACTTGTTGGTACTGGCGTCAGCTGCTGCTTTCAGGCGGTACTCCGATGGTCGGCTCGAGCATGACGGCGCCACCGGTCCCACTTGGGGACGCAGCATCGACCGATGTGGAGGATGTCGTCGTGCGTATCAAGAAGCCGCTCGCGGGCCAGGGGACGGGCGCGTCGAATGGATAGCCTGCGTCGGCCTTCACAGACGCTAGCCGCGGCAGCTTCATTCTTCAACGGCGAGCGTCTGGCAATGGCGCGCCAACTCGCAGGATTGAAGAAGGCTCATCTCGCCGCACTGATCGAGATGTCACCAGCCTCGGTGACCGCCTGGGAGAGCGGCGCAAAGCAACCTAACCGTGCGACCTTGGCCAAACTGGCACTCGCGCTGAAGGTCGAGCCACAGTTCTTCGGGGGTGGCGCGCCGCCCCACGTGAACAAGCCTCACTTCCGGTCGCTTCGCTCCACGCCACAGATCGCACAGGACGAGGCTGAAGCCTACGGACAGTTCGTCGCTGAGGTAGCTGACATGCTGGAAAACGCAGTTGAGTTTCCCGAAGTGTCGCTGCCCGATCTCCCTGTGGACCCCGAAGGGCGCTCCATGACTCCGGAGGAGGCGGCCAGGGAGGCCCGTGAGTTCTTTGGCGTCGGCCCAGGCCCGATCCAGCATGCTATCCGCCTCGCCGAGCGGGCAGGAGTGGTCGTCGTCTTCAGCGAGCCTGGGATCGTAGCCATCGACGCCTACTCGCTCCACACTGCAACGAGGCCGATTATCGTTCTGAATCCCGTCAAGGATGACTATTACCGGCAGCGGTTCGACGTCGCTCACGAGCTCGGGCACCTGATCATGCATCACGATGCCGAGCCCGGCGGCAAGGTCGCAGAGGAGCAAGCCAATCGTTTTGCATCTGAATTCCTGATGCCCGCCGAGGAGATTGCACAACTCCTGCCGGCCTCCACGGCTGGACGGGCATGGGCACAGCTTGCCGAGCTAAAAGAGCATTGGGGGGTGAGTCTGGCCGCACTGCTGTACCGGGCTCGCGCTCTCGGCATAATGGGGGACGTCTCGTACCGTAATGCCGTGATTCGCATGTCACAAAACGGCTGGCGCCGGGCCGAGCCCGGCCGAGTGGCATCGCTTGAGATGCCATCGATGTTGCCCCGCGCACGCGAGGTCATGAGCTCGGTAGGAATCAACGACGATGAGTTTCTATCAGGTTCCGGACTCCCCACTGATCTTTATCAAATCGCGGCATCTCGTGTGCCTCTGTCCGAGGCCCGATCGTGAGGTAGTCCGAGGCATTTGGCTAAGCGCCGGCAGATCGGATCAACGGGGCTCGACGCCGACGCTTGAAGGGCAGGATCGTCGACATTGTCGTCGATGAGAACCGCATCCAGTTCGATGTATGGCTGGACCGCACCGTTACCGAATTGGACGTTGACGGTTACGACCTGCGATACGTCGCGGAATCCACGGTCAGCTTCGATGTATTTCTACAGGGCAGCACCGATGAGGACGACGAGACCGCCTACACCTCGGTGCCATTCCAGGTCGCCTATGCCGTTTCGATTCACAAGGCGCAGGGTCTCGAGTACGACTCGGTGAAGGTAGTAATCACCCATACCAGTGAGGACGACATCTCGCACAACATCTTCTACACCGCGATCACGAGGGCGCGTGAGCACCTCAAGATCTTTTGGTCTCCGGAAACCCAGAAGGCGGTTCTTGAAAAGCTGGAGCACAGTCGTAGCGGCAAGGACGTCGCCCTCCTGAAAGCGCGGCGTGGTGTTGTCCCCGCCCGCTAACCTGTATGAGACAAGGTGGGTTTCTTGGCTCTTGTAAATTTTGGGCCGCTTGCCGCGGTGCCCAGCCCTTGGCCTAGGCGACTTTGCGAGCAGTCGCGGCGGACGACGACGAGAGCTTCGCGGAGGACGGACCGGTCCTAGTTGGTGCCGGTAAGTCCGAGATTGGTTCGTCTATACACCCCGAGCGCAGCAAGTCTCGCATTACACCGCGAGGCCCTGAAGACCGGTGTCAAACGCCCGGCACGAAGTGCGCCGCAGGTCGCAATTTCACGCCATAATGTCGGGCAGGCGCAGGGGTTGAACCTGCCGTTGGCACCGGGCCTACCTGCGCTATGCCTCTCGCGGCAGCGTCGCGTCTCTGCGCGGAGCGTTCACATCCCGTCGCATTGACTGGATCCTCTTCTGCCGATCTCTACTTGTTGCCCTTGGCACGGTTGTGCGTCTGGCACAACATCGTCAAGTTCGAGAGGTTTGTTGCCCCGCCCTTCGACCATGCGGTCACGTGGTCGGCGTCCATCTCTTTAAGGTTGTAGATACGGATCTTGTTGGTGTCATGGCCAATCGCACAAAGCGGGCAATTTGAGACGGAGTCGGCCTTGGCCTTGGTTGTCTGCTGCTCGTAGGCGACTCGCTTCATCTTGTCGTCGAACATGCGGATTGACAGCAGCTGCGGCTCGGTCTCGCCGCTGAGCAGAAACTCGTAGATTCCCTTGCCATTGTGCACCGCGGAGTCGGCGCGCAGCTCCTCGACCTTAGTATCGATCTTGGCAGCGCTGTAGGACTGCGAGTGATAGCGCTCGTACAGCCGACCCCATTCCAGACCCCGCATCTCCCTGTCAGGCGGACGGGCGAAAACGGATCCGATCCAGTCTATAACTGATGTGAAGTAGGTCTTCAAACCGTTGATGTTCTGGTCCTGCCGGTGTTGCGCAAGGTAGGCGTCGACGCTTACGCCTTGAGACGAAGAAACCCAGTCCAGCGCGACAGCGAGTATGTCCTGACGCTTGGGGTCGCCCTGGATATACGACTGCCACTTCTGCATGTTCGCGTTGTGTGAGTTGCTGAACTCAGCCTTCGCCATGGTGATGAAAGGCCCGGAGTAAATCGCGTTCAAAAGCTCCTGCTTGTTGAGTGGAAGGCCAGCGATGTTGATTGTCTGGAACCACGCCTTGATCTCGTTCTCGGTGCCCTCGCACTCATAGATGTCGAGTTTGGTGTTGAGGATCTTTTGCTGTTGGTCCTTCGACAGTGAGGAGAAGGTCTGCTCCTTACCATCAACTTTGATCGCGAACTTGCCGGTTACGAACCGTCCGAAACTGGTGATGCGTTGCTGACCGTCCAGGACCTCGAGCACCCCGTCTTCGACGTTGAAGTACATCAGCCCGAGCGGGTAACGCTTCAGCAATGAGTCGATGACCGCCACGTCACGCTTGCCGTCGTTGTAGATGTAATTACGCTGGTACTCGGGCTGGATGACGAGCTTGCCGTCCAGGCCGAACAAGCCCTTGCCCTCGAGCTCGTTGTATACGAAGCCCTCTACTACCCGTTCCACGGTGTAGTGCTTGAGTTCAGTCTTCATGGGCAGTTCTTCTTCCTGACGAGGATGCGGTGGTAGGTCAATACGAAGAATTCGCCCTCTACTTCGTAATGCGTTTTACCGGCGGGCGGAGTCTCGACCTTAACCGCAGGCGCATCGTTCAGTTTGCCGACTTGTTTCCTCGTGCCATCGGCACTGACTTGAGTCTGTTTGGGGTACTTCTTCGACTGTTGACCGCCGAAGCTCGTCGTAATGCCCACGATCTCGAACTGATCGGGGTTATAGCGGTCGAGGAATGTGATCGGAACGCCCATCAGGTCGGAGTAATCGCTTGGAATAGCATCAACGAAGCCAACTTCGAGAGCATTGAAGTTGTCGTATTGCCGATATCCGAGGCCGCGCACTTCCTTGTGCTTGCTGAACTTGATGTTGTCCGCCATGGTCATCAGTTGAAGGGGCTCGTGGCGGCGACCGTGCTCCAAGTTTGTGAACCAACAGGAGTTACCCAAGCGCGTGTAGTCGTAATCGTCGTCCGATGGGTAGCCAAGCTTCGCTGCTTTGGTCCGATCGGCTTCCTTAATCGGAGCTCCCTTGGGCACACCGAAGACCATGTCGGTGTTGTTGGCTGTCGCACCCTTCCATAGCTTGTTCGCTTTGATGAGCGGAAAGATCTCCTTGGCGGTTGAAGCATTGCTGTTACCTATGATGGAGAACTTCTTGTTGGCTTGGACGAGCCAGCCGACAAACTCCCGGAACAACGAGAAGGGTGGGTTGGTAATGACGATGTCGGCCTCGTCGCGTAGCGCCGTTACCTCAGCGCTGCGGAAGTCCCCGTTGCCCTCGAGATACTCCCACTGGAGGTCGTCGATGTTGACGACGCCGTCGCCGTTTATGTCGTTCGACTCTAGCGTGAACTTCTTGCCGTTGACCCGAGTTTTCGCGGCGTCGAACTTCGGGTCGGCAGTCTCGAACAAGGTCGGAGCGTAGAACGCGCCAGCAGGGTTACTGTCAGGAGCATACGACGTCGAGATGAGCCTCTTTATCCCGAAGTCAACGAAGTGCAGAGCAAAGAACTTCGCAAAGTTGCTCCACTCCGGGTCGTCGCATGGCAGCAGGATCACCTTGTCTCGGAAGACGTCGCGGTCATACTCGAGATACGCGTTCATCTCGCGCTCGATGTCAGCCCACTGAGTGTAGAACTCGTCGTTCTTCGCGTTCTTCGCCGCTGAAAAATTGCTGTTCAGCGCCAGAGTGGTCATGCTTGTTCTGCCCCATTCACCCGGATCTTCCGCACCACAGGGTATGGGGCGCGTGATACATCGTCATCCTATCGACTGGAAGCGGTTCCCCTGACATACGACGCGGCATCGACGCCGTGTGCCTGGAGGCTCAACGCTTCTCCATGGACTGCAACGTCGATGATCGGCAAGAAAATGGATTGAGACGTTGTCTCAAATAAGGATCGTTTGATGGGACGGCGGCGAGTGCGTGGTGGAACTAGTGCGTTCCGTGACGGCCGACTCAGGCGGCCGGCGTGGTGCGGCGCGCGAGGGTCTCGTTCGCAGCCTCGATGTAGCTGGCGATGGAGTCGCGGTTGCGGGTGAGGAAATCGATGCGTTGGGTCATCCGGTCGCGTTCGTCGCCGAGGATGGCGAGCAGTTCCGGCTGGATGTCCTCGGGGACGATTCCGCGCGGCTTGTCCAGGCAGGGCAGGATCAGGGCGATGATCTTGGTCGGGACGCCGCTGTCGATGAGGCCGCGGATCTGGATGGCGCGGTCGATCAGGTACGGGTCGTATTCCCGGTAGCCGTTCTCGAGACGCCGGGGGATGATCAGCCCCTGCTCCTCGTAGTAGCGGAGCGACCGGGTGGGCGTGTTTGAGAGTTTCGCGAGCTCTCCGATTCGCATGTCGTGCACCTTCGAACGGGGTGAGGCGGCGTCCGGCTTGACCTTCACACTAGTGTCAACCATATACCGTAAGGTTTATGACCCTAGTACAACACAGCCCCGCAGAGACGGGTGTAGGAACACATTCCCCCGCCGAAGACGGTCCCACCCGGCGCGTCGAGCCGATCGCGGCACCAGTGCCCGCAGCACCGTCCCATTGATCCAGCGCCCACGAGCGCGCATTCCCGAGCCGAACCTTCGGCCCCATGATCTAGCTGGCAGTCATCTAGCCGATGACCCAGCTTTCACAGCCAGCCCGCCGCGGGCTGCGAGCAGAGAAGGAACACCCATGTCAGACAAGATCGTCACCGTCATCCACGAATCGCCCTCCTACTGGCGAGTCATCATCGACAACCCGCCCATCAACCTGTGGGACCCGTCGCTGTTCGCTGACCTGAACGTCCTCATGGACGACATCGAGGGCGACGCCGACCTGAAGGTCATCGTATTCGAGAGCGCCAACGAGGACTTCTTCGTCAATCACCACGACCTTGGCAACAGCGAGCTCCCCGACCGTCCCGGCGCCAAGCCGTTCTCCTCCTGGCCAACGTTCGTTACGCGCCTGTCGAACTCCTCTGTCCTCAGCATCGCAAAGGTACGCGGCCGCGCACGAGCCCAGGGGTTCGAGTTCGCCCTCGCGAGCGACATCCGCTTCGCCTCCCGCGAACGAGCACTCTTCGCGCTCGTGGAAGCCGCCGGCGCGTCCGTCCCCGGTGGCGGCGGCACCGAATGGCTCGTCGCGCTCGTGGGACGCTCCCGGGCCCTCGAGATCGTCCTCGGGGCCGACGATTTCGACGCCGACACAGCCGAGCTCTACGGCTTCGTCAACCGGTCCATCCCGGACAGCGAGCTCGACGACTACGTCGACGCCTTCGCCCGCCGCGTCAGCCGCTTCGAAAAGCGCGCCCTGCAGTTGGCCAAGAAGATGGTCAACGCCCGCGCCGGCGTGCCCTCGGAAGCGGACCTCTGGACCTCCAACCACATCCTCTCCGAGGTCAACAACTGGCCAGAAGGTGCGGCAGCACTCACCAAGCTCCAAGCCGCCGGGTTCGGCAAGGAAGGCGAGTTCGAGCTGAACCTCGGACACCAGATCGGCAACCTCCCCGCCTGACCCGGCCGACGTATCCCACCACGCCACCACTCTCGAATCGCCTTGGAAGGACCTGCCATGAGTGCTTACGTCGTCTACGTCCGGGACCGCATCACCGACCCCGATGAGTTCCGCAGGTACGAGGAAAAAGCTCCTCCCGCGTCGGCCGGGCACACCGTGAACCCGCTCGCCTTCTACGGCGCCGTCGAGACCCTCGAGGGCGCACCCGTCGACGGTGCCGTCATCCTCGAGTTCGCCACCATCGACGAGGCCCGCGCCCTGTACGACAGCCCCCTCTACCAGGAGGCCATGAAGCACCGCCTCAAGGGAGCCGAGTACCGCGTTTTCATCGTTGAGGGTGTCCCGGCCTGACCCGCGTTCCCGTGCCTTCGGCGGCCGGTTCATCCGACCGGGCCGCCGACGGCACCCCCGCGGAGCACCCATCAGGCACGAAAAAAGGAGAACAGCGATGACACAAAACAAGAAGATCGGCGTCGGCATCATCGGCGTCGGCGGATGGGCCACGTACGGCCACCTTCCCGCGGTGAAAACCGTCCACAGCATCGAGGTCGTCGCGGTCTCGAGCCGCACGAAGGCCAAAGCCGAAGAACTTGCCGCAGAGCACGGCATTGCGCACGCCTTCGACGACTACAACGACCTCATCGCCCACCCCGATGTCGACCTGGTGGTCATCCCCGCGCCCGCACCCCAGCACAAGGAGTTGATCCAGGCCGTCATCGTCGGTGGCAAGGACGTCTACAGCGAGTGGCCCCTCACCACCAACACGGCCGACTCCGAAGAGATGCTTGCCCTGGCCGAGGCGAAGGGAGTCCGACACGTCGTTGGACTGCAACGCCGGCTCTCTCCCAGCGCCCAATACACCGCCGAACTCATCAAACAGGGGTTCATCGGCCAGATCCGCGGCGTGACCATGTCGGTCGGCGTCGACGCGTTCGGCGCCGAGCTGCCCGAGAGCGTGTCTTGGGTGCTCGACCCGACGAACTTTGTCCACCTCCTGCCCGTCTACTTCGGGCACTTCGGCGACCTGCTCTTCACCACGGTCGGGCCGCCGGCGACCCTCACGGCCCTGACCTCAAACCACATCCCGGAAGTCACCATCAAAGAGACCGGAGAGAAGGCGACGAGCGGCGTACCGACAGAGGTTGTGGCCATCGGCGAACTTCGTGACGGGGGGCTGTACTCCATCCAGCTCGAGGGCGGCCAGAAACACAAGACGGGCCTGCAGATAGTCATCACCGGTTCCGATGGCGCTCTGCGCATCACCAATCCCCGCGGCTTCCAGAACGAGAACGACAACACCGTCGAGGCCATGGCCTCAGACGCGACCACCTTTAGCGCCATGCCAATCCCGGACGAGTACACGTACCTCGACCAGGGCAACCTCGACGCCAGCGTCCACGACGTCTCCTACCTCTACGCCGCCTACGCCAACGACGTGCTCGAGGGCACCTCGACCGCCCCCGACTTCCGTGACGGCGTCCGCATGCATCACCTCATCGACCAGATCACCCGCACAGCCGGGCACTTGACCGCCCGGCGTTACACCGCGGTTACGCCGCGCTCATGATGTCTCATCAAACGTTCGTTTGCTAAGACCTAAGCTTGGCTTGTCGCCGAGCAGAAGCAGTCGCGGGGTTCCGCAGGCTGCATCGTCTCATCAATATGTCTCACTTCTGATACTCTCAGGAAAAGGAAATATCACCTCTAATGGGACGAGGGGGAATGGCTAGCATCGGATACGCCAGGGTCAGCACTCTGGATCAGAACGCGGACCTGCAACACACTGCGCTAAAGGCGGCGGGCTGCAAAAGGATTTTCACGGATCATGGGGTGAGCGGAACGAGGGCAAGCCGGCCTGAACTCGAGAAGCTCCTCGATCACCTGCGGGACGGTGACGAGGTGGTGGTCTGGAAGCTGGACCGGCTGGGCCGCAATACGCGCAACCTGCTGGCGCTCATCGATAATTTGGAGGGGCGGGGTGTCCATTTCCGCAGCGTCACGGAAGGCATCAGTACGACGGGGCCTATGGGCAAGGCCATGCTCACCGTAATGTCCGCATTCGCCCAGCTGGAACGTGACCAGCTGGCCGAGCGCACCAGGGCAGGTATGGCGGCGGCCGCTGCCAACGGCCGGAGGGCAGGGAGGCGCGAAATCAGTGCAGGGGACCGCAACGTTAAACGCGCCTGTGAACTGAAATCCCAGGGCCTTAAGCCTGCCGACATCGGCAAGATCATCGGAGCCAGCCGCGCCACCGTCTACCGGTACCTCAGCCTGGACGCCGACTGAGGGGAGGTGACGTCAGCCGTGATGAACCAACGCGCTGTTATGCACGGGAAGGCGTCCGCAAAGAGTTGGGAAGGGCAAACAGGACCGCATCAATGAGGATGTTCGGCTGCTCGACCGCTTTCTCGCGACTGATTGCATCGTAGGGTCCCCGACAGGGCTCCTGAACAACGCCCTTTACAGCTACTGAATTAGAGATTCCTTCTTGAGGCTGGACCGCAGGACGTAGGGGAGGATGCCGCCGTGGCGGATGTAGGTGGCTTCCAGGGGTGTATCGACCCGCACTGTGACAGTGAACGACGTGGTCTTCCCGTCTGCATGGAGGGCCTGGACACGGGCTGTGTCCGGCCACCCGCCGCCGGTGAACTCCGTCAGTCCTGTGATCGAGAGCTCTTCGGTGCCGTCCAGGCCGAGCGTCTCGGCGGTTTCGCCTTCAAAGTACTCCAACGGCACCACACCCATGCCGACGAGATTCGATCGGTGGATCCGCTCGAAGGACTCGGCCAACACTGCTCGGACCCCCATCAGCCGGGTGCCTTTGGCTGCATAGTCACGTGCAGAGCCGGTGCCGTATTCACGACCGGCCAGCACCACCAGGGGCGTGCCGCGCTCGGCGTACCGGGTGGCAGCGTCGAAGATGGTCATCTCTTCGCCATCGGGAAGCAGCCGGGTGAACCCGCCCTCGGTGTCCTTAGCGAGGTGGTTGCGCAGCCGGGCGTTCGCGAAGGTCCCGCGCACCATGGCCTCGTGGTTGCCCCGTCGCGAGCCGTAGGTGTTGAAGTCCCGGCGCGCCACGCCCCGGTCCAACAGGTATTGGCCGGCCGGGCTATCGGAACGGATCTGGCCCACCGGGCTGATGTGGTCGGTGGTGACGGAGTCCCCGAGTTTTACCAGGACACGTGCTCCGGTCAGGTCCCGGACGGACTCCGGCTCGAGGCCGACCCCCTTGAGGAAGGGTGAGCTGCGCATGTAGGTCGATTCGGTGCCGAAGTCATAGGTAGCACCGGAAGGGGCATCCAAGTCCTGCCACTGCCCCGATCCGGAGTAGGCGTCGCCGTAGTTGTCCAAGTACATCTGGCGGGTGACGACCCGGGAGAGTTCACGTTCGACTTCTTCCGGGGAGGGCCAGAGGTCGCCCAGATAGACGTCCCGTCCGTCGCCGTCATGTCCGAGCGGATCCTTCTGGATGTCGACGTCCATGGTGCCGGCCAGGGCATAGGCGATTACGAGCGGCGGGGACGCCAGGTAGTTCATGCGCACGTCCGGGCTGACCCTGCCCTCGAAGTTCCGGTTGCCCGAGAGGATCGATGCGAGCGTCAGGCTCTTCTCTCGGGCGGCTGCCGAGATCCGTTGCGGCAGTGGCCCGGAATTGCCCATGCAGGTGGTGCATCCGTAGCCGACGACGTGGAAGCCCAGCTTCTCCA
Organism: Arthrobacter sp. Soil_C_60; assembly: GCF_057656375.1. NCBI lineage: Bacteria > Bacillati > Actinomycetota > Actinomycetes > Micrococcales > Micrococcaceae > Arthrobacter > Arthrobacter sp. Soil_C_60. Next base: position 188,936 of record NZ_JBDGKM010000007.1, on the reverse strand, counting down.
GGCACGGCAGCAGTCCGGCCTTCTCAAGGTACTTGGTCACTACTTGGGATCCCGGGGCCATCGAGGTTTTCACCCACGGCGGGACCGCGAGTCCGCGGTCCACGGCGTTCTTCGCCAGCAGGGCAGCAGTCATCATCATTTGGGGGTTGGACGTGTTGGTGCAGCTAGTGATCGCGGCAATAGCCAGCGTTCCGTGCTTGAGGGTAATCGGGGTTCCGTCTAGGTCCACCTCGACGGGCAAGTCAGCGGATCTGCCCGAGTGCAGGTCCGTCAGGTCCGCACGGAACTGCTCGTGGGCCCGATTCAGCTCGATCCGGTCCTGGGGCCGGTATGGACCGGCAATGGACGGGACCACGGTGGACAGGTTCAATCGGAGGTACTCCGAATAAAGCGCCGGCCTGCTGTTCCCGTCACTCCATAGCCCCTGCGCTCGGGAGTATGCCTCGATCAGTTCGACCTGCTCCGAGGAGCGGCCGGTCAGCCGGTAGTAGTCGATCGTGGCCGCGTCGATCGGGAACATCGCCGCGGTGGAGCCGAACTCGGGAGACATATTGGCGATGGTGGTCCGGTCGGCCACCGGGACCTGGGCCAGTGCCGGTCCGTAGAATTCGACTATCTTGCCGACCACGCCGTGCTTCCGGAGCATTTCCGTTACCGTCAGCACCACGTCGGTCGCTGTCGTTCCGGCCGGCAGGTCCCCGACGATCTCGACGCCGACCACCGGGGGGATGAGCATGGACAGCGGCTGGCCGAGCAGCGCGGCGGTGGCTTCGATGCCCCCGACACCCCAGCCGAGCACCCCGAGGCCGTTGACCATGGTCGTGTGGCTGTCCGTTCCGATACATGTGTCGGGGTAGGCCAGGACCTTCCCGTCCACCTCGGTCGTCATCACGCCCCGGGTCAGGTGCTCGATGTTGATCTGGTGAATGATGCCGGTGCCCGGTGGGACGACGCGGAAGTTGTCGAGGGCATCCTGGGCCCAGCGCAGGAAGCGGAACCTCTCCCGGTTGCGCTCGAATTCCAGCTCTGTGTTGCGTTGCAACGCGGAGGGGTTCCCGAAGCTGTCCACGATCACCGAATGGTCAATGACCAGCTCGCCCGGGATCACCGGATTGATCAGGGAGGCATCCCCGCCGAAGCGCTCCACCGTCTCGCGGAGGGTGACCAGGTCGTGGACCACCGGGGCACCTGCCATATCTTGCATGACCACTCGGGCCGGCCTGAACGGGATCTCTGCGCCCGAATGTCGGCCGTCCCGTTCATTCCGGTGCAGCAGGGCCTCGATGCTGTCAGTGCTGCCACCGTGGCGGATGACGTTCTCGAGCAGCACCTTGAGGCTGAACGGCAGGGAGTCCGCACCCTCAATGGAGGCGACGTCGATGTACTGGATTTCTCTGCCGCCGATGGTGAGGGTGGACCTGAGTGTGCTGTCGATAGTGGATGTCATGACCGTCTTTTTCCTGCCTCTTGCTGTTCGGCGTCGTTGCCTGCCCGGCCCCACCCGGCCTGTGCCTCAGTGGATTCCGAGGCGGACTGTGCCGCATTATGCCGCGAAGGCAGCTGGGGCATGATTTTCTCCCGGAGTATGGGACTGTCCATGGTTTCTCCAATTGGCATGGTTTCTGGCAGCACCGCATTGGTGGGCAATGAATTGTCCGGTGCGCCGCAGCGACCGGACACGCGGCACGACTGTGGACAGCTGGTCGGGAGTGGCCGGCCCCGGGCGCGCGGCGTCGGCTGGCTCTATTAAGGGACGTCTCGGGGTTCGGGTCCCAGATAGTCGGGTAGGACGGACCGGTGTTCCGGTCCCTTGTTGCGCAGGCCCGACCGGGATTCCTCCCAGGCATGCGCGAGGGCTCCAATGGATCGGGACAGGATGAACAGGCCACGGCCGAGGACCGGTTCGAAGCCCAGTTCTGCGTAGATGATGGCGGTGGCGCCGTCGATGTTCATCGGGATGGGCCGATCACGGTTCAGGTTGATCTGTCGTTCGATCTCCAGTGCCACCTCCAGGTGCCGCCCCTCGACGACCCCTTCGTCGCGGGCCGTCTCGACGGCGGAGACCAGCGGCTCCCGCCGGGGATCGACCGGATGGAAACGGTGGCCGAAGCCCGGCACGTATCGGTTGTCGGAGCGCAGGCGCGCAATTTCGACCCCGACGGCCTCCGGAAGAGGCCTGGAATCGTCGAGGATGGTCCGGAAGACTTCCATGAGTTCCTGGCCGGCGCCGCCGTGGACATCACCGAGGACGTTGGTCGCGGACGCCATGGCGCTGTTGATGCCGACCCCGCAGGTCATGGCCATGCGGGCGATGGCGATCGAGGGGGCCTGCGGCCCATGGTCGACGCCGGCCACGAGGGCACGCTCCAACAGTTGCGCCTGGGGCACGGTCGGCAGCTCCCCGCGGGTCATCAGCCAGATCATCGAGGCCATTCCCACGTGCTCTGAGGAGATCAGCTGCTCCACCGGGTAGCCGTAGTACCGGATGATGCCGGGCGAGATGTCGGAGATGGAGGTTTTCCACCAGTCGGAGCGGCTCATCAGATAACCCCTTCGGATCGGAAGGACTCGATGTCATTAGTCGAATATCCGAGCGCGACGAGCACGTCGTCGGTGTGTTCTCCCAGGAGTGGGGGCCTAGTAGTGGGTCCTACGGCGGCGCCGTCCACGTGGACCGGCGCGCCGAGCAGGCGGACGGATCCCCCGGGGCCGATCGTTGCGTCTGTAACGCCCTGAAGCGCTTCGATCTGCAGGGTGGACACGAGTCCCCGCTCGGTAATCTGCTCAGACTCCAAGGCGTCGGCGACGTCCATGACAGGGCCCCCCGGGATTCCGGCCGCGGACAGGACCTCGTTCCAGTGAGAACTGGGTTGCTGTTTGAGGACGCCCTCAATCTCCTTCTTGAGTTCTTCGCGATTGGCCTTGCGGTTTTCCCGCTCGGCGAACCGCGGGTCGGTGGCAAGTTCAGGGCAGTCCAGGCGGCGGCACAGGTCCTCGAACTGCTCCTGCTTGTTGGCCGAGATGTTGAACTTGCCGTCTGCCGTGGTGAATGTTCCCGACGGCGCCGCCGTGCGGTTCTCGTTCCCCATCGGGATGGGGAGGCTGCCGCCCACGAGGTAGTCGGAAGCTACCCAGCCCATGGCGGTGAGGGTGGCTTCCAACATGGAGACGTCGAGGAAAGCGCCTTCGCCTGTGCGGCCACGGCGCACCAGGGCAGAGGAGATGGCGAATGCGGCCGCGAAGCCGCCGACCGTGTCGCTGATGGGGGCTCCCACCCGCAACGGCGCGGTTTCGCTGTCGCCGGTGACCGACATGAGTCCGGACATCCCCTGGATGATCTGGTCGTAGGCAGGGCGGTCGCGCAGCGGGCCGGTTTGACCGAATCCGGAGATGGCGCAGTAGACGAGCCCCGGGTTGATTTCCCGCAGGGTGTCCCAGCTGAATCCCAGGCGGGAGAGCACACCGGGGCGGAAGTTTTCCAGCACCACGTCGTGGGTCTCGACCAGCTGCCGGAAGACCTCCTTACCGCGCTCGGACTTCAGATTCAGCGTCATCGACCGCTTCGCGCTGTTCTGCGCGAGGAATGAGATCCCCAGGTGCCGTTCGCTCAGCTCGGGTGAGGATCCGAGCTTGCGGGCCAAGTCGCCGTTGGTCCGGGCCTCAACCTTGAGCACATCGGCACCCATGAGGGCGAGCTGGTACCCGGCAAACGGACCGGACAATACATTGGCGAGGTCGAGGACCTTTACGCCTTCCAACAGATTCGACTTCACGTCAGTCCTCCTACAGGGCCGATGACATTGATTCTTAGCAGGTCGCCGGCAGATTTCAGCCGGGTCAACGCACGCCGACGTGCCTTCGCCGTGAGCAGGGAGACGGGGCCGGAGATGGACGGGGCAGCGCTGATCCCGCAGGCCTGGTTCCGGATCGACATGGCAACAGATGCCGCGCTGACCTCACGCTCCCCTTCCGTGAACGCATAGCTGTTCTCGAGGACGTTCCGGGCCTGTGCGCGCAACGAGCCGTATGCTACCCGGCACAGTTCCGGGAATGCGGCCGGATCTGCACCCGTCCGGGCTGTTTCGTATGCACTTCTCATCGCATCTCCATTTCGCTGAGCGAATCGGCACATTTCGACCGCTTCCGTTAACAGCCTAAGAAGTTCTTGACACTTTCCGCAAGATCTGATGATCTAGTGTCACGAATCACAGCAAATCATTTCTTCTAGCGAAATACAAAAAAGGGGAGATTCTATGAACCGCATTGAGCGGAAGGATCTGGTTATTGTTGGCTGCGGAGCCGGAGGGCTCTCCACGGCAGTAAGCTTTTTGGAACTGCGTCCGGGTGCCAAGGTCGTGGTCCTTGAGCGCGCTGCGCGTGAAGACCGGGGCGGCAATACCCGATGGACAAAGGGTTTCTTCCGGCTGCATGAGGACGGCCGTCCAACCGAAGACTTCGCAGAGCGCATCGATCGGTACAGTCTCGGCCAGGCCGATTCCGCCATTGTGGAGACGCTTACCGATGAGGCCCAGGCGACCGTGGCATGGGCGCGGAGCAACGGCGTTGACATGGGCTTGGCTGACACCTACTTCCTGACTTCGAAGGGAAGCCGGATGATGCCACGCGGGGGAGGGGCCGCAGTTGTGGAAGCCCTGGCCGCCCGATTTGAGCAACTCGGCGGACAGATCGAATACCAAGCAGAAGCCCTTGACCTCGTTGTCGAGAAGAGCAGAGTGGTCGGGGTAACGGGGCGAGATTCAACCGGAGCGGAAACTACATGGCACGCCCCGACTGTCGTCCTGGCCAGTGGCGGCTTCCAAGGAAACAAGGACCTGTTGGCCCAACACCTCGGCGAACGTGGCAGGACACTCGAAACCATCTGCCCCGGTGGCGCCAACAATCGCGGCGAGGGCATCAGCATGGCACTGCGGGCGGGCGCCGACCAAGCCGGCCAATTCGACATGTTCCACGGAGAGCCAAGTGATCCGCGTGCCTCGAAGGCGGAGGCCCTGGTCATGGTCTACCCCTACGGCATCCTGGTGAACCAGGAAGGGCGGCGCTTCCTTGACGAAGGGCGGGATTCCGTCGACGAGACCTTCGAGGATGTCGCTTACCACATCTGGAGGGACGCCAATCAGCACGCCTACCTCATCGTCGACCAGCGACTCCTGCAGTCCGAATACCAGAAAGCCGTACTCTCCGAAACCGAAGCGATCCTCGCCGATTCCATCGAGGAACTGGCGAGTGCACTCGGCATCGATCCCGATGCACTGACCGCCACAGTGGAGTCCTACAACGCTGCATGCCAGCCAGGCCCCATGGACGTCACCACCAAGGACGGAGCTGCAACCCGAGGGCTCAACCCGCCCAAGTCCAACTGGGCACGTCCCATTGACCAAGGCCCCTTCGGCGCTTGGCCCATGTCCGCAGTCATTACCTTCACCTTCGGCGGTGTCAAAACCGATACTGCAGGCCGGGCCGTTGACCCGGATGGTGAGCCTATTCCGGGCCTCTACGTAGTCGGCGAGGCCGCGGGTCTTTACCACCACAGCTATCCGGGAGCTTCATCAATGCTCAGGGCAATGGTCTTTGGCCGTCTGGCCGCCGCCGACGCCTCCGCCAACCTCGTAGGGAAACCAGGAGATACCCATGCGTACAACGTCTAGTGCCGCACCCAATACTCCGCAGGTCCAGGCGCGACGAGCTACTGTCGCCAGCCTTGTTGGAACCAGCATCGAGTGGTACGAATTCTTCATCTACGGCACCGCGGCCGCCCTCTATTTCGGGCCCCTTTTCTTTCCCAGCGGAGACCCCGCGGTCGGTCGACTTCTGGCGTTCGCGAGCTTCGGGGTGGCGTTCATCGCCCGCCCGCTCGGAGCGATCGTCTTCGGTCACCTTGGCGACAGGATCGGCCGCCGCGCCACTCTCATCGTGACCCTGTCGCTCATGGGCGGCGCCACTGGCCTGATCGGCCTGCTGCCCACCTATGAACAAGTTGGCGTACTTGCCCCGACACTCCTGGTCGCCATGCGCTTTCTACAGGGATTTGCCGTTGGCGGCGAATGGGGCGGCGCTGTCTTGATGTCGGTCGAGAATGCGCCGCCGAACAAGGTCCGCCTCTACGGCTCGGCGCCTCAAATGGGGTCCCCCATAGGCCTCATCACTGCCACCGGGGTCATGGCCTTGGTGGCCCTGATGCCGGAAGCCGAACGTCTTGCTTGGGGCTGGCGCCTTCCCTTCATTTTCGGGTTCGTCCTTGTCATCGTCGGTCTGATCATCAGGCTGGGGGTCGAAGAGTCGAAGTCTTTCACAACGGTTAAGGCAGGCAAGGATCAGCCCAAGGTCCCTCTTGGCCAGCTCCTGCGGTATGCCAAGCTTCCGTTGGTGATTGGCATTGGCTTGCAGGCCTCCGTAAACGTGGTCTTTTACATTGTGGCGACCTACTTCGTCTCCTATGCGGTCAATGTCCTCGACATGGCCCAGGGAACCGCTCTGCTGATCGTCATGTTGGCCGCGGTAGTCGACGTCATCGCATTGCCCCTCCTCGCTTCGCTGGCGGACCGGGTTGGGGCTGGCCGGGTGTTTACCGGGGGTGCCATCGCGGCCGTCGTGATGGGTTTCCCCTTCTTCTGGGGGGTGAACTCCGGCAACCCAGTCTTGATTTTCGTTTCGATCGCGGCAGGAATGGTCGCTGCCCACGCCACCACTTACTCGGTCCTCTCATCAATGATCGCGGAACTGTACCCCGTACAGTTCCGATACTCAGGTACGGCAGTCACCTACGCCATTGCTGCGCTGGTATGGAGTGCCCCGACCCCGATCATCGCCGAAGCCCTCGTATCCGGCACTGGCCGGTGGGAGACTCTGGTGGCAATGATGGTGATCGCAGGCGTAGTCTCGCTGGGGTCAGCCTACGGGTACCGGCGAATCGCGCATCGACGCAGCACCCTAGGCTATGAAGAAGCCGCAACGATCGAAAAAGGAACCCCTGAAAATGTCCGCTGATGCAGGAACCGAATCTGCCCGCCGCGTCGCAGACATCCTCATTGCTCTGGGAGATGCCCACAGCCCGATCGGCGTCAACGAACTCGCGCGGCGGACCGGTTTGAGTCCCACGGTGGCCCACCGCATCCTGCGCGCCCTGATGACACGGTCCCTCGTGGACCAGAACCCGGCAAATCAGCAGTACTCCTTGGGGCTAGCCTCGCTCTTCCTGTCCAGCAACCGGGTGACCAGGAACTCCCTCAGTGAGCTTGCCCGTCCCATGCTCGAGCGCCTCGTGGCTGAGACCGGTCAGACTGCAACCCTGAGCGTGCTCGGAGGACTGCGCAGGATGTACATCGACCAGGTCCTGCCGGATTCCGAAATGAAAATGTCCGTGGAGCTGGGCCGGCCTTACGGCCTTCAGCGCGGCTCGGTTGGTCGGGCAATCTTGGCAGGACTGCCGGACGAAATCGTCAATAAGGCCCTTGAACTGCCGTTCCTGGGCGATGCGGGCACAGCGGAATCCTTCGATAGGTCTGCCGTGATGAAGCGCATCGACGAGGTCCGAAGGTCAGGGGTTGCAGTATCCCGGGGCGAACGCATCCAAGGGGCCGGCGGCGTGGCCGCAGCTATCCATGGGGTCCAGGGGCAAGTCGTCGGGGCGATAAACATCATTGGACCGGTCCACGAATTCACTGAAGTGCGAGTCAAGAAGTTTCGCCAGCTCGTTCTTCAAGCCGCTAAAGACATCGAAGAAACCGCGGTAGCCATGCTCGACGAGCAAGCCAGCGACCAAATACTCTGACAAGGACAAACATGCCGAACAAAGTTCTGACTCCCGAAACCTTCCAGATGCACATTGGCGGAGAATGGGTAGAATCCGAATCCGCCGCAAGATTCGAATCAATCAACCCATACACCAATGAACCCTGGGCCTCCGTGCCTGAAGCAAGCCCCGCCGACGTGGACAGGGCCGTGTGCGCCGCACGTGAGGCCTTCCAGTCAGGGCCATGGGCCTCCTCAACACCCGCGACGCGTGCTGCGCTTCTCAGGAAGTTTGGCGACCTCATCCTTGAAAACGTCGACGAACTCACCCGCGTCCAAGTCATGGAAAACGGCAAACTCATCCGAGAGGTTCACGGGCAAACGCGAGCCCTGGCTAACCACTGCTACTTTTTTGCAGGTGCCGCCGAGAACATCACGGGACAGACACTGGCCAGCAGCGTCCCTAACTTTCAGGTCTACACTGTGCGGGAGCCGATCGGTGTCATCGCCGCCATAACGCCATGGAACAGTCCGCTGGCATTATTGCTCTGGAAGCTTTGCCCGGCCCTCGCGGCTGGCAACACGGTTGTCATCAAGCCATCGGAAATCACTCCAGTATCAACCCTGGTACTGATGCGCTTGCTGGAAGAGGCTGGGTTGCCTACTGGTGTTGTCAGCGTCGTGACTGGCCACGGAGCTGTTGGAGCTGCGCTGGCCCAGCACCCACAGGTGGACAAGATTGCGTTCACCGGTTCCACCCAGGTCGGCCGTATCATCGCAGAATCCGCTGGCCGCCACCTGAAGCGAGTGTCCCTGGAACTCGGCGGAAAATCGCCGAACATCCTCTTCGAGGACGCCGAGATTGACAACGCGGTCAACGGAATCGTTGCCGGCATCTTCGCCGCCACCGGCCAGACCTGCATGGCTGGCTCGCGCATCCTGGTGCAGGAAACGATCTACGACGAGGTTGTTCAAAAACTGGCCGAGAAGGCGAACCAGATCCGCTTGGGTGATCCGTTGGACCAGCATACTGAGATGGGCACGGTGGCCTGCAAAGCCCAGTTCGACAAGGTGCTGTCCTATATCGATATAGCAACGGCCGAGGGAGCCCGGCTCGTGGCGGGAGGTTTTCATCCAGAGGATCCGGGACTGGACCAAGGCCTGTTCGTTCGGCCCACGGTTTTCGCTGACGTTGATAACACCATGAGAATTGCACGGGAAGAAGTGTTCGGACCCGTCGCCTCAGTCATCCGTTTCAAAGACGAGGAAGACGCTGTCAGGATTGCCAACGATACCAACTTCGGTCTCGCTGCCGGAGTCTGGACGCGTGACATCGCCCGCGGAATTCGGATGACCCGATCGCTGAGAGCAGGAACAGTCTGGATCAACAACTACAGGAAGACCAACTACATCGCTCCGTTCGGCGGCTTCGGAGACAGCGGCCTGGGCCGTGAAAACGGGCCCGAAGCCATCTACGAATACACCGAAACAAAAACAGTCTGGATCGATTTGGGCAACAAGATCAACGACCCGTTCAACCCACGGGCCTGACCGACCAACGTACGAGTGGGCTGGCGAAGGGCGGATCGTTCCGGTCCTTCGCCAGCCCGGGCTTTTCTACCTATTCCCGTTCGCGCGGGATCTTCTCCATCCAATAAAACTTCCGTGCATGAAACGCCGCTAGCCGCCGATAGATATGTTGATCCTGTTCCAGTCAGGCTCTCCCGAAAGCCGGCATAGGAGAACCTATGTCAGATTCGGTTGTATTTGAACCTGACACACGGCAACAGCTGCAAGATTGAGCTTCAGCCGCCCGCGACGCCACTCTGAGGCCCAAAAAAGATCGGAACATACCCATGACATACGTTGCCGTCACCGACTGGTCCGAATTAGATGGCCAGCAGGTGCAAATACGGCGAGGCGGCGCGACAATCGATACAGGAACTGTCGATGCCGTAACGGAGGACGGCTCCGTCCTGTGGCTTCAGGGAAACGGAGCGGTCAGCCGGAGGCTCTACGCCGAGACAGAACTCTATGAAGCTTGGAAGAGGGCTCTGCCTAAGTCCGAGTGCAATGAAGATGCCCGACCGGATGGGTGAATCTCTCTTAGACCCGTCCTGCTTTTACTCGATAACCGCTGATATTTCTGCACCTCTTCTCAAATTCCTTCGCCGCGCCCGATAAAATCCGCCGCCCCGTAGCGGGCATTTTTACGGGCGGGGCATATGCCAATTCGAGAACCCTGGAAACACGGCGTTTCCAGCGTTTGCCATTTTGCCGTGGAGTGGTGCATTGAAGGACCGGCTTATGCGACGCGGCCCCGAAGATGGCTGGAAGCCGTTAGCCACCAGCGCCGGGTTGTTACGCAGGCAATTATCCGTCCGGTACTGAGCGGGCATGGAAGTGTGTGGACCCTGGCGTTCCTCATCAGGCCAGGGTCCCCACTCTTACCATCGGCCAACGCTGCATGCCGGTGTCTCCCATGAACCACCGGCGCTTATTGATGTGTGCCGTGCACCGGCGAAAATGAAAGCCGCTGCCGCCGCTGTGCACACGTACGAGGCAACTAGTGTGCACCAACAGCGGAGCAGCCAGGGGCATCAGCGGTAAGCACGTTCGTACTGAATGGGGCGGTACGGCATGTCGTAACGGAGGGCCTCGGCTGCGCGGATGGGGAAGTTGGGGTCCCTGAGTGATTCCCGTCCCACTAGGACGACGTCGGCCTGCCCCGTTGCGATGATTTGTTCGGCCTGGAAGGGCTGATCAATCATCCCTACGGCGGCGACGGGGACGCTGGTGCTGGCCTTGATCACGGAGGCGAAGGGCAGCTGATAGCCGGGGCCGACAGGGATCATGGCATCAGCTACGTTACCTCCGGTAGAGATGTCCACCATGTCGGCGCTGTGCTCACTGAGCCAGCGGACCACTTGCTCGGTGTCCTCAAGCGTCAGCCCGTCGGTGGTCCAGTCGGTGGCAGACAGGCGGACAATAAGGGGTACGCTGTCGCCGACCTCGGCGCGAACGGAGTCCAAGACTTCCAGCACAATTCGCGCCCGGTTTTCGAGCGAGCCACCATACGGGTCCTGCCGTACGTTGCTCAAGGGCGAGAGGAACTCGTGTAGCAGGTAACCATGGGCAGCGTGGATTTCGAGCAGGTCGAAACCAGCGTCGACAGCGCGGCGTGCGGCGGCTGCGAAGGCTGAAATGACCTCGTGGATTCCCTGGGCGTCAAGCTCCTTCGGCGTGGCGAGGCCGGGATATGCAATGGGCGAAGGACCTACCACGTCCCAGCCGCCGTCAGCCGATGGGACGTTGCCTTCCTTGCGTTCACCCCAAGCACGCCAGGTCGATGCCTTCCGGCCGGCATGTGCCAACTGGATGGCGGCCGCAGCCCCTTGGGAGTGAACCAGGTCCGTGATGCGCCGGAAGCCTTCCCGTTGCTCATCATTCCAGAGGCCGAGATCCTGTGGGCTGACACGGCCTTCCGGAAGGACGGCCGTGGCCTCAACAATGACAGCACCGGCCCCGCCTCGAGCTAGCGAACCCAGGTGCATGAGATGCCAGTCTGTGGGCACGCCATCCTGCGCATCAACAGCGTACTGGCACATCGGCGGAATCCAGATACGGTTGCGGATCTCCAAGCCGCGGAGGGTGATCGGTTCGAACAGGGCGTGTGTCAAGGCGTGCTCCTCGTGGCGAAAACGGCGTAGTTCGATAGTCATCGTACTACGATGGATTTCGTAGTACCAGCCGTTCTGCGACATGCGTAAGGGACAATGATGTTGTGCGGACCCTTGATCACCCCTGCCGGAACGACATCAAAATCGACGACGTGCTGAGCGCGTTGGCCGATCCTGTGCGCCGCACGATCGTGAGGCAGTTGGCAGAGGGGCACAGCGACCTAGCCTGCATTTCCTTCGATCTGCCGGTCAGCAAATCCACGAAGACGCACCACTTTCGCGTCCTGCGCCAAGCAGGCCTGATAGAGCAGCACTATCGCGGAACATCGATTCACAATACCCTCCGGCAGGACGACCTCGACGAGCGATTCCCCGGCCTGCTCGGCGCCGTCCTGCGCGCCGAACTGCCACACGAATAGCTACAACGTTCCGACTGCCGTAACCCCGCAGATGACGGCATCACTTCTGCTCAAGGCGGGCGACTTGATAGCAGGCATTAGGGAAGAGTCAGCTGAGCCATCACGCCCACAGGCGTTTCAGCTCAGCTGACGTAAGCCACTTATCATTTCGCCTGGACTTACGCATAGGAGACCCGATTCCGATAGCCCCTCCCATCAACGCCTACTAATTGAGAGTCAACTACCCATGACCGTGACTACGACTGGCTGACATAGTCTTTTGCATCCAGGTGTCCCTTTTGCGGCGCCGGTAGGTGGGGCCTCTCTGTCAAGGGCGAAAGTTGCTTTTGCCAGACCTGATCGAAAAACCTGTAATCGAGAGCTGATACCTCTCAATGAGCCTGCATGGTACACACAGTTTCTCGTTGGAGGGCGGCTCTGAGTTGCGTTAGACCCGCCCGAGAAAGTGTCCGTTGAAGGCTGGCGGTTCAGGTGTTTATTGCAACAGGAGGTCCTCGATCAGTTCCTTCGGTTTCCTGAAATCTAGTCTTTACGCGGTCGGTCGTTCAGTTCCTGGGCGACCAGTCGAGGTCAGCGGCGCTGTGGATGCTCAGGTCCGTGCCCTTGGGGAAATACTGGGGCAGCAGACCGTTGGACGCTCCTACGTTTGTCAACAGTGCCTAGGTGCCGGAAATTTGGCGTTCGCGGACTCCACAGCACTTTTGTGCGGACGGGGCATACGCGAATCCGAGACGTCAGTAGCTGCTTTTTCTCGGCGAAATCGTTAGTGGGTGTCACGGTGGAGGACCGTCGGCGAGACAACTCGCCTACATGAGGAGCCCCGCGGGGGAACGGCAGACTTCTCTCCCATAAAGACGCAGCGGCATGCGCTTGGAGAGCAACAATTCCACGCTTAGGCGGCGGTGCCGGCGGTTCGGCGTTCCAGCGCGGCGTCGGCGGCGTCGATGTAGGCGGTGATGGAGTCGCGGTTGCGGGTGAGGAAGTCGATGCGGTGGCTCATCCTCTCGTGCTCGTCCCGGAGGATGGTCAGCAGTTCCGGCTCGATGTCGTCGGGCACGATGCCGCGGGGCTTGTCCAGGCAGGGCAGGATCAGTGCGATGATCTTCGTCGGGACGCCGCTGTCGATCAGGCCGCGTATCTGGATGGCCCTGTCGATCAGGTGTGGGTCGTATTCCCGGTACCCGTTCTCCAGTCGCCGGGGAACGATTAGGCCCTGTTCCTCGTAATAGCGCAGCGAACGGGTAGGGGTGTTCGAGAGTTTCGCGAGCTCTCCAATCCGCATGATTTTCCCTTCATGCTCGGAGCGCTTGGCGTCCGGCTTGACCTTCACATTAGTGTCAATCATCTACGGTAACGTTCATGACGCAAATTGACCACATCCAGACGGAGATGCCAACCTCTCAGCGCCTCCCCCTGTGGAGCCTGCTCGCGCTGACCGCCAGTGGCTTCCTCACCATCATGCTGGAAACGATGCCGGCCGGGATCCTGCCCGAGATGAGCCAAGGACTGGGCGTGAGTGAATCCGCCGCCGGCCAGTTCATCACGGTGTACGCGATCGGATCGATCGTGGGAGCTATCCCGATCATCAGCTCGACGATGGGGTGGCCGCGCCGTCGCCTGCTGATCGGGTCCCTGATCGGGTACGTGGTCACATGCCTCGTGGTCGCAGTTTCCCCTAGCTACGCGCTAACACTCGGGACCCGTTTCGTGGCCGGCATTTTCGCCGGCGTAGTGTGGGCCATCATCGCCGGGATCGCGGGCCGGCTGGTTCGCAGCGACCAGCGCGGCCGTGCCCTGACCATTGCGCTGGCGGGCACACCGATCGCCCTGGCCATCGGCACACCCGCAGGAACCCTGCTGGCGAGTCTGGTCGGGTGGCGGTTCACCTTCGTCATGATGGCAGTGTTCGCCGCGCTGATCATCGGCTGGGTGCTGGCAACCCTGCCCGCTCTGCCCGGGCAGGAAAAAGGACAGCGGACCCCTATCTCCCGGGTCTTCACTCTGCCCGGTCTTGTGCCCGTCCTGGTCACCGCGATGCTGTACGTCACCGCACACAACATTCTCTACACCTACATCGCACCATTCCTGACACCCATCGGCATGGGCGACGCAGTCAGCGCCGTCCTGCTGGTCTTCGGCATCGCGTCCCTCCTGAGTCTGGTCATTACCGGGGCCCTGATAGACCGGCGCCTACGCACGCTGATGATCATCAGCAACGCGCTATTCGCCCTCGCTACCCTCACCCTCGGACTCGCCGGTGGGTCGCCCGTGATCGTGTACGCGAGTGCCGCCGCCTGGGGTCTGGCATTCGGGGGCGCTGCCAGTCTCCTGCAGACAGCGATGATGAACGCAGCCGGTACCGCTGTTGACGCCGCGCAAAGCGTCATGGTCACCGGATGGAACATTGGCATCGCCGGAGGCGGCATCATCGGCGGCGCCCTTCTGAGCGCCCTGGGAGCACCGGCACTCGGCTGGGCCACCATGATCCTGCTCGTCACCGCCCTCATCATGGTGATCCTCGGACGACGCCATGCCTTCCCTCCCGCTCGCGGCTGACCTGTCTGCCTCTCCATGCAGGCAAATCAAGCACATCCACAAGGCACGTACACAGCACCGAGACCGTGGCAGCATTATGAGCACGGACACCATCGGAGTAGGCGGTATCGGCGCTGGCGGGTGGGGGAAGTACGGCCACATTCCTGCCCGGCGCACCCTTGATCAGTTCGAACTGGTCGCCGTATCCAGCCGTGCGCAGGACCGCGCTGACCTGCTTGCCGACGAGCTGGAAGTCCCTCACGGGTTCGGTGACTACAACGACTTCATCAACCATCCTGACGTCGACCACGTTGTCATCACGACCCTGGGACCGGAACACGCGCACCTCGTCCGGGCAGCCATTGCAACAGGCAGGGACGTCGCGTTCGGCACGTTATCGGCTTGCAGCGCCGTTTTGCTCCTAGCGGCAGTTATGCTCGGGACCTCCTTGCGGTTTCGCTACCGCCTGGCGACTCTTTCTGTGTCATTTTCTCTGCAGGTATTTGGCACACTTGTATAGCGCGTCATGCGGCGCCACGATTCGGCATCCAGGTAACGCCTGACCTTGGACGGCGGTTCTCTGGCTGGTCCGGCATCTGGCTATGCTTATTGGAGACGGCCAACGTTCGCTAATGTGGCCCGCGCATGGCGCAGCAGTGGCTCGTCAACCATCTGCCCCTCGAAGGTGAAAACACCGGTGGCATTCTCGGCCGCGGCAAGGACGCGCACTGCGCGATCGACCTGCTCGAGAGTGGGCGTGAAGGCCTGACGGATGATCGGCATTTGCCCGGGATGGATCGAGGCCTTGGCCCCGAAGCCCGAGGCCGCCGCATCAATGGACTCACGCATCAACCCCGCGTGGTCAGGGATGTTGATGTAGACGGAGTCGATGGCAACCTTGCCGTAGGCGACGGCGGCCAGCAGCACTTGGGAACGGGCATGCATGGCCACGTCCCGGTAGGCGCCGGAATCGTGCCGGGAGGAGGATCCTCCGAGGGACGCAACTAGGTCCTCGGCGCCCCACATCACGCCCACGACGTGGCGGGCGGCAGCAATTTGCGGCGCATTGATGACCCCCAGCGCTGTCTCGCAAAGTGCCACGACGTTGAAATCGGCGACAGTGGCCAAGTCATCGAGCGTCTCGGTCTTGGCAAGCATGATGGTGCGGTACTCGGTCCGCTGGACCGCGGCCATGTCCGCGGCGAAGTCCATGGTGCTGACCGGATTGACCCGCACGATGGTGCGTTCCGGATCCAGGGGGCAATCGATAAGCATGCGACGCGCCTCAGCGCGGTTCTCCGCCGCGACGGCGTCCTCCAGGTCCAGGATGACGGCATCGGCTCGTTCCAGCGCCTTGGCATATCGGTCCGACCGGTCCGCGGGGCAAAACAGGATTGCCGGTCCCATGATGAAGTTTCCCATGCCTAGTCTTTTTCCGCGGTGTTCATGGATGCCGCATGGGCGTCCCTGGTCCACATCATGCAGGTGCGGGTTGCTGTGGCCACGACCACGCCGTCCTGATTCCTGCCGGTGTGCATCATCGTGACAATTCCCTGCCCCGGGCGGGAGTTGGACAGCCGGATGTCCGTGACCGCGGTTTCGGTGTAGAGCGTGTCGCCGTGGAACATCGGATGCGGGAACTTCACCGCGTCGATGCCGAGCTGGCCGATGATGGTTCCCTCGGTCATCTGCGGCACCGATTGCCCGATCATGGTTCCCAGGGTGAACAGGGAATTCATGAGCCGTTGCCCGAAGGGCTGGGTGGCACTCCAAGCAGCGTCCAGGTGCAGGCCCTGGTTGTTCATCGTCAGCGAGGTGAACAGGACGTTGTCGGTCTCGGTCAGAGTGCGCCCGGGACGGTGCGCGTAGACCACACCCTCGCGCAACTCGTCGAGGTAGAAACCGCGTTGCTCCACGCGCTCGGGGGTCTGGGTGCTCATGCGCTGTGCTCCAATTCGGGTCGGATAATTTCGGTGTCGTTGGCTTCGGCTTCCACGATTTTCACTGTGGCAATGATCTGGTTGGCCTTGACTAGGTCGCCGACCTTGAGGTGGCTCATGTGAACGACGCCGTCGCTGGGCGAGAGCATTTGGTGCTCCATCTTCATGGCCTCAATCGATGCCAGGACCTGTCCGGCTATCACCTGCTGCCGGTCACTTACCTGCACGGCTATGACAGTTCCGGGCATGGGGGAACGCACCTCCGGGGACAGCGTTCCTGCGCCGCGGTCCATGGCAGCGAGTTCGCGGGCCAGATGTTCCCGGCGGCTCAATGGGTGGATGGCGGCGGCCCAGCCGTCGCAGGAGAGCCAGATGGTGCCGTCGGCGGCAATCGAGATGCCCACTGGCCGGGTCACCCCGTTGACGGATATGGCACCGGACGTGCTGGGCAGCACCGTGAATTCGTTGCCGTCAACCAGGACGGTGGTTCCAGCACCGGCGGAGCGGACCCGCAGGGACACGACGTGCCCGTCGATCTCGATATACAGTGCGGAATCGACAGGCGTGCCCAGGCGCCACCCGTCTCCCCGGTGCCAGGTGCCGCCAGTGTGTTCCCTGGAGCCCAAGGCCAGGTGCGCGGCCAGCGCCAGATCGCTGTCGTCCACGGAACGGAAGTGCATCTGCTGCATCTTGCGCCCGATCAAGTTGGTGTCCAGCTTGCCCGCCGCAACGTCCTGGTCATTGATGAGCAGCCGCAGGTATTCGATGTTGGTCAGCACGCCCAGCACAACGGTTTGGGACAGAGCCCGGTCCAGCAGGGTGAGGGCATCGGCGCGGTCGGCGCCCCAGGTGATGACCTTGGCGAGCATCGGATCGTAGTGGGCGGAAATTTCCAGGCCGTTGCGCAGCGAACTATCCACACGCACGTGCTCACCCGTTGGTTCCTGCACTTGCAGGATAGTGCCGATGGACGGCAGGAAGTCATGGGATGGGTCCTCGGCATAGAGCCGTGCCTCCACCGCATGGCCGTGCAATTCCACCTGCTCCTGGGTGAAATCGATGGCCTCGCCGGCGGCAATGCGGACCTGCCATTCGACCAGGTCGATGCGCCGGCCGTCGATCCGGACGACCTGCTCGGTCACCGGGTGCTCGACCTGCAAGCGCGTGTTCATCTCCATGAAGAAGAATTCGTCCGGGTTCTCATCGGAGACCAGGAACTCCACTGTTCCAGCTCCCACGTAGTCCACGGAGCGTGCGGCCGCCACAGCGGCCGCACCCAGCTCGGCTCGAATCCTGGCGCCGTAGGCCAGGTTTTCCAGCAGTGGCGCAGGAGCTTCCTCGATGACCTTTTGGTGGCGGCGCTGCAGGGAGCATTCGCGTTCTCCCAGATGCACCGTGTTTCCGTGCCGGTCGGCAAGGACCTGCACCTCGATGTGGCGCGGGTTGCGCACCAAGCGTTCAAGGAACAGCGTGTCGTCGCCGAAGGCGCTTCGTGCGGTACGCCGCGCGCTGGCCAGGTTTTCTGGCAGGTCTTCGGCCGATTCGACGACGAACATGCCTTTGCCCCCGCCCCCGGCGGACGGCTTGATCAGGAGCGGGAAACCGATGTCCAGGGCCGCGGCACCGAGCCGTTCGTCGCTCAGGCCGGGTTCGGCGATGCCCGGCACGACGGGAACGCCGTGGGCAACCACGTGGTTTTTGGAGCGGATCTTGTCGCCCATGAGATTGATGGATTTCACGTCCGGGCCGATGAACGTGATGCCGGCATCCTGCAGGGCCTGGCCGAAGTCGACGTTTTCGGAGAGGAACCCGTAGCCGGGGTGTACAGCCTGGGCGCCGCTGCGCCGGGCGGCATCCACGATTGCCTCGATGCTCAGGTAGCTTTCGGTGGCGGGGCCCGGCCCGACGCGCAGGGCAATGTCGGCCTCGGCAACGTGGCGGGCTCCCGCGTCGGCATCGGAGTAGACGGCGACCGAGCGGATGCCCAGGGCGCGCAGCGTGCGGATGACGCGGACGGCGATTTCCCCGCGGTTGGCCACGAGCACCGTTTGGAAGAGTTCGTTTTTCACGGTTGATCCGTTCTGGAGTCGGGTTCTCATGGTGGGCTGTTACATCCGGAAGACGCCGAAGGATGTCTCCGGCAGTGGCTGGTTGGCGCACACGTCCAGGGCCATGCCCAAGACACGGCGGGTGTCGACTGGATCGATGACACCGTCGTCCCAGATCCGCGCCGTGGAGTAGTAGGGGTTGCCCTGGGCTTCGTACTGTTCCTTGATGGGTGCCTTGAAGGTGTCCTCGTCGGCGGCATCCCAGCTCTGGCCAGCGCCCTCGATCTGGTCGCGCTTTACGGTAGCCAGTACGGAGGAGGCCTGCGCGCCGCCCATGACGGAGATGCGGGCGGCCGGCCACATCCACAGGAAACGCGGCGAATACGCCCGCCCGCACATCGAGTAGTTTCCCGCACCGAATGAGCCCCCGATGACGACCGTCAGTTTGGGGACCCGGGCTGTGGCCACCGCGGTGACCATCTTGGCGCCGTTCTTAGCGATGCCGGCCGCCTCGTAGTCGCGACCGACCATGAATCCGGCAAGGTTCTGCAGGAAGACCAGCGGTATGCCGCGTTGGTCGCACAGCTCAATGAAGTGGGCTCCCTTGAGCGCGGACTCCGAGAAGAGCACACCGTTGTTGGCAATGATTCCGACCTTGTGGCCGTGAATGCGAGCAAACCCTGTCACTAGGGTGGTGCCGTAGTTGGCCTTGAATTCATGGAACTCGCT
The DNA here is from genome assembly GCF_057656375.1 of Arthrobacter sp. Soil_C_60. Lineage (NCBI taxonomy): Bacteria > Bacillati > Actinomycetota > Actinomycetes > Micrococcales > Micrococcaceae > Arthrobacter > Arthrobacter sp. Soil_C_60. The sequence continues at coordinate 169,836 of NZ_JBDGKM010000007.1, read as the reverse complement.
GCCGTCGGTGACCCTCGCGATGACTTCGCGGACGTCGTAGGGCGCATTCACGTCGGTGGGTACCGCGCCGTAGAGCTCTTCGACGTCGGCCAGCGGCTCGGCGACCTGTGCGGCAATGTCCCAAGGTGGTGCCGGGGAAGGTGGCAGGGTTTCAATGATGTTCCGGACGATCGACAAGGCATGTGCATCGTTTTCGGCCAAGTGATCCACGACCCCGGAAGTCATGGCGTGCAGGTCGCCGCCGCCCAGTTCCTCGGCCGTAACGACTTCACCAATGGCTGCCTTCACCAGGGGAGGCCCGCCCAGGAATATCGTTCCCTGGTTGCGAACAATGACGGTCTCGTCACTCATGGCTGGAACGTAGGCGCCTCCTGCGGTGCAGGAGCCTAGGACGGCCGCGATCTGCGGGATCTTGCGGGCCGACATGTTGGCTTGGTTGTAGAAGATGCGTCCAAAGTGGTCGCGGTCGGGGAAGACCTCGTCCTGCTTGGGCAGAAAGGCCCCGCCGGAGTCAACGAGGTAAACGCAGGGCAACCCGTTTTCCATGGCGATTTCCTGCGCCCGCAGGTGTTTCTTCACCGTCATTGGGAAGTAAGTGCCGCCCTTGACCGTGGCGTCGTTGGAGATCACCAGGACATGGCGTCCGTGCACCAATCCGATTCCGGCAATGATGCCGGCACCGGGACATTCCCCGCCGTACATGTCCTCGGCAGCGAGGGGTGCAATCTCAAGGAACGGGGAGCCCTCGTCGAACAGGGTGTTAACTCGTTCGCGGGGCAGGAGCTTCCCGCGGTTCAGATGGCGCTGGCGTGACTTTTCCGAACCACCCAGGGCCGCGCGGGCCAAGCGGCTACGGAGCTCGTCGACTAGGAGCGATTGCCGCTCGGCGTTCTGCACAAAAGTTGGGTCGGTGATGTCAACGCTGCTGCTCAATGTATCCACGGTTTCTCTTTCGTCGCGGGAATCAAGAATGGGAGTGAAGAAAAGCCGGCGGGCACTAGGACGCGTGTGCGCGTCCCGGTACGGGTTCGGGCTCGCTTTCAAGTCGGCGCGGGGCAACGATGAAGTCGACCCCGTCGAGGGCGGAGCTGCCCACGGCGAGGATTCTGTCTGCTATGTTCACGAAGTATTGCTGCACTTGCTTCAGATGAAGGCGCCCATCGTGGCGGAACCAACGAGCGACACCTGTTCCCATTTCCATGAGCGCCAGACGGGCCATGGTGAGGTCGCCTGCTTGAAGGTACAGACGCGTGTCCCGCGTTCGAGCACCTGGGCGAAGAGCGACTCGTATTTGTCACGGAGCTCCTGCATGGCGGGACGGCTTGCCTCTGAGAGTGCGCGCTTTCGTGCTCGGCGACCTTATCGGTGAATTGTAGGTTCGTGGCTGTGAGGCCAACGTGTGAAGAAGCGCTTCACAGTTCCTGGCCGAAGGTGCTGAGTTTCCTGCGCATGATCTTTCCAGTGGAGGTTTGTGGGAGTGACTTGACGAAGACCACCTTGCGTGGCACCTTGTATGCGGCCAGATGCTCCCGTGAGTAGGCAATGACCTGTTCGGCATCCAGCCCCTGCCCATCGCGGCGCACCACATAGGCACAGGCGAATTCACCCTTGACAGGGTCGGGCAGCGACCCGACTGCGACCATGGCCACGGCCGGGTGGGCGGCAACGACCCGCTCGATTTCCGCCGGATAAATGTTGTAGCCTCCGGTGATGATCATGTCTTTGCGACGATCCACGATGAAGAAGTAGCCCGCCTCATCTTGTATGGCAACGTCTCCCGTGTGTAACCAACCATCGGCTTCGAGTGCCTCCGCGGTGGCCGGTGGATTGCCGAAGTATTCCATCATCACCATGGGTCCGCGCGCCATGAGTTCACCGGGCTGCCCCGGTCCGGCATTTTTGTGGGGGTCGTCGAGATCCGCGACGCGCAGTTCCAGCCCCGGAAGCGCCACGCCTATGGAGCCGCGCACAGGCTCCTTGTCGTGCCAATGTGTGGAGCCCAGCCCGGCTAGTTCCGTCATTCCCCACAGCTCGAGCATCGGGGCATTGGTCAATTTTTCCCAGGCTTCGATCACGGACGTGGAAATGGTCTGTCCGCCGACGGTACTTCGGGTGATCGACGTGAGGTTGGCGGAGGAAACCGTCGGCTCGTTGAGCATCATTGAATACATGGCGGGCACTCCCTCAAACAGGGTGGCGCGGTGTTCAGCAACCAGTTTGAGAGCATCCTTGACATCGAAACGGGCCATTAGCACCACGGTGCCGCCCTGGAGCAACGTCGCGTTGATGACCACGTTTCCATAAACATGAGGTGCCGGGAGTGCCGAAATTACGACGTCGTCATGTGTGCGCCCATGCATCTGGGCGGTTGATTGGCAATTAAGCAGCACGGCCTGCTGGGACTGGACCGCTCCCTTGGGGTGACCGGTGGTTCCTGAAGTGTAGCCAATGGTGGATGGGGAATCGCGAAGGACTTCGGGCCGATGGAAATCAGTAGAGGCATCTGGGGACAGCAAGGATTCGAATGAATCAGTCGCATTATCGGGTCCGTCAAAGCCAACCACGAGCTTCAAGCCTTCCATTTCTTGCCCTATCCCGGCCATCGCCTCAAGCTTGTCGGCCGAGGCAAACAACGCCGAGGACGAGCAGTCGCGCAGCACGAAACGTACCTCTTCAGGGGTCAGCATCACGTTGATGGGGTTGACCACGGCCCCTGCCTTGAGCGCGCCGTGATAGGCCACGACCCACTCCCACCTGTTGCCTGCGTAGATTGAGACCCGGTCCCCGGGGACGATGCCGCGTTCCCACAATCGGGATGCGATGCGGGTGGAGAGCTCGTCGAGTTCGTTGAAACTCAGGGTGCGGGTCGGGGTGATCAATGCAACCTTGTCCCCATATTGTGCTGCGCTAGCGGGAAGTATCTCCCCTGGTCCGTTAAGCGGGCGCATGTCATGTCCTTTGTTCGAGAGGGTGGTCGTGTGGGAATCCCGGCGGGGAGTCAGTCTTGACGGCGAACATATGGTCGGCTTCGTTCCTCGGGCCATCCCTCCGACTTGGATGCCGACTGCGCTGCTGGCCAAGGAACACCGGTTCACCCCGAACCGCTGCTGAAGTTGGACCAGCATGAGAGCGTATCCAAGCAGAGAACCGTAGGAACCCAGCAGGGGCACATCCTGCACTCTTTGAACGCCGCCGTGCGAGGAGACTATTCAGCGCGTCCGGCAGGGATAACGACGTCGGCCCCTGCGGCGATCAGCCTCGCTGATTTTTGCCTCAGACGTTCCAAAATGTGTGAAGGGCGGCGAATGCCTCATTAAGCTCGTTCCCGCGAAGCGGAGGTTTCGGAGAAACGATGGAACTGGTAGTTGCGCGTCGGCGTCAGGATGTTGCGTAGGCATTGATTCGCTCCTCGCCGGCGTCCCAGGCTCGCACGGGCGCGTACGCGTCCGGGTCCGTGATGACATCGATAACGGTTGTGGTGTTGGACGCGAGTGCGTCTGCCAGTGCGGCATGGAGGTCCTCGGCCTTGTCCACGAGCACACCGGCTGCGCCTGTAGACCGTGCCATCGCGCCGTGGTCGACCGGTGCAAAGGCGATGGCGGTGGTTGTCTGGTCGAAGAAGAAGTTCTCGGCGTGACGCTGGTATCCGAGCAGGGCGTTGTTCAGGACGATAACGACTACCGGGATGTTTTCGCGAACTGCTGTCTCCAGTTCGGACCAGACGTGGGCGAATCCGCCGTCGCCCACGATGGCGACCACTCGGGAGGCAGGGCTAGCCAGTTTGGCGCCCATTCCTAGTGGAAGGCCCCACCCGAGACCAGCCAAGCCCCGTGGTACGAGGAAGCGCTGCCCGGGGCGGCGGGATGTGAGGTAGCTGGTAACCCAGATCGAAGCGTAGCTCGCGTCCGCCACAACGATGTCGGTCGGTTCGAGTAGAGAGTCCAACTCTGCCATAATCCGTTCGGGCGCGACTGGCGTTGAGTCTGAAGCCGAGAGTGTCGCTGTCGCGGCCTTGTGCTGGCGCCGCCCGTCCTCGATCGTGGCAACAAGGCCGGCTAGCGCAGCCTCACGTTTTGTCAGGTCGAGCTGGCCCAGCGCTGCCGTGAGGTCTTCTATGGCCGCGCGAGCGTCACCGAGCAGACGGATGGATTCGTAGTTCCGGCCGATCTCGAGACCGTCGACGTCGATGTGGATATACGTTGCGTCCGGTGAGGTCAGCGTCCAGTTGTCGGTGCCATTCTCGTTCGTCCGGGTACCGATTAGTACGACGACGTCGGCATTGGAGATGAGCGGCAGGTGGAAGTGCGCGGGACCATTCTTGCCGGTGACGTTCGCCGCGACACCAAGCGAGAGCGGGGCAGTCTCATCGACGGCGCCCTTGCCCATGTTGGTCGTGGCCACCGGGAGGTATCCGCGTTCCTGAAGCTGTGCGAGTTCTTCAACGGCATCCGAGACATGAACTCCGCCGCCGGCGATGATCAGAGGCGACTTTGCGTTCGCGATAAGGTTTGCCGCGCGAGCGACTGCTTCGGCAGCCGGCCGCGGACGATCCAGCGGGAATTGGCCGAGGTTCTGGGTGCGCCGGAATCTGCTTGGCAACGACTCAAGACTAAGGACGTCCTTGGGTAGCAACAAGACCACCGGGCCGGGTCGGCCGCTGTTGGCGATGGTCATGGCAAGATCGACGTAATCTTCGGCCCGGGAGGGGTCGTCGATCCGACGTGTCCACTTCGATACACCTGCGAACAACGCCTCGTGGTCGAGTTCCTGGAACGCATTGCGATCGCGAACGGATGAGGGCACTTCTTGAACGAGAACGAGCATGGGGATGGAGGCCTTCAGCGCCTCCGCCATTGGTGCGACGAACAGCGTGGCTGCCGGTCCGTTCTGGGCGGCTACCACTCCGATCTGCCCTGAGATGCGGGAGAAGCCGTCCGACATGACTCCGGCAGCGTTCTCGGTGCGGTAGAAGATTTGTCGGATGCCGATCTTTTCGGCTGCCAGCAGCAAGGCCGTCGGATTGCTCTGGCCGAAGATGGCTTTTACACCGTGACGGCTCAGGGCCGCCGCGATGACGTCAGCGACAGTACTCATGGGTTTTCCTCCTGGTTTCTCCACAGTTGGAGTAGATCTCGTAGCGCATGCATCGGAGATGATCGATAACAGAGCGAGGCGTGTGCGCCGGTAATACGGGGCGGCGTCGTCACGGACTGTGCCTTTAGGCCCAAGGCCATCGACAGCGGCGCCGGATGTTGTCGTCAGGCGTTGACGGTGATGCTGCTGCCCCCATCGACGGGCAGTGCCGCGCCGGTGATGAAGGAGGCGTCGTCGGACGCGAGAAACACTGCGGCTCGTGCGACGTCCCACGCCGTCCCCATCGTGTGGCGCAACGGGACTCGCGCGGCACGGGATCGCACGACGTCCTCACGGGTGGCGCCGCCGAGGCCGATCCGGTTTTCGACTGCCATCGGCGTGTCCATGATGCCAGGAATGATGGCGTTCGCCCGGATGCCGAACTCGGCGTTGGTGATGGCTACGTGTTCTGTCATGCGCAGGACGCCTGCCTTTGATGTGCTGTACGCGATGCCGGGGTGGTGCATCACGGCGGCGAGTGAGGCGATGTTAATGATGGTGCCACTGCCTTGTGGCCGCATTACGCGCAGCGCGTGCTTGCAGGTGAGGACCATGCCCGTCAGGTTGACGGCGGTGATGTGAGCGAAAGCTTCCGCTTCGATATCAATGACGGGGGCGTCGCCGCCGGTGATGCTGATACCTACGTTGTTGTGCAGGATGTCCAGCCGTCCCCAACGATCTGTGCACGCTGCGATCATTGCCTCGATGTCGCTCTCGGCAGTTACTTCCACGCGGATGGCTGTGGCTTCGCCGCCATCCTCGGTGATCGCGCGCACGGTGTCTTCTGCGGCGGCAAGGTCTCGGTCTGCGACCAGGACCTTGGCGCCCTCCCGGGCGAAGAGCGCGGCCGTGGCCCGTCCGTTGCCGATCGTCTGGCCGGGCGTCTGCCCACCGCCGACCACGATGGCCACTTTGTCCTTCAATCGCTGAGTCATTGAACTAGTCCTTTTTTACCTGGTGAGATGATAAGAGGCATAAGCCCCCTCGGGGTTTCGAATCGCGTCACGGCGCACCTTGGGCGTTCGGCAGTTTGTAGATCCGTTCGGCCGTGCCGACGAATAACGCCTTGCGCTCATCGTCGGAGGCGCTGCGAGTGATGCGCTTGTACGCGTTCCAAAGGACGGTGTAGCTGACACCCATTTTGTCCACGGGAAAGTTGCTTTCGAACATGCACCGATCCACTCCGAACGCCTCGATGCAGGTCAGAAACCAGGGGCGCCAGAGCTCTTCGAGAAGCTGGGAGCTGGGAGGCGCGTCGGCGTGGAGGTAATCGAATGCCGCGCCGCGGGCCATGACTCCGCCGATTTTGCAGACTACGTTCGGACGCTCGGCGAGACCTCGAATCCCACGTTCCCACGTCCGGAAGTGCTCCGCCTGATCGTGTGAGTAGGGGCCGTGGCCGATCGGACCGCCGCAGTGGCCGACCACGATGCGGAGGTCGGGAAGAGCATCAGCCAAGGCCGCCACCTCATCGAGCTGGTGGAAAAAAACCATGACGTCCAATGACAAGGACATGTCACGCAGCACCGCGGCACCGCTGCGGACGGCTGGGTCGGCGAGCAAGTTCGGCCGGCTGGCAGTGTGATTGTTGGGAACATCCGGATTGTCGTCCCACCCTGTGGCGAACCGTGTGCCCTTAAACCGGCCCCCGCCGACTTGAAGGTGGGTCTCGAGCACCTCGCGAACGTCACTGCCCAGCGTCAGGTCGGCGAATCCGATGATCCCATCGCAGATCCGGGTCGGGCCAAAGTCTCCGGCGGCAGCCTTGGCCGCCAGGCCCCCGACGAACTGTGTCTCGCCGACCGGTCGCAATTGTTCGGGCCCGTCGGCCCAATACATCGACATGCACTCGTTATGTACGGTGCTGACGATCCGGTGTCCTCCGGCGAGATCGTCAGCGAATTCTTCCAGCAGGTACCGGTTGCCCGGGAAATCGAAGAGATGATGGTGCGCATCCACGATTGGCAAGGCAGGGTCAATCACTTCTTCAAGCGGGCCCCGCGCCAGCCATTCGAGGTCCGGTGGATGGATACGACCCCAGGTGGCTGGGCGACCGGTAGTGGGTCCAAAGAGGTTGCTCGACATCTACGTGCCTTGAATCTTCGTACGGGTATCGGCGCGTTCGGTTGGCCCGCCGGTCATGGAGGTCTTTGACGCATCGAGCGGGTAGGTCGTCAGATAGTGGGCGTATTCGTGTTCGAGATCTATCTGGAGGGTCGAGAGCACTCGGGCGTTGCAACCGTAGAAGGTCACAATCATGACGAGCTCAACCATGCGGGCCACGTCCAGGTGGCTTGAGAGCGCCGACCAGACGTCGTCCGAGATTGTACCGTTGTCCGTCATCTGTCGAGAAGCGGCCAGGACGAGCCGTTCAACTTCACCGAGCTCGTTGGGTTCCCCCTCGTTGGAGGCGATGAGCGCGCGGATGTCCTCGTCAGAAACCCCGTAGTCGCCTCCGATCTTGAGGTGGTGGCTGTACTCGTACTCGTTCTTCATCATGTAACTGACCTGAAGGATCGCCAGCTCGCGCAACCTCGGATCCAGAACGCACTCCGTTCGCATCCACATGCCGAACTGCATGTAAGCGCGCAGCAGGTCGGGGCTGTTGGCCAGAGCCCTGAAGACGTTCGCTGGCCGACTCAGCAGATCGCGGTACTCCGTGGGAAGCTCTGACTGGTTGATGTATGGCACTCGAGCCATGTCTGGGTCTCCGTTCCTTGTTGCGTTGTCCACTTGTAGTTAATGGGGTACGAGTCGCGTCCTGGCCTCCGCCCGACTCAGCGGAAGGATGCACCGTACGTGCCGGTCCTCGATCCCGTTCAACGCGGCAAGGGCAGGTTGCGGGTCTCCCGGCTGAAGCAGGTGACGACGAGCAGAACGGCACTGGTAAGAATGATCCAGAACGCCGGCGACGTATTGCTGCCTGTCCAGATGGTGACTTGCAGCGTTAACACAGGGGCCACGCCGCCGGCGATTGCAGCGCCAATGTTCGCACCCAGCGCTGTTCCGGTCGCCCTGACCTTCGCTGGGAACCACTCGGAGAGCAGAGTGAACGCTACGCCGTATAGCGGTCCTTGCAGAGTGAAGAGCACAAACAGGGCTCCAGCGATTGCGGGCAATGACGAGGTTTGCGACAGCACCATAAGCATGGGTACGGCACCCATAATTAGACCGATGGTCGTGACGATCACGACTGGCCGGCGTCCGAAGCGATCAGCAAGGATGCCACCGATTATTCCGGTCACCGCACCCCACAGGAGCCCAAGTCCCATCATCACGAACACCACTGTTGACGGGATTTGTCGCGTCTGGATCAATAGCCCCACGATGAAGATTAAGAGGACGAAGACGGGGGCAAAGGATCCGACCGTGATGGCCATCGCCTTGAGCACGGCCCGCCAGTGCAGGCGGATAGTCTCCATGAACGGCGACTTCGCAACTTCGTCGGTTGACTCAATCGCAGTGAACTCCGGGGACTCCTCCAGCCGACGACGCATGTAGAGGACAACGATTGTCAGCAGTGAGCAGACGATGAATGGAACGCGCCACCCGAAGTCAGACATCTGCGCAGGGGTCAGGGTGAAGGCCAACAGCCCCGCTACCAATGCACCTAAACCGTATCCGACGAGGCTGAAGGCCGGCACGATCGAACCGAACCGCCCGCGGCGCTTCTGCGGCGCCGACTCAATGACGTACGCCGCGGCAGTCGTACCTTCCCCAGCAGCAGAGATACCCTGACACGCTCGAAGCAAAACCAACAAAATTGGCGCAGCCAAACCGATCTGGGAGAAAGTGGGAAGAAGTCCCATCCCCAGGCTCGCGACGCCCATCAGGACGATGGTTGCGACCAAGACGGTCCGTCGCCCCTTCCTGTCAGCAATCCAACCCCACATCACAGCTGCGAACGGCCTGACCACGTAAGCGACGCCGAGTGTGGCCACGGCAGACAGGGTCGATGCCGCCGCGTTGTCTGAGGGGAAGAACAGCGGTGCGAAGTACACCAGCAGAAATGTATACGCCGTCAGCTCAAAGTATTCGATCACAGTCCCTACGGCCGAGGCGGCCAAGATGGTCCTGGGACCCTGTTTCGGAAGGGCTGGCGCCGATTCCGCAATTGTTGTTTCAGGAGTCGCCACGTTGATTCTCCAGTGTCAGTGTCGAGCGGGTTATAAGTGTCGAGTTGCGTTCTGGACCTGGGTCGAGCAGCACATCTGACGAAGCGGTCCGTGTCCCACGCGTCGATGCCATAAGCCTGCGGGGTGACCAGTGTGGAGATTTCTCCGCCCAGGCCGCTGCATCGATTGTGCGCGGAGCACTATATCGAGGTCCAATACACAGTTTCACTCAGACGATAAGCAATGCTTATTGGACATCGTGTTGGCGCAGCTTTGAGCGCATCTGCCTTGCGATAGAAACTATTCCCTTGACGGAGCACCAAGTCACGCGCAGTGGGGATGTAGCGCACTTGTGCTGGCCGGATAACCACAGGTTATCGTGTCCCTATGGATCTTCGGCGGCTCGAGTACTTTATGGTGTTGGCGGAGGAACTCAACTTCCGGCGCGCTGCGGAGCGCCTGCACATCTCTCAGCCTGGGCTCTCACAACAGACCCGAGTCCTAGAAAGGGACCTCGGCGTCACTCTCTTCGACCGCAGCACACAGGGCGTCGTCCTAACCGAGCCGGGTCGCGCTCTTCTCGAGGAGGGTGCCCAGCTTCTACAGCAGGCGGAACGTGTTGCGGCCCATGTACGCGCCGCGGCCAAAGGACGGACAGGCATCCTTCGCATCGTGCATTCGCGATCGTTGACGGGCGGTGCCCCGGATGAAATCGTACGCCGCTTCCGACTGTCAAATCCCAACGTCGAGATCATAGTGGAGACTGCATGGACGTCTCGCAACATCGCCATGCTCCGGGCCGGGGAGGTGGACGCCGCATTCGTCCGGATGCCACTGTTGGACGCGGACGATCTCCGTCAGCTAACGCTAGGTCATACGGAACTTGCTGCGGCCATACCGGCGCATTTCCCGCTCGCCCGAAGGCGCACCCTCCAGGCAGCCGACCTGCGCGGAATACCTGTGGTTACCTTTCCCCGCGAACAGGCGCCTGGGTATTTCGATCACATCATGTCCATGGTGTGGGGTGCCGAAGCGCCGCTTATCAGCACTACAGAACCAGATCCCGAGCACCTGCTGGACGCGGTTGCCGCTGGAGCGGGTGTGAGCGTATTCGACGTCCAGCGCGCCATTAAGCTGCGGCCAAAGGGCGTCGTTGTACGTCGGTTCACCCCCTCACTTAACGCTGATTTTGGGCTGCTCTGGAGCCCTCATCGCATGACTTCTTTACTCGAATCCTTCATCGCCGAGGCCTCGCGCGCGTAATTCGTTTGAGAAGTCCCACTAGTGAACCGAGGATTTCTTCGACGGCCATGGCTCTGAAGCCCGGGGCACCCCGAGGTCCTGCCTCGAGCTTGAATTCCCTTAGGCCATGTGTGCTGGTCCCGCCAGGGACTGGCATACGGGCCCTCCGGCACAATAGCGCGCCCTGAGCAGCCTCCCAAGGCAGGCCTCATGCTCAGCGAGGATCTCGTCCTCGTACTTTGTCGCATACGTCCAGTAAGTCGATACGGCAGCATCTTGATAAGTGTCAGTTATCACCTGAGCGAGATTATGTATTGGCCATCTTCCAGCGCGCATCACACACTTGTGTGATGCGTACAACAGCGCAAGGATGCGACAGACGGAGGTTCTGATGACCAATACACAGATTGAACGGAATGCAGTTTCCTTTGAGGGGGATTGGGCCTTGACGATTGACGGACAGGCTGTCAGCGCCGAGACAACCTTTGACGTCTTCAACCCGGCAACCGGAGAAGTCATCGCCCAAGCCCCGGCCGCTTCGGTGGAACAGCTTGATGTAGCCGTTGAAGCTGCAGCCAAGGCATTCCCATCCTGGGCAGCCACGCCAATCGAGGTACGTGCTGCGGCCTTGACTGCCATTGGTGAGCGAATCGAAGAACACTCCGAGCACCTTATGGCTCTTCTCACCCGTGAGCAGGGCAAACCGCGAGCGGGTGCGGAATGGGAGATTTTCGGCTCGGCAATCTGGTGCAAAGAGATTGCCAAACAGCGGCTCGAAACCGAGGTGCTGGTGGACGACGAAAACCGGCGCGTCATCACCAAGCACACACCTCTGGGAGTGGTCGGGGCTATTGCTCCCTGGAACTTCCCAATATTGCTCTCGATATGGAAAATTGCACCGGCGCTCATGGCAGGCAACACCATTGTCGTCAAACCGAGCCCCTTCACCCCGTTGACAACTCTTAAGCTTGCGGAGTTGGTCCAGGATCTCTTGCCCGCGGGCGTATTCAGTGTCGTCACAGGTGGAGCCGACCTCGGGAAGCGAATGACTACGCATCCGGGCATCGCCAAGATTGCTTTCACCGGCAGCACTGAAACCGGCCGCCACGTCATGGCCTCTGCTGCCGAATCGATCAAGCGAGTGACCCTCGAACTCGGTGGGAACGACCCGGCCATTGTCCTGCCTGACGTTGACGCGGCCAAGGTCGCCCCTCAGTTGTTCTGGGCAGCCTTCCAGAATAATGCCCAGTTCTGCAACGCGACGAAGCGTCTGTACATTCATGAGGACGTCTACGAAGAGGTCAAGGATGCTCTGGTTGAGTACGCCAAGACCATCACGGTGGGAAATGGTGCGGAGCAGGGCACTGACTTGGGTCCAATTCAGAACGCGCCGCAGTTCGCGAAGGTGAAGGAGTTCTTCGAGGATTGCCGTGAGCAAGGCCATGAATTTGCCCTCGGTGGCCAAATCGAAGAATCACAGCCGGGGTGGTTCATTCCGGTTACGTTGGTGGACAATCCGCCAGAGGATTCACGGATCGTCCAGGAGGAACCCTTCGGCCCGATTCTTCCGCTGCTCAAATGGCGTGATGAAGAGGACGTAATTACTCGGGCCAACGACACGCAGTGGGGCTTGGGCGCTTCTGTCTGGGGCAAGGATGAGGTCGTTCTGGAACGCCTCGCTTCGCAAATTGATGCCGGTACTGTCTGGATCAATGAGGTGCACCAGTACTCACCTGATCAGGCGTTCGGGGGTCACAAACAATCGGGTCTCGGGTGCGAGAACTCCTTGCATGGCCTCATGGAGTACACAAACTGGCAAACAATCACCTTGAACAAATCCGCAGACGTCTAAACCGGGAAGCGTTGCTCTTTTGAATCGGATCACGGGCGGTGCCTCTCTAAGACGATCAGGCACCGTCAGCGATCCATCTCTCGAGGTGCACATGGAGACGGTGTCTATGGACGAGGTCAATCCCCACGTAAGCCCGAGTCGCCGCAGGCGACGTGGTCGGTCGCGCGGTGTTGGTTCCCTAACCATGGGCTGATCTCATGGTTGAAGCCGTTGCCGCAGGTAACCTGCCAGCCATTGTCTGTCGAGATGCCCGCAGACCGAGTCATATAGAAGTCGGCGTCACCGCCGTTTAGACCACTTGAGCAGTCCACTTGAGTCAATACTTTCCCCTGCCAGCTACGGACCACGACGGCCGAGTATGAACTGGCAATGAAACCGATCGGCGCAACGATGCGTCGCTCACTTTTGCACACGAAAGGCCACCATGGGTCCCGAAATAATATCCGTAATCGTCCTTGTCATCATGTTCGTTATCGCCACTTGGCGAGACGTCAACATGGGCTTGCTGGGGATCATCGCCGCAGTAGGTGTTGGGTCGTTGGTCCTTGGGCAGGATCTCGGCGAGTCTCTGGCCGGCTTCCCTGTCGAACTGTTCCTCATGCTCGTGGGTCTGACGTATTTGTTTGGGTTCGCGCAGAATAATGGGTCCCTCGAAGTTATTGTCAATTGGAGCCTGAAGTTGGTCCGAGGCCGAAAGGGGCTCCTGCCGTGGGTGTTTTTCGGGCTCACGGCCGCGCTGACAGGATTCGGAGCCCTGGCGGTGGTGGGGATCGTGGCCCCGCTGGCGCTCACTACTGCCCGTCGTCACGGCATCAACCAGTTCATGGTGGGTTTGATGGTGGTCCACGGCGGCGCAGCCGGGACATTTTCCCCGTTAAGTCCCCTTGGAATTTTTGTCAATGGATATCTCGATAGCGTCGGGATCCCTACGACCCCGCTTATGTTGTTTCTGTCGTCGCTGGTATTCAACACGATTTTCGCCGCCGTTATCTACGCGGTCCTGCGCAAGCGGCCGGGTTTGCGGGCGGAAGGTGACCTGGGTTTGGGTGCAGAAGGCTATGCCGGTTCGGACCTGACCGGGTTTCCCTACTCGGGCCCCGGAACCTCGAACCAGGCCGGGGGAACAATGGTCGATGTGAAAACTCGAGTGACCGGCGAACAGGTCCTCACTCTGTTGGGCCTCGCCGCGATGGTGCTTTCGGTGCTGGTGTTCGGTTTGAATTTGGGAATCGTGACCATTGTGATCTCGATGATCCTGGCGATCATCAATCCGGCCGCGGGCAAAGCCGCTTTGTCGAAGGTGTCGTGGTCGATCGTCTTGCTGGTCACCGGCGTAGTGTCTTACGTTTTCGTGCTGCAGTCCGCTGGCGCGGTGGAGTGGGTCTCCGGCGGGATCTCCGCGATTGGCGTTCCATTGCTGGCAGTGCTCCTGCTGCTTTACATAACGGGACTGGTCTCCGCGCTGGCCTCCTCGCTGGCGATTATAGGCGTGATGCTGGCACTTGGCCTGCCATTCCTGCAGTCCGGGGATGTGCACGTGGGAGGATTCGTCGCAGCCTTGGCAATCGCGGCGACGATTGTGGACATCAGCCCGTTCTCCGCCAACGGAGCAATGGTGCTGGCCAATGTGGAAGCTTCGATCCGCGATCGCTACTATAAGCAGCTGGTCGGTTATGCAGGTCTTATGTGCCTCATCGGACCGGGTTTGGCATGGGTCATCACGGCGGTCCCGACATGGCTCGGGGTGTAGCGGAACACCTTGAGGTGAAAATGCCGATTTTATCCACAAGATGCTGAGACCAGTGGTTTGTAGCCAGTCCGTCCATGAAGGGCGAAATCTGGATCTCGTGGGCCTGGTCATCATTGTTGTAATGCTCATGCCCTTGATCAAACGCCGCGGCCAGAGAGGGAGCATGGTCGATGCTGCTGACATGCTCGATGCGCACTGAGGGGCAGCCCGCTAGCAGACTCGAAAGGCAAACCATGACAACATCGGGACTACATTCGTGCACACCCATACGGGTAGCGGTGCTGGACGACTATCAGTCAGTAGCTGAGTCCATGGCCGACTGGCATGGAACCAGCTATCCCTTGGACGTTACCTTCATTACGGAGCACATCGAGGACTCAGCTGTTCTGGTAGATCGTCTCAAGGACATCGACATCATCGTCGCCATGCGGGAACGTACGCCTTTGACAGCGACTGTGCTAAATCGACTGCCACACCTGCGCCTGATCATCACCACAGGCATGCATAACGCATCAATCGACATGACCACCGGCCTGCTCGTTTGCGGTACACCGGCGCTCAGCACACCGGCCGTAGAGATGACCTGGGCGCTGATCATGGGACTTGCCCGCAACCTCCATACCGAGGCTGAGTCGCTTCGTGCCGGCACCTGGCAGTCGACCGTTGGAGAAGGTCTCGCAGGATCGACGCTGGGCCTGCTCGGACTGGGAACGATCGGTTCCCGAGTAGCCAAAGTCGGGCAAGCCTTCGGCATGCGGGTTATAGCATGGAGCCAAAACCTTGATACTTCCACAGCCGAGGTACATGGTGTCCAGCGCGTTGATGCAGAAGAACTGTTTGCAGAAGCTGACTTCTTTTCCATTCACCTGCGGCTAAGCTCCCGGACGACGAACCTAGTCAATGAAGACCGGTTGCGCACGATGAAATCCTCAGCCCGACTTATCAATACCTCCCGGGCGGAGATTATCGATCAGCAGGCACTCATCCGAGCCTTGTCTGAGCACTGGATTACGGCCGCTGGCTTGGACGTCTTCGACCAGGAACCAATCCCGGCTACTCACCCGCTTCTCGGGCTACCAAACGTTCTCCTTACTCCCCACCTCGGATACGTCGTGCGGCAAAACTATGAAGGGTTCTTCCGAGGCGTTCTGGAAGACATTGTTGCCTACCTCGATGGAAATCCGATTCGAGTCATCTCCTCGTACCCCGCAAGCCGAGCGGAACGTAAAGGGGAATGACCTATGGCCGCTGACCGGCGGCCGACGATTGTAGGATCTCGCTTCTGTCCGTATATCGCTACAACCGGGAGGCCGTCAGACTGCTTCCCCGTGTGTGTCATTGGTACGAGCCTGCGAAGGTTTTTAGGGCTGGACTGAGGTCCGCTTGCGGCGCTTGGCTGTTGCGTTTTCCAAGCCGAGCTTTTTGAGTTCTTCTTCAATCCAGCCGTCCCGAGTGGCACGGACGTAGGCACGCTTGTCTTCGCGTTCGGCTTCGGTCAGCTGTTCTTTCAGGTCGACGATCCGCTGCCGTGCCTGGACGAGTGCGGTAACGGATTCGATTCGGGAGTTGAGCAGCTGCCGGGCTTTTTCCTGGGTGCTTTCAATGTTGATGTTCGCCATGGTTAGCTCAAGTCCTAAGTTTGTAAGGCTTCAAAGTCAGCGTGGTCTTGTTCGAGATAGCATTCTGACTTAGCGCCCACATGGATCCCGTAATGGCCATGCGCGAGGGAAGCTTGAT
Source organism: Arthrobacter sp. Soil_C_60 (assembly GCF_057656375.1). Taxonomy (NCBI): domain Bacteria; kingdom Bacillati; phylum Actinomycetota; class Actinomycetes; order Micrococcales; family Micrococcaceae; genus Arthrobacter; species Arthrobacter sp. Soil_C_60. The sequence continues at coordinate 154,007 of NZ_JBDGKM010000007.1, read as the reverse complement.
TGGGAGTTCACTCTTTCCCGCCAGGTGACAGAGTTCACTCTTTCCCGCCAGGTGACGGCGGGTCGGGCGACGAATTACACTTGGGTAGTTAGCATGGCAGAGAGTAAGACTGATCTGGCATGGGGGACTCCGCTCAAATATGGCACCTGTACCCCGGCCAGTGAACGGATTCCTTGAGTCGCAGGAAAGGATCTCCAGAAAGGGAGGCGCCCGCTGGCGCAACGAGGATGGCACTCGGCTGTGGGAGTGGGATTCATTGCACGGCCACATCGAGGGCTATACAAAGCGCGGATACCACATTGGTGTCTTCGATGCCATGACGGGTGAACGGATCGGAGAAGCAGTGGCAGGGAGGAGGATCGATGTCTGACGCAACTAAGACGTTTGTGTCTGCCTGTCTCTCGGGAACGGCCCTACTCGATGACGTCGACGATTGGGTTGAGACGTGGCACGAGTCACCCAACGGTGTAAGTCTCGATGAGTATCTTGGGTTCAATGACGGAGAGGGCGCCCTGTGGGCTGAGCGTCCCGAGTCCCTCCGTTTCATTGTGGCGGCGCACAGGTACGGCACACCGGTAGAAACCATCCTGCAGAGCAGGGACGACTTTGCGTTGGCGGCTCGAGCTAGCGATTCTGCGAAAGCGACAGCTGTACTGGAGTGGCTTCGTAAGACCAACCGGCTCTGAACCGCATTGCCGATACCAGCACCAGCCACCGCTGCTCGCCGTCTCGCCTCGACTGTGGTTGAGCGGCTAGATCTAAACCCGCCGGTGGACGTCGAATCGCTCCTGCGCTCTAGGGCCGAGCTCACGAGGGTCGATTGGCCTATCGAGGGTGTGGACGCAGTTCTCACTGGATTGGCTGGCGATCCTCGTCTAGTGGCTGTCTACATCCGTGCGACCGATAACCTCCTGCGCGAGCGATTCACCATGGCTCACGAATTGGGCCATCTTCTGCTGCCTTGGCACCTTCCTAACGCCAATTGCGAGGTTGGAGAGGGCGCCCTCGATTTAGTGACTTTCTCTTTGGAAGATGAGGCGGACGTATTCGCTTCATGCCTACTCGTGCCGGACGCTTGGTTGCTGCGCCAGGTGCATCGCTTTGGGGACGACATGTCGCAACTACTGCGCGAAATGAATGCTGCGGAGGTTACCACTTCGGCTGCCTTACAAGCGCTGCGTCGGTACTTACTCGCAGGCTGGGTTTTCGTGAGTTATGGCGGGCGGTCCATAACTGCCACTCGCGGTACACGGCTACCTGACGTCCCGGCCGACGAAATCGTCAAAGTCCTGTCGGCTGAGTGCTACGCTCAGGGCGAGGCATCGCTCAACGGATTCCCTGTGTTTTGGTACCGAATGGTTGAGCCGTTGGCGTTGCCTGAAAAGGACTATGAGGATCCAAGGTCTGATTATCTGATCCTTCTTGACGCCATCGCGATGATCGAGCCAGATTTGGAGCGGCGCAAATCAATAGCGCAATCGGCGAATGGCAAGGTGGGCGGCACTCTCAGGGAGGCCGCGGGGCGTCCGGCCAGGGAGACCTTCCAAGCCGTTAGACATCGATGCGAGCAGTGGGAGCACGGGAAGTTGCTGGAGCAGCCAGATTTTCTGCTCTGGCTGGCTCAGCGATCCCGAGCAGTGGAGACCGGGACAACTAAGCGGCGTCGCTCCAGAGGGTAAGTGCGCCAAAATGACGCCCAACACCTTGAGTTCCGTTCCATTTTGATCATGGCCCAACGCGGGACTGCGATGTGAACTGCATGCTCAAATGTCAGAGTGAAGCCTAGGATTTTATCGTTGGGTGTCAGAGTTAGCGCATTTGCGACCTATCCCGACAGGGCTTGGCAGTCGATCTGACGTCAGGCTGGAGCGTGCTCCAACCTGACGGACTGTTTTCCAGAGCCAGTCATTGCCGGTGGCTTGTTGGGCTCCCGATTGACAGTCTCTCGTAGAAGATCGCGTATCCTTCTAGGGTTGAGTTACAAGTTGTACGGGAGGCACCCCGGAGGTGCAGTGGCGCGACGCCGTCTCCCAAGCGGCTCAGTGACGAAGCCAAGGCGCGGCGGCCGAAAGGTGCTCTCGGTAAGTGGCCGGGTTTGAGCGCTGTTCCCCTCGCGATGACTGTGACATTGAGTTGGCAGAAGGCGCGAGGGGAGCCCACCTAACCGAAGGGGGAGTCCTCGACGGTACCCTGAAGTGCGCGGTTGACACGTAACCCGTTGGCTCGTAGCTCGGCAACGAACTTTCTCAGATCAGCTCGGGTACCAGCCGGACGCCTGCGGGGAAGCGTGTATTCTTTTCCCTTTGGCGAAATCAGGCGGAGCATCGTTGGGTTGCTCTTGAGCACGGACCACCCTTGGTCCTTTGCGTTGCTGCAGAGCCACTCGATCTCTTCCTCTAATGCCTTGAGCGTCTGTTCTGCGTGACCTGCCGCCATGGAACCCGACGTCACATCATGTGTGGCCTTCGCCGATACCTGTGTGTTCTGTGAAAGGGGTTGTGGGGGTAGCCACCCTCCCGGTGGGAACTCAGCCAGTGAGTCTTTGGCGACCTTTGCCACGAGAGAGTTTGCGTCCACTAGCTGTTTCGGCCGGGCCCCGTGTTCACGCGGTCCGAGCTTCCCTATGACCTCTTCCGCCCTCAGTACGGCGTCATTGAGTGCAGCCCTGATGTTGCCATCCGGGCGCTCACGGTATACGAGCCTAGTCAGACCAAGAAGGTCAGACGGCAGCTTGGCATCGCCGACGCTGAGCAAGTAAACGCGTTCCCGCCCAAGAGCTCCAAGGAACAGGCCGAACTCCAAGATGATGTTGTCTCGAACTGCTGCCGTTTCGGTGCCTCGAGTGGTGATGGTGTCATCGCCTGTAGCAACAAGGATCGCAAAATCGACCGTTTTCGCTGTCTCGAGTAACGCGTCCAGGGTGAAGCTGCCTGGGTCAAAAGTGGAGGCATCCCACCGATTGACTGTGCAGCCTGTAGCTGATTCGAGTTCAGCCTGAAGGGTCCGGGCGATTTTGAGGCCCTCAGTCGAGGAACCGATGAACACCTGTACGTGATGGGGTGCATTCGTCATATGTTCAAAGATAGGCGAGCTCTGGCGGCTAAAGAGCGCAGCACAGGGAACGCCCTAAGTTTCCACGACTCACGCACCGGCTGCGTAGCAGACCCTAGCTGTGTCGCTGCTGTTTCTTGTCTTGATATTGGTGTCACAGAGACGCCTAGCCTAGTAGATGCAGCACTTAAGGTACCTTCACGGGCATTTTTACGGGCGGGGTAACCGCAAGTCTGAGAACCTCGGAAACCGGTGTTTCTAACGTCTTGTTTTTGCCGGGGGATTGATGCGCTGAGGGACCGGGTTAAGCGACAGTCTGGACGTCTCGGAACGGACCGATTCGAGCGTAACCATCCAGCTCATCTTTTATGACACGTTTGCGGGGAATAGTAACTCTCAGCGGCTCCACCGCATCTCCACACAGGACTCAGGCGAGGAGGGGGAAGGCCTTATTCCTTAGGCTGTGTCCCGGGTGTCTTCCTCCCAAGATGCATCCAACAACAATTCTTTGGGGATGACGTCTCCGTGGATGCGCGTTAGGTACTCGCGCGCATCGGCGAGAGAAGCGTCGTGTTGAAGGCTTTCTTGGAAATACGACAGCCGGCGAGTGGCCTCTTGGATGATTTCTCCCCATGTCTTGACCCACACGCGAACTTTCGCATGAGGAGCACCGGCGAGTTCAGGCTCAAAAGCGATCCCTCTAGTTCGGCCCCGCTGTGTGCGCTCTTGCTGAACGTCGTCGTCCACCGTCGCAGTGATCAGCCAAAAATCCCAGATTGTGTTCGTGTCTGCGAACCTCGGATCTGCGGCGACTGCCTTTGCGTACGATTTAACCTGGCTTAGCTCTTTGTTCGTCGCTTCAATCTTCGGGGCTTTGAGCTCGACAACGAGGTGGCGGTTGCGGTCGTGTTCGGTAGCGGCAGCGGAAAGTAACAGATCGAGCCTCCCTGTTGTTCCGTCCAGGCGTCTCACCGCCGCCTTGTCAGTACGATCCTCGCCGAGCAGTTTAAGGTGCCGGTCCAGCGCGTGGGTAAGGCCTCGTTCACTGACCATGAGGTTGTATTCTTCCCCGAAAATCCACAGCTCGTTTTCTAGAATCTTGTGTAGATTCTCTCGCTCCCCGACCATTTTGTTTGTCTCCGGATCGAAGACCATTAGCTCAAGCGCACGGATGAACTCCAAACGGTTCGTCACGCTGGTCGTCGCCTGAATCACTCGCGAAAGACTGGTCCGTTTGAGTAACCGATCGAGCTGTTCGCGTTCTTCTGCGGGAAGACCCAGGAACTGGTCCAAGAGCGCGCTGACATCGGCAGGCCTTTGCTGTAGTGACTCCTTGAGGAGACCGAGGGTCAACTTTTGCTGCTTTTTCGCCTTCGGTACATGTCGGCGGATGGATGTGGCAACAACATCAAACGCCGCGCGTTCTACTTTTTCTTCTTCGGAATCGGGCTCTCCCGCGTAGGGGTAAGTGTTGTCGTTCTTCCACTCCTCGACCAGCTCGCGCCGACGGTGCGAACGACGCTCCTCAAAGTGTTCTAGAAGCTTTCGGTCGGCAGCCTTAAGCAGCCCTCCTATCAAAGACTCTTCTTCGTCCTTGAACTTGGCGACGAGCCATTCGCCTTGATGCTCTGGCATCGACTCCCACATTATGTATGCCGAGTAACGGAAATCGGCAGCTGGTGGAGAATCCCATTCGTCTACGGTCACGCCGTCCGCGTCGCATAGATGAACTGTGCGGAGGGATGCTTGCACCCATTCGATAACGCGCAGCTTGGCGCTCTGAATAGCGCTTTCGTGCGTCCAAGTCAGGTCGTATGTAACGTCGTGATCAATATTTTCCGAAGGCTTGATGATCTTGCCGTCATAGGTGACCTGAACTGATGGGTGAGAAATAAGGTAGGGCGCCAGCGCGGAAACGATCTGCGCTCGAGAAGCTTCTGTCTCCAACCGATCCAGTCCAGTCTTTCCTGCTGCCTCGAACTGAGTGCCACGTTCATCCGACGAGGAGGCTGGGTCTGTGATCTCAAAGTCATTGCGACTCGCTGAGCTGGCGCGAACCACAGTTCGTACACGTTTTTTTGCAGTGTCTTCCGACACTGACGTCCATCGAATTTCAGTCCCAAGAGCAAAAGCGCGTAGGCGTCCCTGCCCTGACTGCCCGTGCAGTGGCCTGCCCTTTTCCTGGCTTCGCCGGGCTGCTCGCTTCCAAGAACCACCTATCCAGCGGAAAGCCGACTGGGCGGCCTCGGGCGACATCCCGTGGCCGTTGTCTTTTATCGTCACTCCGTCGATGCCAGATGCATCATTTCGTCGAAAAATGACTTCTACTCGTTCAGAATCAGCGTCGAGGGCATTCCAAATAAGCTCGATCACGGCGCGGACGATATCGCCTTCGTGGGCGAGGCCTTCGACGTGATCGGCTGCAGCTTCCAATTGAAATGTCCCCATCGCACTAGCATGCCATCTCATTCGCTCAATGGTTGCGGCCGGAGCAGGGCAAAGAAGCGAAAGGAGCGCCCGGGGACTGAGCGTGGTGCGGTCTCGTGTTTCATCCGACGACGGAAGCGGATCGGCCGCTGGCGCGGCCGGCTGTTAGGCCCGTGCCCGTTGTCGCAGCGCTCCGCCGCGCCCGGCCCTTGGTTTCGTCTGCGACGTTTTTTGCTGCTGTCCTTCGGATCGTACGTGCCCGCTCCGCACCGTCAACCGGACTCCGTCCGGCCGCGGACCCAGGGATTTTCGTCCGGCGCTCCTGCGTCGCTTATTTCCTCCCGAAATTCCCCTTAGCCCTTGCCCCTCGCGGGATTGAGCAGTACTCCGTCGGGCACAGCTCCGCAAGCTTCGCCAGCAGGCAAAAAACAACCGGGGGAGAGGGGAAGCTGGCCGGTCACCACGTCTGGCCCCCGCCCACCGGAATCCTCAGCAAAGGACGAAGAAAATGAATGATGACCGCACAGCACGCGCTGCCCTGACCCGCCTGTTCGAACCCGGCGACACCGTGGGCCTGGCCCTGGTCGCCAAACACGGCGCCCACGCTGCCTTGAGAATCGCGATCGGCGCCCGCCCGGCCTACCCGTTCGCCGACGTGACAGCCGGGGAGCTGGCCGCCGCCCTGAACCGGTGGGCGCCGCGCATCCGGGAGCTGGACGCTAACGCGGACCTGGCCGCCATCGAACGCCTTGGCGGCGGATTCCTGACCCCGGACGACGAACACTGGCCCGCCGTATTGAACGACCTGCCGGCCCCGCCGCTCGGGCTCTGGTACCGGGGAAACATCACGCACGGTTTCCCCTTCCCGGCGCAGTCCGCTGCCGTGATCGGCTCCCGCGACAGCACTGCCTACGGGGCATCCGTGGCCGGGGAAATCGCGCATGGGCTGGCCCAGCGCGGTATCTGCGTCATCGCCGGTCTCGGCTACGGAATCGACGCCCAAGCGCACAGGTCGGCACTGGCGGGACACCAAGGCACCGGCCCGGCGACCATCGCCGTTGCAGCTGGGGGACTTGACCGCGATTATCCGGCCGGGAACGCCGACCTTGCCGCCGGCATCCGCGAGACCGGGGTGACGCTCTCGGAACTGCCGCCGGGATCCGCACCCACCCGGCACCGGTTCCTTATCCGTAACCGCCTCATCGCCGCACTGTCCGGTGTGACCGTCGTGGTGGAGGCGCGCTGGCGCTCCGGCGCCCTGAACACAGCACACCACGCAGAAAACCTGGGCCGATATGTTGGGGCTGTGCCGGGCAGCGTCCACAGTGCCAACTCGGCAGGCTGCCACCGGCTACTGAAGGAGGGCAGCGCCGTGCTCGTGTCCGGTGCGGCCGACGTCGCGGAGCTGCTCGCCCGCTAGAACCCGTCGGTGGCCGGCACCCTTGGGCGCCGGTCACCGCGGCGGTCCGCCGCAACGGGCCGGCTTGTGTTGTTGGTTGCCGGCGGCGGACCGCCACCCGCCCAAGTCATCACGGGGGAGCCACGGGAGCGCGGCCCGCCGCCCCTCGTCGGGAACCCCGCGTGAAAGCCGGGGTCCTGAGGCTTGGGCTCGCGGGGCTCGCCTGGAAGCGGATCGTCCGCTGGCGCGGCCGGCTGTGAGGCCCGGGACCGTTGTCGCAGCGCTCCGCCGTGCCCGGCCTGGCTGTCTACGACGTTTTTTGCTGCTGTCCTTCGGATCATACGTGCCCGCTCCGCACCGTCAACCGGACTCCGTCCGGCTGCGCGCCCAGGATTTTCGTCCGGCGCTCCTGCGTCGCTTATTTCCTTGCCGAAATTCCCCGCGGCCTTGCCCCTGACGGGGTTGAGCAGTGACTCCGACGCGCACAGCTCCGCAAGCTTCGCCAGCAGGCAAAAAACAACCGGGGGAGAGGGGAAGCTGGCCGGTCACCGCGACTGCCCCCGCCCACCCGGAAATCCTCAGCAAAGGACACGAAAACCATGAACAACAAGATCAAAGCCACCGGTGCCGCCGACATCCTCAGCTACGTTCCCCACACGCTCGGTTTCCAGCCGCAGGACTCCATTGTGCTGGTCACCCTGACCGGGGCACTGCTCGGCGCGACGCTGCGCATGGACGCACCCACACCGGGCAGCGATGTGCGTTCGTTCGCACAGACGCTGACCTCGTACGTCTGCAAGGACGAGACGGCGGACGCCACCCTGTTCATCGTCTACAGCGACGAGAACACCCCGTCGGGTTCGCGCCCGCAGGCGGCCCTGATCGACGCCCTCGGCGAGGAACTCGAGACGGCGGGCATGCCTGTCCGCGACGGATGGATTGTCACCACAGGTGGGTGGGCGAAGTACCGGTGCGAACCCGGCTGCGAGGTACCGGACTGCACCGGCTGGCAGGACACGGCGCTGATCGAGCACAGTGTCGTGAGCGCGGAAATGATCTACCGCGGATCCAACCCCGGCACCACGGACCACGCACCGGCACCGGAGTTCAGCAGCTCCACCAGCAACGCCGACACCATCGACCTCCTCACCCGCCGCTACATAGTAACGGATCCGGTCGACTTCGCCGCCGAGGCCATGCTCGCCGCCCGCCACGCCTTCGATGCCGCGATCGGCAACGGCGGACAACCCGACGAGCAGGAAGCGCTCGAGCTCTGCGCGGCGTTCCAGATTAAGGCGGTGCGGGACCGGCTGATGGCCGACATCATCGACAGCAGCGACGACGAAACCGTGTTCGGGAAAGTCGTGATCGGCCTCGCCGAGACGGTGCCGGACTGGGAGCGGGTTGATACCGCGGAGCGGTTGCTGGTGCACATGCTGCGGTTCACTCCCGGCGCCTACCGGGCGCCGCTGCTGACCGGGCTGGGCTGGATCAACTGGTACAAGGGCAAGGGCACCCCGGCGGGCCTGTACACGGACAAGGCCCTCGACGCGGACCCCGGTTACCGGCTGGCGGAACTGCTGGGCAAGTTCTACAACATGGGTATCCTGCCCCGCCCGGCCCTGAACAAGGAAACCGCTTACAAACACTAACCGCGCCAGGACGGCCCGCCCAGTCACGGGCGGGCCGAACCCTGTTCCGGAATTCGTCGGCCGGCTGCCTCCTCCGCTGCGCTCCTCCGGCAGCCGGCCGACACGCTGCTGCGGGCGCAGCCCCTGACCACCTACAGGGAAACCGGGGTGCCAGACTGGAGTGAAACTACTCCGAAAGGCCTCACCCTATGGGATCCGATTACCAGCGGCCCGTCGCCGACGTCGAGTATCGCCAGGACAGCAGAGCGGACAGCATCGCAGAGGAGCAGCTGGAGGCATTTAACTTCCAACATGCCACGCCAGTTGGCCGGTCGATGCGGTCCGGATCGACCGGCAGGACCTTCCCTAACCCCGACCACAGAAGTACACGATGCCACTTAAGGAGAGAGGCTGCCCACTGTCAGTGCGGCCGGTAGAGTTCTGCAAGGAAGACCACCGGCCCAAGCGGCCGTAACACCGATGCGGCGACGACGCTGCACCACAAATTTCCTTTTGCTGAGGGAAAAACAGGAAGGACCAGCGAACAAGCTGGTCCTTCCTGTTTTTAAATGCCCGGAACGAAGGCGGCGGGTCCGGACTTGCCCGCCGGCATTGAGTCGACTGAATCGGGTGCAGGTCAGGCGGGCACCGATGCGTCCGCCGGTACATCTTCGGCTTGGGGTGCGGGCTGGTTTTTGCGAGCGGCGTTGCGTTTGGTGGCGGTGGGGTTTTCGAGCCCGAGTTTCTTAAGTTCCTCGGGTGTCCAGCCGTCCTTAGTGGCGCGGATGTAGGCTTTTTTGCTCTCGCGTTCGGCGTCGGCGAGCTGGTCTTTGAGGTCGGCAACGCGCTGCCTGGCCGTGACCAGTCCGGTGACGGACGCGATGCGGGAATCGAGCAGGCGGCGGGCCTGCTCCTGTGTTTGTTCGATGCTGAGGTTAGCCATGTCTTCGAGCTTAACCGTTCCACCATGTCGGCGCACTGCCGCCGTTGTTGCCAGCCAGCACGTCCTGGTCCACGTGTAGCCCCGCCGTTCCAGCGTGCCCTTCCGGGTGTTGGGTTTGGTGGGTGAGCCGGTCGTCGATGTCGGCGGGGTAGTAGCGGATGCTGCGGTGCCCGAGGGTGAAGTACTCGGGGCCGGTGCCCTGGCGCCGCCACTGCGCGAGCCGGGTGGTGGGGATGCCGTAGTGCTGCTGCACTGCGGCCGGCGGGATGAATGCCATGGCGAGTTGCTCCTGACTGCTTTTTGTTTGGATACCCGTTCCTTTCGGCACGTTTGTGTCGACTTGCCCGTCGAAGTGAATTGGCAGGTCATAGACCGGTGGAACGTGGAATACCGCAGGGAGCGCCAGCGAGTGAGGATATGCCGCGAAAGCCGCCGGCGCAGACTTGCCAAGAGAAGGGCGGGCAGTACACTCAGCAGCCGAAACGGAACGGCTTCAGCCGTTCAAGAGAACCCCGGTCCGCGCAGCGGATCCGCGTGGGTGCAACCCGACCCCGCCACCAGAGTGCCAATGCCGCGTCCACGGAAGTCGGCGGAGCAAGCTATATACTTACGTACCCGTAACTGGTGAAACCTTTCGACAAATTGTCTCGGGTCGGGCACACTGGTGGTGTGGTCCCCGGTTTCCGGGGTCGCTGCGCTGGGCATTGAAGGGCGTTGGAAGGGCGGTGGAAGCGCGTTGGTGGAGGAACCGGCCGGACGGGGCCGCTTGGGGAAGCGGCGGCGGGAGAACGCGCCGGCGGGTTCGAAGAAGCGCCGCACCGTGTGGGTGACCGCGGAGGAGGAAGCCCGGCTGGTGGCGCGGGCTGCGCGTGAGCGGGTGACGGTGCCGAACCTGCTGATGTCCGCGGCCCTGTCCGAGTCATCGGAGACGCCGACGCAGCGCAAGGCCGCGATGGCCGAGCTGATGGCCCTGCACACCCTGCTGGCGCGGGTGTCGAACAACGTAAACCAGATCGCCCGGCACGCCAACGCGGGGGAGGACTTCCCGCAGGATGCAGCCGCGGTGCTCGCGTATGTGCGGCAGGTGGCGGGGCGGATCGACCGGACCATTGAGGGGCTGATGTAGGGGAGATGATTCCGAACATTACCCGCGGCTCGAGGATGGCCGGGCTCATGGTGTATCTGGCGTCGACGGATGCGGATAAGACGAAGAACGCGCACACCGATCCGCACCTGGTCGCCGGGGATGCCGCGATTATGGCGTGGTACGACGACGGGGTCCTGGACCACGCCGACGCCTTGGCGGTCGCGAAGCATCTGGACCAGCCGCGCAAGGCCTACGGGGTCGAGGTCCGGCAGAAAGATTTCCGCTGGGACCAGGCAACAAGGCGGCGGGTGGAGAACGGGTACAAGCAGGCCGACGTGTGGCACTGCTCCCTGAGCCTGCGCGCCGAAGAAGGCGCGCTGACGGATCAGCAGTGGGGCGACATCGCCAACGACTTCGTGGACGCGATGGGCTTCACCGAGGCCAGCGGCAAGGCACAGTGCCGGTGGGCCGCGATCAACCACGGCACCAGCGAAAACGGGAACCACCACATCCATATCGCGGTGTCCCTGGTCCGCGAGGACGGCACCAAAGCCTCCACGCACGGGGATTACAAGCGCGCCCAGAAAACCTGCCGCGAACTCGAGGTCAAGTACGGGCTCGAGCAGCTTTCTTCGGTGCACGCCACCCGTGGCTACGAGCGCGCCGAGAAGGCCACGGCGATCAGGGAGGAGCGGGAGATGCACCGTGCGTCGCTGGCCCGTAAGGTCCGTGCCAGCGCCGGCGCCTCCGTGACGGAGGCGGAGTTCGTCCGCCGGGCCCGCGAAACCGGACTCCTGGTCCGCCCGCGCTACGCGAAGAACACCACCGACGTCATTGTCGGGTACTCCGTCGCCGAGCGGCCGAAGCCGGGGGAGCGGCCGATCTGGTTCGGCGGCGGCAGCCTCGCCTCCGACCTCACCCTTGGCCAGCTTCGCCAACAATGGCCAGACACACCCCAGGCGGCGACGGAGGCCGCGGCGGAGTGGAACGCGGCGGCCCGCAACAAGCGCAAGGTGTCCAGGACCGGCCGCGAGAAGGCGGCACCGCCGGCGCAGGCATGGGTGGACTACACGCGCAACGCCACGGCTTTGGCGGACCGGCTCCGGGCCATTCCGCGTGATGATCACGCGACCTGGGCGAAAGCCGCCCGGGAAGTGTCGGGCGCCTTCGCGGCATGGTCCTGCCGGCTCGAACCGGTCCCCGGGCCGTTGGCGGCCACCGCCGCTGAACTGTCCCGCACAGCACAGCTGCGTGCACCGCGTCAGCACGGCAAGCCCGCCGCGCTGCCGTCCATCGCCGGGACCGCCATGTTGTTCATGGCAGCGTCCAGCGAGAACAAGACAGCAGCGCAGACGGCACTGATGGTGCAGCTGATCAACACGGCCTTCGCCGTGTACGAAATGCATCAGCAATCAGGCCGGACACGGGAAGCCCAACGCATCCGGTCAGTGGTCGAGAACCAGCTGGCCCACTTTACCGCCACGATGCCCAAGGCCGTACCAGTAGCAGCAGAACGGCAGCCCGCCGCAGCGGCTGCCGTGCCGCGGAGGGCCGTTGATATCGCGCGCCGCGGCATTGCCCCCATCCGTCCCGGCTCCGTGGTGCCCGCAACGCCCACTCCGGCGACACCGGCGAAGACCTATCAGCCCAGCCGGCGCGACACCGGGCCGGGCCTCGACCGATGATAATCACACCACCAGTGCAAGGGGAACACCTTGAGTGAAGCAGACGGCATCGACGACTTCCTGGACAACGGCATGCGGCAATCCTTGCTGATCGCCTCGCGCATTGCCGAAACGCTGGCACGCCGCCGGCAAGAGGCCCAGCGACAGCAGGAACACCAGGACTCCCGGGCAGCACACGAAGCCCGGGCCCGGCTCGCGGCCGAGCGCAGCGCAGCACACGCGGCATTCGCCGCCGTCCACAAGGATCAGTGGTGGGAGAAGGCGCAACCGGCCGACATTGCCGCCGCCCACGCTGTCGCTGAGGGCTGGAAAGACCACGACCCGGCTGCCCTGGCAGCCGCCGAAAGAATCCGCCAGGAGGTCCTCGCCCGGTACGGCATCGACACACACGACGTCGGCCCGGATATCGCCTATCTCGAATCCGGGATTGAAACCATCGCGACCGAAAAGGCCCGGCAGGATGAGCTGGCGCGCAGCCAGGAACAGTCCCGCAAGGCCGCCGCCGAACACGAAAAAGCCATGCAGCTGCTCGCAGCGGCCCGCGCCGAGGAACTCCGCGCACAGGCCGAAAAACTCGCCCCTGAAATGGAACGCCATCAGGTACCCGTTGAATACCTGGCCAACCCCGAACTGGCACAGGCCCTGCAGCGGGCCCACAACGCGAAAACCCCCAAAGCCGTGACCGCTGCCGACGCCGAAGTGAAGGAACGCATGTTCCTCATCGGCAAAGACGGGATCAACGGCCCCGACATCGACCAGCTCCGCGAAGAAACCACCGCTAACGTCAATGGTGCCGGAGATGAGCACTTCAAGGATCCCGCGTTCGTGAAAGCAGCCAAGGAAATGTACGAAGCAAAGCTCCTGGCCGAGGGCGGGTTCACCGGCTCCCAGCAGGCGTCAATGGAACAGCGGTACGAACGGGCCGAAAGGGAACTCTTCGCCCGCCTGGAAGGCATCGGCCGCGAGATCGAAAACCGCGTCACCGGCAACGACAGCGCCCGGCTCCAAGACCAGGGCCAGAAAACCGGCACTGCGTCGGCCGCCGACTACGGCTCAACCGCACACCATGAGAAGTTCGCAGAATCTTTGGAGAACAGCGGGGCCAACGAAACCCAGGTCCGGGGCCGCCTGGCCGCCGCCCGTGGCGAGGGCACGCATCCGAGCGCAGCCCTCACCCTAGGTAAAGGCGCAGCCAAAGCCAAAAAGACCCGCACGGGGGCAGCCATGGGTGCGGAGCGAACCAAGAGCGGCCCCTCCCGATAGGGGGCCCGGCCAACGAATGGCGAGACTTCCCGTGGCGGTGTCCCCATTCTCAGGAGTGTGTGGAGGCGTAGAGAACGGCCCTCTATCCGCTTTCTGCCGGTTCCCTTCGGGGATTTCTCCGAACGCCATACTGCCGCGGCAGTTCATCGGTAAGCAGACGTTAGGTGTCAGTCCATAGCGCCCGCAAAGGAATGCCCATGATGAAGGACTTCACGGACAACGAATCTTTGCCAGGTACCGGCGAGGATGACGCGGAGATTATCGCTCAGACGTTGCAGATGTTGAAAGAGCTCGACAACACCCCCCTCACCGAGATGAGTCCGCTGTTCTACCAGCATTGGTTCGAGCAGTTGAATATGGCCACCCGTGATCTGCTCCGTATCCTGGGCCACGATCCTGATGCTTAGCACCGGAAAACGCGAACGGGTGAGCTCGGCTGGATAGTCCAAAGTTCTTTGGACTATCCAAAGACAAACGTCTGGCCCGTGCAGTAATTGTCCAAAGAACTTTGGACAATTGACGGCGCCTTCGGCTTCACGGCCCTATCAGAGTGAGCGACTAGGGTAGGGGAGTGTCCAGAATCGAGCCAGAACTACCCAGCAGCTATGCCGGCACCCTCGCTTCCCTGAAGGAACTTGTCGCCTCCGCCCAATCGCGGGCTCAACAGGCAGCGAGCAGTGCAATGATCGAAATGTACTGGGGAATTGGCGCGACCCTCCTGCAGCGTCAGGCACAGGAACCGTGGGGGAGTAAAGTGCTGCAGCGTCTGGCAACAGACCTCAAGGCAACCTTTCCGCAAATGCGCGGCTTTTCCCGCTCCAACTTGTTCTATATGCGCTCCTTCGCAGCCGCCTGGGACTTGTCGGAGCCGGCCGTTCGCGGTCGCGTTGGCGCCCTGCCTTGGGGACACATCATTGAATTGCTGAAGCTGAAGGACCCTGAGGTCCGCGACTGGTATGCGGAAAGAGCGCTTGAACATAATTGGAAGCTTGAGGTCCTGGAGCACCAGATAGCCACTGGACTCCACCGACGGATCGGGGCCGCTCCAAACAACCTGGAGGCACGCCTTCCGTCCGAAGGTGCTGAACTTGCCCGCAACGTCGCCAAAGATCCCCTGGTCCTCGACTTCCTCGGCCTGACCACGGAGGCAGAGGAACTCGCCATCGAGGAGGCCATGACGCAGCGCATGTCGCAAACACTGGCAGAGTTCGGGCGGGGTTTCGCCTTTTACGGACGACAGTTTCACCTCGATGTGGAAGGAGACGACTTCTATATCGACCTGCTCCTGGTGCACGTTCCGACCAACCGGTTCGTAGTCGTGGAACTCAAGTCCGGGAAGTTTAGGCCCGAACACCTGGGCCAGCTCAATTTCTACGTGGCCGCCGTCAACGACATGGTTAGGTTCCCTGGGATGGCGCCGACTGTAGGGATCCTCGTCTGCGGCTCCAAGCATGACCCCACTGTTCGATATGCACTCGACGGCTCATCCCAGCCCATCGCCGTGACCTCCTACACCTACGACACCCTTCCGGCTGAGGAACGTGCCGCCCTCCCTTCTCCGGCAGCCATCACCGCGGCCCTCGAACAGGGAACTGTCGGACAACCCGGGGAGCCAGACGGACAGGGGACCGAGTCCTAGAGGAAGTTGCGTCAGGCGATTTACTGCTAGCGGTAAGTGCATAGCCGAGGGCGGTTCCGCAGGCTGCAGCGATGCGGCGGAAGGCGATTGCCGTGGTGGTCCGGATGTTAAAAGCAGCGCAGCCAAAGAGGTGAGTGTGCGTCCGCCTCGTCGTTCCGCGCGGTACGACTGCAGCTATCTATGCAGCAGGAAAGCTGCTCAAGGTGAACCTCTGGAGCGGTGCTTCACCTGACATAACTGTGAGAGTCGCCGAAAAGGTCCCCACAGGCCCGCCCACAGGATTTCAGCTCGTTGCCGCTTGATGTGGAGAGTTCCAGCCTCAATCACCTCGATTCACCAGTGGCCGTTGATTGGCGCCGCCTCGGAAATCGATAAAGATCAAACCCCAAATTGTGTAGACAGCGCTGGGCATCCACGTCGGCAACGGTTCAGGCGACGGGCGCCAGGACGGCCCCTTTTTCAGCCCATCCGCCGCCGAAGCGAAAGCGTTGCACTAGCCAAACTCACTGATACCACCAGCTGGTGGGGGATGAAGTCCGCCCAGCTAGCAGCCAGAAGGACGACGAAGTATAATACCTTAACGGCATCAATGAACCCATGTTGATGCTAGGTTGACATAACGTCCGTTATCGGCGAAAAACTAGAAGTAGCTGCGAAAACTCCCGTTCCATGACTAAATCGGTGTTTCCGCTGGTCAGGTGTCCTTAGTGGCGACGACTGCATCCGCACGGCGGAACCCGAATGCCCTTGGATCGCTTGCCGCTGTAGGTTTCCTGCATCTAATGCATCTAATGCATGTTTCCATGGTTCAGCGGTTGCAGTGCGCGGTGCCGTTCCGGGGTTTGTCCCGCGGATGCTGGTGAATCGTGTTGTTGGGCTTTTCAGGGCTGACGAGCGGGTTTTCACGGCCATGCTGGACGGCTGGCGGGCAGAGATGCTGGCCCGTGGGCTCACGACGCAGACCATCAAGCAGCGATGCCAGTTGCTGGAACGGTTCAAAGAGTTCGCCGGTGAGTTTCCCCGGCAGTGGCGGCCCGTTGACATTGAGGAATTCCTCGCTGGCCTGCGGTCCGGTGAAAGGCAGATCAGCCTGAAGACTCTGCGCTCGTACAGCAATGCCGTGGCAAATGTTCTGCGCCTACCTGACACATCCGGGCTATGGATGGGGCGAGTTCTGCGAACGCACTTTCGGCTATATCCCAAGCCAGATCTGCTTTGAATGGAACACGCCCAGGCGCGACCGATGATGCCGTGCCGGCACGGCGGCGGGCGTTCACCCGGGCAGAGCTGCAACGGCTTTTCGATCACATCGACGATCTCATCGACCGCGAGTACGCGGGCGGCAGCAAGCGCTGGCTGCCCCTGTTCCGTGATTCGGTGGCGTTCAAGGTCTGTTATGCCTATGGGCTTCGCCACAGGGAGATGACGATGCTGGATCTGGAGGACTTCGGCCCGAATCCATACGTCACTGATTATGGCCGCTTCGGAGCCGTCCAGATGCGGTTTGCCGAAGTCACCGCCGGTTCCGGGCCCAGACGGCGCACCGTTTTGATCGTCCCGGAATTCGACTGGGTTGTCGATCAGGCATCCCCGGAAGCACCCCGCGACATCCTTTCGGCCCCCTCGCTGGGCCAGAGAGCCGAGGACCGGTCCGCTGTTGGGAACCGCGCCCGCATCCCTCCGGCGGTCCACGTCTTCAGCTTGACAACATGCCGGTTCGAAAGTGCCGGTAGATCGCCTATATTAGGTGCATCCGTCCCAGGAATCCTTCCAGCCTTGGTTGATTAGGTCGTGATCGTCGAGCCGCTCGTACTCGACAAAGCCGTCGCCGTCCTGAGAATCAGGTAGCAGTCATGAGTGAACAAGCGATCATTGAGCAGAAAAGCCAGGACTGGGACAATCCGCTGCAAACTAGTCCAAGTCCCGGGCGTACGATCTCCAGCGCCCGAAAAACACGGCTCCACTTCCGAACGTCCCCGCCGCATCCCGGCAATACCATATCTGCCGTTCTAGGAGGTAGCCAAGGGTTTTGATCAAATAATTTTGATCAAAAATCGTTGACATACGGTGTGATGCGCTGCAGGGTGGGTGCTGTGACGTCACCACCAATCGGAGCCTGTTAGCCGCTGATCCTATGCTCTCACCGTCCCAGACCGAGGGCGCCAGAGACGTCAGAGCTTCCCTAACCGCCTAATGCCAGCCGCATGCACAAAGTCCAGCCGGCAAACCTAGCGTTAACGGTCCCCCACAGGAGGAAATTCATGAGCACGAAGCTTTACGGTATTTTGACGCCGCTCGTCACGCCCTTTGGCGCTGACGGCGAGATCGACGAAAAACTGCTGCGCGCAGTTGTGGACCGCACCATTGATGGCGGCGTGCATGGGGTGGTCGCCAACGGAACCAGTGGTGAGTTCCAAACATTGACTCACGCAGAACGCCGTTTTGTTGTAGAGACGGTAGTTCAGCAGGCGGCCGGACGTGTGCCTGTCGTTGCGCAGACCGGAGCCCTCACGACGAAGGAAGCAGTCGAGCTCACCCGCCACGCGGAGCAGGCTGGCGCGGACGTCGCGATGGTTATCGCCCCTTACTTCGACCCGCTGAGCCTGGATGCAGTCAAGGCCTACTACCGCGCCGTCGCGGAGAGTGTTGACATCCCGATCATGCTGTATAACATCCCGTCGGTCACGGGTGTGGATCTGCAGGCGGACACAATCCGGGAACTGGCCGAGCAGTGCCCGAACATCAAGTACGTCAAAAACACCAGTCCGGACATGGCGCAAGCCGTTCAATTCGTCCACGAACTCGGTGACGTTGTCGACACCATCGTCGGGTGGGACACCCTGGCCCTTGCTTGCTTCGTAGAGGGCGCCGGACTTATGGCAATCACCGCGAACGTTGTGCCCGGCCAATTGGTAGCCGTCTACGATGCCATCCAGAAAAAGGATCTGCCCAAGGCACAGCAGTTGTGGAAGGACTTGTACCCGTTCGTGAACGGAATTGATTCCGAACCGTTCATCGCGGCCACCAAGTACTGCCTCGAATCCGTTGGTGTACCTGTTGGTGATACCCGCGTTGCTACGGCTGCCATCTCTGATGCGGGCAAGGAATTCCTGGCGAAGATCACTTCCCATGCCCTCACCTTGCCGCGCGCCTGAGCAAGCTCATGCGCGTAGCCGATGCCGCTACTGGCAAAGCCTCTTTTGAAAACTACAAGGTTGGGCGGTGCCGGGGCCGCGTGCGTTGCATGTTGATTAGTGCTATAGGTGGGCTTCACCCTCGTCAAGCAACTCCTGCGCCTCCACACGCGCTGGCTAACCCATCAGTCGCGAAATGCGCAGGTTAATGAAGCGTTGAAGCGCAAAGTAGCCGGGGCACAAGCATTGCACTGGCCTTCTGGTCTCGGTCACGACGACCGGAAACGTACGAGCGAATTGGAAATCAATCAGAGTCGACAGAACCCAGGACACAATCTTCCCCAACAAAGCGCTAGTCGCCTACACGACCTCCGAGCAGACAAACAATGACGCGTACCCAGTGAGCACGCTGAAACGCAACAAAGGAGCATGAAAGATGGACGTCGTATCATTCACGAAAATGCACGAGGGCACCCGGGAGGACTATGCTCTTCTGAGCTCTCTTGAGGAGGAATTCAGTAGGGCGCTTCCTGACCGGATTCTCGCCTCACTGAGAGAAATGGAAGAGGGGCTTGGCGGCTACCGAATCAGTCGCCTGGAACATAGCTTGCAATCCGCAACGCGCGCTCACCGGGACGGACGGGACGAAGAGTATGTCGTCGCCGCCCTGATCCACGACATGGGTGACGGACTGGCCCCTCATACGCACGGCGAGATGATGGCAGCTGTCATGCGCCCATACTTTCCCGAACGCCTGTGCTGGATTGTCAAGCATCATCCTGCATTTCAGCAGTACTACTACGGCCACCTTGCGGGCCTCGACCAGAATGCTCGCGAAAAGTGGCGGGGGCACCAGTGGTTCGACGACTGCGTCGAATTCTGCGAGCTCTACGACGAGAACTGCTTTGACCCAGCATACGAGAACTTGCCCCTTGACTTCTTCGAGCCCATGGTCCGCCGCGTTTTCGTCGAACCACGCTATGAACATCGGAACTGACCGGACCATTTGACACTGCTTGCCAAACGCACAAGCCCTCAGGAGATTTGCGATCTGGAAGGCCCTGTCATGCTCTCCGTTATGGGTGCCTTCGCCGAGTTCGAACGATCCTCATCAGGGAGCGGCAGCGGGAAGGCATCGCCCTGGCCCAGCAGCGCGGCGCCTACAAAGGAAGGAAAAAGACCCTCACGCCGGAACGGGCCGCCGAACTGGTCCATCGCGCCGGCACCGGTGTTCCGAAAGCAGTCCTTGCCCGGAACTATGGAATCAGCAGGGAAACCGTCTACCAGTACCTGCGCCAGGCCAAGCTGGAGTGAGCCGCTCCCCTGCCTGCGCCGTCGATGTGCGATAGTTCGCGCGGCCGTGGCTTGACGAAGGTCCATGTTCTTTCAAGGGAAGGACGGCAGAAGCGATCCGATGCGCGTCCAACGGATCGGACTTGCCAACCCCACGACGCGGCATGGCGGCCATGCGCGCGGCTTCTGCGACCTGGTAGCCGGCAGCTGCGACAGCACCGGCCAGCACGGCACCATAGGAAGCCGCGCCCTCGATCACCCACAAGGTGGCCAGATCGGCGCCGGTACGACGCGCAACCCAAGCAATGGCGCGGTTGATCCCGGCGCCGCATCGCTACCGGCACCCTGCTCCAACCCGAAGACATGGAACGGGCTGATGAATCGCTCGATATTTCGGCAGGTACCTCAGGGCACCTGCCGTGGAAACTCAGCAGCCTCCGCAACTGAAAGACGCGAGTCCTACCTACTCCCGGCCCTCGGGAAACCTAGGACACGTGAGCATCCCGGCTTCGAGTGAGCGCGGTGAGCGGAAGCGTTCGTGGAGGCTCTTGCCCCTACGTGACGCCACCACTGCTCACAGCGGGCCAAGGAATGAAGCTGCTAGACGACTTCTGGCTCGAGGGAACAGCTCAATGCGCGCGCCTCGGCCAAGACCGCTTCGGGCTGACGCTCAGCTTCCCATAGCCACGTTATGTCGACGTTTCGGATTCCGCAGTATTCGAACACTCCATGGCGAATCTGGGTCTCCGCGGACCGCTGGTATTCATGGCGGTCGTACAGGTCAGCATCACTGGCCGTAAGTGCCACGAGTTGGACTTTCAAGCGTTCGAGGACATTCGCCCTGTCGGAACCGTACGCCCAGCCCCCAGTGAAAACGCGTTCAAGCCAACCCTTGATGTGCGCCGGCATGGACCACCAGTAGACGGGGAAGACGATCACCAGGGCATCGGAGGAAGCTATCAGTTGCTGTTGCTCAAGTACGTCCTCGGGAAGCCTGGGCGGCCTACCGGCCGCAACGTCCCGGTAAGCGGCGAGGTCTTCCGCCGTGAAGGCAGGCCAGAAGTTAATCTCCGTGAGATTCTGGAATACGACATCATGGCCGCCGTCGCTGATAGTTGAACCAATGGCCTGCGCTACTGCGACGGTCAGGGAATCCGGATCCGGATGCGCGGTTAGGATCAGTACTTTCGATTGGGAATCCATGCTTCTCCATCTACGGTATTCGTTGCTTCGGTGCTTATTCGTGAATGATTGCTATGCCGGGCGTCGGAACGAAGGTGCCAAGCTTGCCAGCGATGGTACTGGGAGCTAGTCAGTCCGCGTCTTACATATGCAGCGCCTAACGCCCTTAGTCACATGTTCACCGTCCTGGATGCTCCACCGGCATTCCCCCGATCCGTAGGAGCAGTGCTATTTCATGCGGTTCCGCGGTTGTCCCTACAAATGTTGCCACAATTACTTGATCAAAAAAACTTGATCAAAGTTCTTGACCACCGCCATTGATGCGTCTCATAGTTACTTGTATGCCTGTACGAGGTCTTGAGCAGCCCATACGGCTGTCGTCCAACCCTTCAATGGCTGGCCGAGGCTGGTTACTGGCAGCAAGCGGTGGGAGAAGAACCTCACACATCTGTTTCGTCCAGCTAAACAGGTGGGCGGCATGAGGGTCCGCCGCCTAAACAACGCGCCTGACCAAGCACTTTTCCGAACGACTGAAAGCAGGATGTGAGCTAGGTCATTAGCGGCGCCACGGGAGCCACCATCGACATCTCCGGCGCCGATTACGTGCGCTGACAGTCCACTAGACCCAGACGGTAACGACCCCAACGGCCAAGGACAAAACCCATTGAAAATCGGCAAGGTGACGAGCCTCTACATCTACCCCATGAAATCAATGAGCGCGCAACCACTGGAATCCGTAAAAGTGAGCCCAGAGCGAGGATTCCCATACGATCGTGCGTTCGCTCTGGCTCACCACAACGCCGATCTCCAGAGAGCATTCTTCGAGCCACTGCAGCCAGAGTTCTTCAAGCTGACAGATGAATATCGTCTTGCGGGCCTACTAACCCGTTGTGATCCCGCAACGGGCCATTTTGAAGTCTTCGTTCAGGAACATCTTGTTCTCTCGGTCGACCTGATGGATAAAACTGACCGTTCTCGGGCGGAACAGTTTTTTGCCAGAGTTCTGGACCTTCCCAATGATAAGGCGCCAGTAATAGCGCACGCGCAAAACTACAACTACTCGTACTTGGACAGTTCATCGTGCCATGTCGTTAATCTCGCATCGGTCCGGGATCTGTCCGAACGTGCCGGAGTGGAGATCGATCCGTTGCGTTTCAGGGCCAACCTGTATATAGACACAGACGAACCCTGGGCAGAATTTGAGTGGATGGGGCACGACGTGGCAATCGGAGGCGAGGTGCGCGTAAGGCCGTCCAAGCGTGCTGGCCGCTGCGCAGCTACTGAAGTAAACCGTGTAAGCGCAGTGAGGGACCTGCCCATCCCCAGGCTCTTGAAGCGCTTTTACGGGCACACTTATTTTGGAGTGTATGCATCCATTACCCAGGGCGGTCTGCTTCAGCCAGGAATGACGGTGGAGCTGGCCCCCGCCCATGACCTGAAGCCCCGCCGATGATAGAGGAATACGTCAAAGTCCGGCTGGCAGGAAAGCGTCGTGTCGCAGAGAGTGTCATCGAGTTTCGTTTCGAGGCCCTCGACGGGTCAACTCTTTCGGCCCCTTCGCCGGGTGATCACATCGAGATAATCACGCCATCAGGAATGCCGAGGTGCTATTCGACCACGGAAGGCCCGCAGGGGTCCGACGGCTGCTGGATTGTGGCCGTCGCATTAGATCCCGCCGGGAGTGGCGGTTCGCTGAGCATGCACACGGACGCGACCCCAGGGGACGTCATGGACGTGAAACCGCCGACAGGCAACTTTCCCCTCAGTGATTCCCGCAGCGCTTTGTTGATCGCCGGCGGCATAGGGATCACGCCTATCCGATCCATGTACAACACGATTCGCCGGCAGGGTGGGCAGTGCGAGCTCCTGTACCTCGCGGCATCCAAGGCTGAGGCGGCATATGCGACCGAATTTACAGAGGACCCGCATTCCACGTTGTACATGCGTGATGAGCAAAGCGAGCGGTACGACCTCTGGAGCGTCTTGGAAAGCCCGGATGACAGAGACGTTTATTGCTGCGGGCCTCCTGGCCTGATGGCTCAAGTCCGGGCATTGACCATGCACTGGGGCCCCTCCCGCATTCATTTTGAGGACTTTGCCGGTGTTTCTCCCTTGGGTGAATTCAGCGGACCCTTCTCAGCCAGATGGGTACCCACAGGTGAACTGATTCCTGTTCCGGCTGAGAGCACTCTTCTGGCAGCGATGCGGGCCGCTGGCATTGAGTGGCCGAGCTCCTGTAACGCGGGGACTTGCGGGACATGCAAACTATCCCTGATCGGCGGTGACGCCGACCACAGGGACGCAGTGCTGACAGAGGATGAACAGGAAAAGCTACTCACTCCGTGTGTTTCACGCGGCGACGGCATCCTCGATATAGGACCCCTCTGAATCAGAGGAATTGGAAAGCGGGTAATTGACATGAACCACCGCCGCATCAGCGATTGGTGCACTCTCGACGGCGCTAACGTCGAAATCCGGCAGCAGGAACAGCCGTGTGCAGCGGAACCGTTGACGGCGTCGGGTCAATCCTCTGGGTGCTGTCGCCCATCGATGGGCGCCGGCATTTTGAAGAGGCAGCTTTTACCAGGCTTGGGCTGTGGAGGAGTGCCTCGGCTTCCACTACAAGGTGAACCAGTGCGAACGGGGGGCCTCTTCTCCCACATCGTCAGCTGCAGCCTGAGACTCATTCAGCATTCTTCACCAAGCCACGGCTTCCCGTGATACGTACAACTGCCTCAGGGGCCGAGGCCGCCGGATGGGGTTCGTTATCCAGCGCTCTGTGTATTGTGATTCCCTCGATGAGAGCGTCGAGCAGCCGCGCAGTCAGGGAGTCGAAGTGCTGTTCCAGTGCCCGGCGGCTGCATGCCATCCAGGTGTTCGTGAGTCACGGAAGGTAGAGTCACGGGCGGCCAGTGTGTACAGCTCGTGCGTGAGGACGAGTCCCGCTGGTTGCCGAAAAC
Organism: Arthrobacter sp. Soil_C_60; assembly: GCF_057656375.1. Lineage (NCBI taxonomy): Bacteria > Bacillati > Actinomycetota > Actinomycetes > Micrococcales > Micrococcaceae > Arthrobacter > Arthrobacter sp. Soil_C_60. The sequence goes on along the minus strand of NZ_JBDGKM010000007.1, from coordinate 130,313 downwards.
ATTTTCGGTGATCACCGCAACCACGGCTGCTTGCGCCGACTCCCGGTCCGTTGCGGCGTTCATTCGCCGTTCGAATGACTTCGCGACGGCCCCGGCGAACCGCGTAAAGGCCTCGCGGAGGAGGTCCTCCATGTCACCGAAGTGATAGACCATGGAGCCAAGGGGGACGACTGCGGCAGCGGGAAGCGGAACGGACCCGCCGCGGTGAGTCGTCAGTCAGTTTCCAACAGGAATGGATGAACGAGGAATTTCCTCTCCTTGAGCACGGAAAGCCTTGGACTTGGGCTAACCTCGTCCTGACAGCAAATGAAGTCATCCCCGACGGCTTACTGGCCTTAGCTCCCGGCCAGTAGGGGCAGCCCTTGAACTGGCACTTTCTGCCCTCCGCGGGGAAAGGCCCGCCCTCTAGTCAAGCGTTGCCGCCTTGTGGGGTAGACGCGCCTTTATTCGGTCAATGGCGGCCAGGAGGGAGTCGTCGATGATCCGGCTGACAGCTTGGGAATCCTTCACTTCGGCTGCTGCGAGCAGTTCTTCGTGCGGCGTCCAGAACATCGAGGTGTCGTCGGATGTGAGAGCCTGGCGGGCGCCCAAAATTTTGTAGGAGCGGCAGCGGTTCCACAGGCCTTGGATCATGTCGACCAGAAGCAGGTTTCCCGTAGACGCATAGAGGATGCTGAGCATGCGTTCGTCGCGGTCGAGGTAGTCAGTGATGCGCTCTCGGCTCAGGGCTTCCCGGATTGATCCGAACTCCTCGTGCATCTTTTCCAAGTCGTCTCGCGTAAGAAGTTCCGCGCCCTGCCGGGCGGCCTCAACTTCGAGGATTCTGCGGATGGAATAAACGTGCAGGAGCTCCTCCAGGTGGAGCTCCTTAACCACAGCGCTTCTGCGCGGAGGGTTCTCCACCAGCCCCGCCTCTTCCAGCCGCCTTAAAGCTTCGCGTATCGGCATGTGGCTAGTGCCCAGTTGGGCCGACAAATCCTGGATACGGAGCTTGTATCCTGCCTCGAGTTCACCATTCATAATGGCGGCGTGGATTGCCTCGAACACCTGCTCGCCAACCAAAGTGCCCGGTTCGATCCTCGCCATCGTCATGCACGTCATTCTACTGTCCTAAGAGAAGTTTGATCAAAAAAAATTGATCAAAATATTCATTCACTGCAGACTCCTGTTTCAATCAATTAGACCTTTGCCAAAGACTTGCCCTGATGCTGGATCGCAATTGGGCAACTTTTACTGCGGTTTAGGCACGATCATGAGCGAGGTCGTGGTTTCCGACAGCGACTTTCCCTTCGTCTCCGGTGCCCAAATCTGCGAGACGATTGCACCGATGGCAACTACGCCCGCAAGCATCAGAAGAACTGGGCCGATCCCCAGAGTTTCGATGCCTACGGGAAGCAAGAATATGCCGATTGCTGCACCGAGCCGGCTGAAAGCGGCTGCAAAGCCTGTCCCGACACCGCGCACCCCTGTCGGGAACAATTCGCCTGGGTACACAGCAGTGAGGACACCATTGACTGCGTTCAGGAACGAGAATACGAAGAAGAGTATGAGTACTAGCCATGACGGGGCGGATGACCAGAGGCCGAGCAGAAGGAAGATGCCGAGCATGATCCATTGAGGCGGCGCCGTGAAAACCCGTCGGCCGGCCTTGTCAATCAATGACATCGTGACTGCTACGGCCACGACCGCCACCATTGACAGTCCCACGCCTCCACTCAAACCATCGGCGAGCCCGTACTGACTGAGTACAGCACCTGCGAAAGTAGCGATGCCAAAGTACGGTAGAACGTTACAGAACCAGAAGACGGAGATGAAGGCGGTGGATCGAACGTTTTCCCGTGAAAAGATCTCCACGAAACGCGCCTTCTTCTCGTGTTGAGCAACTCGCTCGAAGTCGGCAATGTCCGAAGCGCCGTCCATATATTTGTAAGCAATGGCGCGCGCTTCATCTTGACGCCCCTTCGACCACAGCCATCGTGCAGACTCCGGGAGGCCGATTCGACCCAAAAGCAAGGCAACGGCGAGGACGGTGGACGACCCGAGGATTAGGCGCCAGGAGACTCCGATAGCGCTCAGGTAGAAGGCGAACGCGTAAGCAAACATAAATCCGCCGTAGAACGCGAGCTGGTTGATCGACATGAGACGACCGCGGGTGCGTGATGGTGCGAACTCGGAGAGCATCGGCCAACTTACGGAGTACTCAGCACCAATGGCCAGCCCCATTGCAAAGCGGACGAACATAATCAGCTCTGGCGAACCCACGAAGAACTGGAGAATCGATGCCGCGACGAACAGCGCAATATCAATTATGAAGAGGGGCTTGCGGCCCCACTTGTCGGCAGCCCATCCTCCAAGGGGTGCCCCGATAAGAATGCCCACCATGGTCATGGCGGCGAGCAGACCGACCTGCAGTGCGGTGAAACCGAGGTCTTCCTGCAGGACAGCTGTCACCGGTCCAATGATGCCGAGAATATAGCCGTCCAAGAAGGTGCCGCCAGCCAGCACCCCGAAGAGACGGATAATGAACCGTCTTTTGAACTTTGTATCCTCAGCTGTCTGCTGTGTAAGTGACATTATCTTTCCTTCGACATCCGCAACCTGCACTGAATGAGTAGGCGGATATAGATTCCTTGCCGTCTTTTTTTGCTTGCGTCCCTAGGCGGTTACGCTGACACGAAGAAGAGACGACTGTTCGAGAACTCTCCGATCCCGGTCGGGCCCATTTCGCGCCCGAAACCGGAACGCTTTACACCGCCGAACGGCAGTTCTGCCGCTTCTGCCGCGATGGTGTTGACGTGCGCCATGCCCACTTCGAGGCGAGCAGCAAGGCGCGAGGCGCGAGCCTCATCGGTGGAGAACACAGAACCTCCAAGTCCAACAGCGCAGTCGTTTGCTATCTGCAATGCCTCCTCATCGCTGTGGACCTTGTACACGGTCGCAACCGGACCGAAGATCTCCTCCTGGTATGACTCCGAGTCCAGCGGGACGTTGGTGAGGACCGCGGGTGAGTAGTATGCCGAGGGGCCTTGCGAGAGTTCACCGCCGACCTCCAAGGTCGCTCCTTCGGAGACGGCCTTTTGCACCTGTGCATGCACCGTCTCGGCGGCTGCACGGGAGGACAACGGAGCGTACTCATCAGGGCCGAGATTCAACTGGTTACCGGGTTTCAGACCCTGGGCCTGCTTCGTCAGCTCTGCAACGAACTCTTCGTAGATGTCGTCCATGACGATAATGCGCTTGTTGGAGTTGCAGACCTGCCCACCGTTGTAGGTGCGGAAGTCCCACGCCTGCTTGGCAACCTGTGGGACATCCTCGGCGTCGAGCACCACCATTGGATCGATACCGCCAAGTTCCAGCACGCACTTCTTCAAGTGCTTTCCCGCCTGCGCACCGATGTGCGCACCAGCGCGCTCCGACCCAGTGAGCGAAACACCTTGCACCCGGGGATCCTCGATGATCGTGGCGATCTGGTCGTGCGACGAGAACAGGTTCTGGTAGCCGCCGACCGGGACGCCAGCCTCCTCCATGATCTGTTGCATGGTCAGTGATGAGCGGGCGCAGATGTCCGCATGCTTGAGCAGGATCGTGTTACCCAAAAGCAGGTTCGGTGCCGCGAATCTGACTGCCTGGTAGTAGGGGAAGTTCCACGGCATGACGCCGAGCAGGACGCCGATGGGGCGCTGCTCGATGCGTGCCTTGCCTGGGACCGTGCTGGGGATCTCGTAGTCCGTGATCAGGCTTGGACCATGCACGGCGTAGTACTCGCAGATAGAGGCGGCGAACTCTACTTCCTCGGCTGCCTCGGAAAGTGACTTCCCCATCTCGAGGGAAATTAGTCGTGCGAGCTCCTCGGATCGCTGCCGAAACAGGTCAGCAACGCGTTGGATGATGGCTGCCCGTTCCTGAACGCTGCGCTCTCTCCACTGGCGGTAGACAGAATCCGCTCGACCGAGTGCAGCCTGAATGTCTGCATCGCTTGCTGATTCAAAGGACTCTAGAACCTCGCCCGTTGCGGGATTCTGAAAACGGTACTTGGACATGATGATCTCTTTCGAAGAAATAAAAACAGAGAGGCTTGACGTAAGAAGAGCGGCACGGCCACGCACTACGGGTGGGCAGGCCGGGACGTACTGTGCGAGGAGTGGCCGCCTTTTTACGAAACGGGTAGCATTCCCGCGGCATTTTTCGCAGAAAAGTTGCCCGAACCACCGTGCTTAACGGACGTAATCAGCGCCGGTGATGTCGATGGTTGTGCCTGTGGCGTGTTTGGCGCGGCCGCTGGCAAGAAAAGCGATCACTTCGGCAACATCCTGCGGGGGAGTAACCTCGCGTAGCGGCAGTGTGGCGGCGATCGCATCTGCCTCGCTGCCCGATGACAGCTCGGTTGCCACCCAACCGGGTGAGAGGACGTAAGCCAAGACACCGTCGGAGGCAAACCCCCGGGCGATACCTTTGGTCATTGCCGCCAAGCCGCCCTTGGCGGCACCATAGGCCAAGTGTTCCGGATCATCGCCGCGATGGGCGGAACGGCTGGCGACGCTGATAATGATGCCGCCCCGCCCGCGGAAGTGTTTCACCGCCGACCGCCCCAGATCGGCCGCTGCCCACAGATTGAGGGACAGGTTGGCGTCCCAGCCATGTTTCCAGGCCTCATCCGTGCCGAGCATAGGGGAAGGGATCCACGCGCCGGCGTTGTTGACCAGAACGTCGACTGCTTCGACAGCATCGAGAGTCTTCAACCACAGCTGCGCCGGTCCGTCCACCTCGGATAAGTTGGCCTGCACGAGATGGACGCGATCGCCCAGCTCCTGCGCGATCGCCTCCGCCGGCCCTGCGGCCGACCAGTAGTGCAAGACGACCGTGGCTCCGTCACGGTGCAGGGTCCGCGCTGTTGCCGCACCGATTCCCCGGGACGCACCTGTTACGAGAACGGTCAATCCAGCCAGCGGTCCCATTGTGCCTGTCGTTGTCATTGGTCCAGTTCCCTTTTCTGTCGTGGCAGCACCAGTACAGACCCCCGGCTAGCTCGGTCCTCGTGCTGAGACGCGCGTTCCGCGCTAAACCGCGGCGGCGAGCAACTCGTCAACGAGGGGCTTCAGCAGGGCGCGCTTCTCGGCGGACAGCGCACTGAAGGGCCGACGCGGCGAACCTGCTGGATAGCCGGTCATTTCCATGGCAGCGAAGACTGAAGGTACGTACTCACCCTTTTCGAGGTAGCTCATCAACGGCTCCAGCGGAAGCCACAGCTGCCGTGCGAGGTCCCATTCGCCGCGCATTGCAGCATCGACGAATGCGACGGCCGCCTTGGGGGCGATGTTCGCACCTCCCCAGATCACGCCTGCGGCACCCGAGTACAAGGCGGCCGCTGCGAGCGAGTCAGCACCGTTCAGCACTGGCAGGCCGGTGCGGATAAGGTCGGCCTCGGCGGTCATATCACCGCGGCTGTCCTTCACGGAGACGAAGTTCGGGATCTCAATCAATCGGCGGAAGAGATCCGGCGTAATCGCAGGGGCAACTCCGCCCGGAACGTTGTAGCCGATGATGGGCAAGCCGCCCGCGTCCACAGCCTCGTAGTACGCGAAGATATTGTCATCGTCTGCTGGCCCCTCGAAGAATGGCGGCAGCACCATGACACCGTCCACACCGTTATCGGCCGCGTGCTTGGTGCGGGACACTACGTCCTCCACAGTGAGCGCGGAGGTCTGGGCGATGGTCTTTGCGCGGCCATTGATGATCTTCGAGCCGCGCTCGATGAGCTCATCGGCTTCGTCCCGCGTGAGGTAGACGTGGAGACCCGTGCCGGAGCTCAGCAAAAAGCTGGAGATACCAGCGTCGAGGTATCGCTCGATGTTCTCCTCAAGCTGGCCGTAAGCGACCTTGCCGTTCTCGTCAAAGGGCGTTGCAAGGGCCAAGTTCAACCCAGGGAATAGGAAGTCAGACATTCGGTTCTCCTTGTGGTGGTCAGGTAGAGGTTTTAGATGGTTGAAAGCAGTGAGTTCTTCGGAGCCCGGGCTTGCTGGTTCTCCGTGGCGATCAGGCTCATAGCGTCCTGCGCTGCCTGGAACCCGGTGGCGACCGACGTTTCCGTGTACATCGTGCCGAGGTAGTCGCCAGCGAGCTTGATGCGCTCGGTTCCTCGCAGCAGAGTTGGCTGGAGCTTGCCGCGTCCGGGGAAGCAGTACGGCGCACCTTCGGGCAGCCGCCAGGTTTCGGCTTCTACCACTGAGCTTCGGAAGCCCTCGCCCAGAACTTCGTTCATGTCATTGAGGTGGATGTCGAGGATCTCCTCATCGGACTTGTTGATCAGGGCTGCGCCCTTTGCGCCCGGGGAGAACACCATGAACGTGGAGCCAGGCTGACGTTCCGCCTCAGATCCGCGGACGATGCTTGATTGGTTCGTCAGGATTGAGAACGAGCGCTTCGGGGCTGCGATGCAGTAGACGTCGTCCCACTTCTTCGGGGTGGTCTCATTGGTCATCACGGAGGTGACCACGTGGTTCCCGTACTTGATCTGGCCCAGGGCCTCGCGCAGGTCATTGGGAAGGTCCTTCGTAACACGGTTCGTCACCGTCGCGGTGGTCGCCATAACGACCGTGCGGGCCTCTACCTCGTGATCCTCGCCGTTCTGCCGGTATCGGACGACGACGGAATTCTTCTTCGGCACAACCTCAACGACTTCGGCCCCCAGCTGGACCCGGTCGCCCAAACGGGCCGCGATGGTCTCAGTCAAGGTCGATGGTCCACCCACGATGCCGCGGTTCAAACCGGCGCCGATGCCCAGTACCAGCGAGAAGTAGCCGATGCCGGTACCTGCTGAAATGTCATCAACCGAACCGGTGCATCGGGTTACGGTGACGTCGAAGATTTCTTCAGCGTCCCGGGGCATCTTCCGACCGATCCATTCGCGGAACGAGATTTCGTTCTGGAAGTCGTAGATGCGCTGCTGTCGCTTGGTTGCGGACTCGCCTGGACGGACTTTCACCACATTCATGTATTCCATGATTAGCGAACGCAGGATTCGTGCGCCCACGGTGAATGCCGCGATCCGCGAGTCCATGGAGATGGGAAGACGCAACGGATAGGTCGCCAGCGTTCCCGAGTACAAGGTCTTGCCGTTCATGTTGAATCCGGTCAGGGAACCCGGGATCTCAACAGCCTCGATGCCAGTCTCGTTGAACAGGGTGTCCGTCGCCGAACCGGGACCTGCATACATGTGGCCACCCCAATTGAGCCAGTGTGAACCTCGTCGCTCGGAGCGCACTCGCCCTCCAATACGGGGCTGGCTTTCAAGCAGCACGGTGTCGAAAAAGCGCGAACGCCACGCAGCGGAAAGCCCCGCGAGGCCTCCACCGACAATGATCACATCTTTCATTATTGCCTTCTCATCTTTCCTAAAAACGGACTGGGCGGTCTCGCTACGAGCAACATCGAAACCCTCACCCATTGATGTCGGATCGTGGCCACGAGCATCCTCGCTGTAGGCCGGTTCGTCCGAGCTGCTCACGATGCTGCTGCGGAGAGTAAGGTTCCGGATCTTGAACGGTGAGAGCAGTGGATTAACGGCCAAGGGGCCCTGATTCGTGCTGACGCCATACAAAACACTATGAAGCGCATCACGCCGCCCGTCAATAAGTTTGATCAAATTTTTTTGATCAAACTTATGGAAGCTCCTTAAATGGCAGTATGGTATTGGCGAGGATTGAATTGAACCCGGCACTTTGGTGGGCGAGAGCAGGTCTTTGAAGCCCCTCACGCGGCCCTCATGACTGGCGAGTTCGAAGCAGGGTCCAAGCTGCGGATCCATGGGACCTGTCGGACCAGCTAGGTAACGAGTCACATGCCGATACGTGAAGCACTCCGGCGGCTGGAGGAAGCAGGGCCGGTGGAAAACCCGCCGCACAGAAGCGGGGTGGTCAAGGAGCCCCACCTGGAGGAGTTGCTGCATATCTACTCGATCCGCAGGATCCTTGAGGTCAAGGCGGCGCGTCAGGGGCTGAACTGGTGACGCCCGCCGATCTTGCGAAGATGCATGAGGGACCGCGTGGTGCGGAAGGCCTTGAGTGAAGAGCGGATCGCTGGCTACTCGATCACACGAACACATGCTTCGGATCCTCTCTATGCGGCCACAGGCAATCCGCTGCTCGTCGAAATGATCCGGGATTGTGGAACCGCTGCTGCTCCTATAACATCTTCGGCGCCCGGCAGGCACTGACGTCCGACGAAACCTCCATATTCTGGACGTCGCATAAAGAGATTCTGCAGCGGCCGAAGTGTACGACCCGGGTCTGTCAGCCGGATTATCGACGACTCCCTCCTCAGCGTCATCGACCGGATCAAGGAACGCCTGCCCCAGAATGCCGCCATGCCAGGAGCCGCGAGCAGCGCGCCGTGCCGCAGTGACGTAGCGGCAGCCCTGTCGTCTCACGCCCCCTACACTGTCCCAGCCATCTCGACATAGCTGCCCGAGATGGCAGGGTGTGCAGTCAGGACAAGGTCAGCCGGCATCCACGGCTTGTCCTGTTCCAGGAACGGAAACTCCTCTGAGATCCACTCCTGCTGAAAGCCGCCTGACGACTCACCCTTGCCGAATCCGCTCCGCTTGCGGGACGAGATCACAGAACCACCGGCACCGCAATGGCGCCGTGTCTGCCGCGTTCTTCCCAAGCGGGCGGGCGGAATGACACCGCTTCACCGCGACGTGTCGGCCTAAAACTCTCTCGATAGGCAGATGTGGCGTCGCTGGTGCTGAGTGCTCACTTGTAAATGGCGTAGACCTTACGGACGGTTTCTGTGACGTCCCATCGGCCGGACCAGCCCGTAGGCAGGACAACAAAGTCTCCGGCACTGATGGTGCTGACTTCGCCTGTGGCGCCATCGGTGATCATTGCGGTGCCTGCCAGGATGTAGCAGACTTCCGTATCGGCCCTGTCGATGACCGGCCACCCGCCGGGTTCGCATTCCCAAACCCCGATGTTGCTACCGGTTTCAGGCGCCAAGGTCCTGACGCTGAGGGTGGGGTTGCCGCTGTCGGCACCGGCCCGCAGCCCGGCCGCCGGCAGGCTGCCTTCGACATCATTCTTTTTAAGCACGGACATTTGTGCCATTGGATTCTCCTTAGTGTGCGCCTGTGAGCTTTTCGAGAATTTTCGAGATATTCGAGGGTTTGCCGGTTAAGCGTTCTTCTACGTCGGCAGCCGAGGCGGCGTACAGGCCCATGTTCACCAGCAGCCAGCGGAGGGGTTCGCGTTCCCATTGGGGCGAGCGATGGTCCACGATGGGCAGGTTTGTCAGGGAAGATTGTTTGCCAAGAATCAAATCGCGGAGCACCCGGCCGGCCAGGTTGCTGGTTGCGACCCCATCCCCTACATAAGGTCCGGCCCAAGCGAGTCCTGTCTCCTTGTTCAACCCAACGGACGGGTGCCAGTCCCTGGGCACGCCGAGCGGACCACCCCATCGGTGGGTGATGGCCGCGTCTTCGAGAGAGGGAAAGAAGTCCAGCATGGTGCGGCGGATTTTGGCGTGGATTCCGTCGTTCACGTCGTAGGACTCCGAGACCGATGATCCGAAGTGATAAGGGGCCCCCCTACCACCGAAGACGAGGCGACCGTCGCTTGTCATATGCGCGTACACGCGCAGATTCCGAAGGTCGTTGAAACCGAATCGCTGATCAAGTCGCAATTCACGCCGCGTCGCTTCAGCCAGCGGTTCCGTTGCCAAGACGAGGGAGTAGAGCGGAGCAAGAGTCCGTTTATGGTTCGGCAATTGCGAGGTGTAACCCTCGGTCGCGCGAATGACGTACTTTGCTGTGACCCTACCGCCGCTGGTTTGAATCTGGCCGGGCTCAAAGTCCACAACATTGGTTTTTTCATAGATGGTTGCCCCCATCTTTTCCACCGTTGCGGCCAGGCCGCGCACCAGTTTCCCAGGATGCACAAGTGCGCAATGCTGGGTGTAGGCGGCTCCAAGAACTCCCTGGGCTCCGACGGCGGCCTGCGCCTCTTCCCGGCTGCGCAGTTCCCACTGCCCTCTCAGCCCGAAGTCATAAGCGGACCTGACGGCTGCCTGAGCTTTGTGCAATTGAGCTTCGGAGCGTGCGAGGGAGAGGAAGCCTTCTTTGCTGAAATCTGCGTCGATTTTCTCCTCCGAGATGATCGTTCCGACTTCATCGACGGTATCGTTCATCGCGTACTGCAGGGAGAGCGCCTGATCGTAACTGTGCAGTTTCGCTACGCGCCCCAGGCTTATCGGGAAGATCCCCGAGCACCAGCCGCCGTTGCGCCCCGATGCGCCGAAACCAACGTACTCGCGCTCGACAACGACCACCCGCAGGGCAGGGTCCGACTTCAGCAGATAGTAGGCGGACCACAGCCCCGTGTATCCGGCCCCGATAATGACCACGTCGGCAGTCATATCAGCGGAGAGGGGCGGGCGAACCTTCTCCTCCGGCAGCGACGCCCACACGGGAACGCCGGGATTCTGGACAGCCCCCAGATCCCTTGCTGCATTGTTTCCCAGCTCAAACTGAGAGTTGATAACCACGATGACACCTTCCTTTCTTCCCTTCGAGTATGGTTTGAACCCGTGACGCATACCATAGACGGTTTGCTAGAATGGGCCCCTCTTGTTAGCACTTCGTATAAATGGCTTGAGGGCTTGCACTGATTGATGATGGCACCGGGGACGTCTTGGCGGATCCCGGCCGGCATAAAGGCACCGGAGCCGGCAACGTCAACCCTGCAGGGGGTGCCAGGACAACTCCGCATGTCCCTGAGAATTCGAACGGGAAATAATAAGGCCCCGGACCCACTGCTGGCTGCACTGTGTGCTCGGAATTACGGCAGTTGAGCTGGAGCAGTACGCGAAATCCGTGGACGAGAGGCGGCACGAAGGGGAAACGGTGCTGGGAAGCCTGCTTGAGGGTGCCTTGGAAATGCGCGCCATCTCCTCAGTCCTTGAGCAACGCGGGATGAGCGGTGGCAGCATCAGCACCGACTTCGTGGGAGTCGATTCCGTGGAGTTCCTTGACCACCGCGCTTCTGTGCGGCGGGTTTCCACCGGCCCTGCTTCCTCCAGCCGCCGGAGTGCTTCACGTATCGGCATGTGGCTCGTTACCTAGCTGGTCCGACAGGTCCCATGGATCCGCAGCTTGGACCCTGCTTCGAGCTCGCCAGTCATGAGGGCCGCGTGAGGGGCTTCAAAGACCTGCTCTCGCCCACCATAGTGCCGGGTTCAATTCAATCCTCGCCAGTACCATACCTGGCGTTTCAAGAGGTAACCAGAATCTTGATCAAAAAAATTTGATCAAACTTATTGACGGGCAGTGTGACGCGCTTCATAGTGGGTTGTATGACCTCAGCACGAATCGAAGCCCGTTGGCCGTTGATCCTCTGCTCTCAACATTCCCCGAAACCTCATACTCCGCAACAGCATCATGAGGACCTCGCACGAGGCGGCCTACAGTGTGGACGGGTTGCCGCAGGACCGGCATCGGAAGTATCACGTGGAAAAGGTGAAGGGCGGTGTTGGGCTGACAATGATCGGAGGCTCAGCGGTCATCTCTTTGGACAGCCCTCCTTTATCAAGCCTGAGGGAAAGCTCCAGCTCTTCCGGATTGCCGACGCGCTCACAAGCCGGAACATCCATGCAGCAAACTACGACGCTCTCCGTCTTTGCGAGGCCGTCTAGGTATGCCAAGCACAACAGGAGTACGGGATATGAACCCACCAACTGCAATAGAAGTGAAGAACCTGACCAAGATCTATGAGTCAGCCGAGAACCGACGCTCATGGCGCCAGCAAAGTCCTCCCCTGCGGAAACCAGCGGTTGATTCCGTATCCTTTTCCATCAAGAAGGGTGAGCTTTTTGTCATCATGGGGCTCTCCGGATCCGGAAAATCCACCCTGCTCCGCATGCTGAACCGCCTTGTAGAACCCACATCGGGCGACACAGTCATTGCCGGGCTGCCAATCAATGGGCTGAAACAAAAGGACCTGCGGGTCACCCGGAACGAGACCATCAACATGGTCTTCCAGCACTTTGCGATCTTCCCGCACCGGACAGTCCTCGAGAACGCTGCATACGGGCTGCAGGTGCGGGGTATGGAGCGGGAGGGAAGGGAAGCCCGGGCCATGGAAGCGCTGGAGACAGTGGGGCTTGCGGATTGGGCGCACGATCTCCCAGGTGCGCTCTCCGGAGGTATGCGCCAGCGGGTAGGTCTGGCGCGGGGCCTGGCAACAGATGCCCAGATCCTCCTCATGGATGAGCCCTTCAGCGCCCTGGACCCTTTGATCAGGCGCGACATGCAGGACCTGCTCCTGAAACTGCAGGAAAAACTCCAAAAAACGATTGTTTTCGTAACACACGACCTTAATGAGGCCATGCGTCTAGGCGACCGCATCATGGTCATGCGGGACGGTAAAGTGATACAGCTGGGAACGGCCGGAGAAATTCTCGCCCGGCCGGCTGACCCCTACGTGGCCAAATTCGTTTCCGACGTCGACCGCTCCCGCGTCGTGACCGCCCAGGAAGTCATGCGCGATCCCCTACTGACGGCTACGGAGGATGAGTCGGCCGCGGACGTTCTGGCCCGGCTGGCCAACGCTGAAGCACACGGTGTATACGTTCTGGACGGGCAGGGTCGCGTCGCAGGAGCCGTCAGCGCAGAAGCCCTGAGCCGGGGAGTGCAAGAGGGCGCAATGTCTTTGGCGCAGATTCCGACAGCTGAGTACGCAACCGTGGATTCCTCCACGCTGTTGAGCGAGCTGTTCCCCCTCGTGGGTCGTAACAGTGTCCCTCTCGGGATCACCAACTCGTCCGGCCAACTGGTCGGCGTATTATCCGTGGCGGCACTCCTAGCCGCCCTCTCTGATACGGAGCGGCGGTTCGAAAATGCTTGAGATTCCCATCGGAAGTTATGTAGCAGATGCAGTCTCCTGGCTGCAGGACAACATGGGAGGGCTCTTCGAAGCGATTGCCTGGCTCATGGAAGCCCTCATCAACGCAGTGCTCATCGTACTGACAGCTCCACACCCCCTCGTGATTGTTGCAATCAGCGGCGTCCTGGCCTTGTGGGCCCGCGGTATCGGACTTGCAGCCTTCACCGTCCTAGGCATGCTCCTGATTCAGAGCATGCAGCTCTGGCCCCAAACCATGGACTCCCTGGCCATCGTGTTGGTCGCCAGTTTCCTGGCCATTGTCGTCGGCGTACCCACCGGAATCTGGGCGGCCCGCAGCAAGCTCGGAAGCCAAATTCTCCGCCCGGTGCTCGACTTTATGCAGACGCTTCCCGTGTTCGTCTACCTGATCCCGGCGGTGTTTTTCTTCGGAATCGGAGTCGTACCCGCAGTGGTCGCCACCTTCATCTTCGCAATCCCACCGGCAGTACGTCTGACGGAACTGGGCCTGCGCCAGGTAGACGGCGAGATGGTCGAAGCAGCAATCGCCTTCGGCGCAAGCCCCCGGCAGATGCTCGGACAGGTCCAACTCCCCCTGGCAATCCCCTCCATCATGGCGGGACTGAACCAGGTCATCATGATGTCGCTGTCGATGGTGGTCATAGCCGGCATGGTCGGTGCGGGCGGCCTCGGAGCCGTAGTTGTCACCGGTATCAGCCGCCTCGATATCGGAGTCGGATTTGAAGGCGGTCTCGCGGTCGTCTTCCTGGCAATCTTCCTCGACCGGCTCACCGCATCCTTTCCGCGCCCTCGTCGCGTCCGCAAGCAGACTGCAAAGACCAAGCCCGTCCAGGCAGGCAAGACCGGGGCTCTCAGCAGCGCACCTACAGGCTAGATGCTGAGCCGGTCACTAATTTTCAGCAGTTCCCAACCACGATCAGAAGGACCGTTCGCATGTTCCCCTCCATTAATCGCCGCCACGCGCTGCAAGCAGCGTTGCTTGCAGCAATACTCCCCGCTACTGCTGCTGGGTGCAGCAACAGCACGCAGTCGGCTGGAAGCACCTCAGGGACAGAACAAGCCATAACCATCGGCATCAATCCATACGACGAAGTTCTCGCCTCCAGCTACCTGTGGAAAGAGATCTTGGAGGAGGAGGGCTACACCGTTGAATTGGAACAGCTCGACGTTGCCCCGCTGTACTCAGGGGTAGCAACCGGACAGCTGGACATATTCTTCGGGGCAGTTCCGCTGACTCACCAGGACTACTGGGACCGGTTCAGCGAGGACTTTGACGTAACAGGACAGTGGTACGACACCCTCGTCCAAGGTGTCGTGGTGCCCGAATACTCTGAAGCCAAGACCATGGCCGACCTCAAAGGCAAAGCATCTGAATTCGACGGAAGAATTGTCGGCATCGAGTCAGGCAGCGGACTCATGGCCCAGACCAAAGACGCGCTGGTCAAGTACGACCTGTCAGACTACAACCTCATCGAAGGAAGCACACCAGCAATGCTGGCAGCCCTGGACCGTGCGATCAAAAACAAGGAATCGATAGCAGTAACCCTCTGGCAGCCCCACTGGTCCTTCCAGAAATACCCGTTACGGCTCCTTGAGGATCCAGAAGGAGTATTCCCGCCGAATGACACGTTCAAGGTGATCACCAGCAAGGAATTCTCCGAGAACGAGGACGTTATTGAGCGGCTGGCTAAGTTCCACATGACCCCAGAGCAACTGCAGTCCCTGGAAGTCGTCATCAACGAGGCGGGCCAGGGCAACGAGCAGGAAGCCGTCAGGTCCTGGATTGAGGATAACCAGGCCGCGGTTGACTCCTGGAAGTCCGCTTCCTAACCCACTCCCCCCGCCCGCGGCAGAGGAACCATACCGGTACTTCTGCCGCTGGCTCGGGACCCCTTGCCAGGTTTTCTTGAAGAAGAAAGCCCATGAAAATCGTGTTGGCGAAGCAGGTCCCCGACACCTGGTCCAACCGCAAAATCAATTTTTGCCCCTCGGGTTACTGGACCGCGACGCGTCTGATCCGGTTGCCGCAAAATCAACTAACGTGCGCTGGAAAATGCCCTGCGAAATAAGGAAGCAACGCCCAGCACAGAAATCACCGCGCTCATCATGGGCCCAGACAGCGCCGTCAGCATGCTCCGCAAACTGCTGTCCATGGGCTCTGACTCAGCCATACTGATCGAGGACGCAACGCTCGCCGGATCGGACATGGTCCAGACCGCGCGTCCTTGCCGCCGCCGTCCGCCAGCCGGCCCGGCCCTGGTGCTGGCCGAAAACGAATCCATCGATGGCCGCGGCGGCATCGTCCCGGCAATGATGTCCGAGCTGCTGGACATTCCCCTGCTGCCCGGACTCGACAACCTGGACATCACGTCCCACCCCGTATCCGGAACCGCCCAGGTGGATGGAGCCTTGCTCACGCTGGAATCCGACTTCCCGGCCGTGGTGTCTGTGTCGAACCCGTCTTCACCGCCCACACCTTGGACAGCGCGCAACACCTAATTCCCTTCCTAAAACGTCCCTAAAGCTTCAAACCCCTAGCAAACCTTTCCCCCGTCCGAAAGTAGCGAAGCCCATTCAAAGGAGAACCTGTCCATGGACTTGAGACGCATCACCGACTGGACGCTTCTCACCGGAGCCAGCGTCGAGATCCGGCAACAAGGAGCCAGGATTTGCGAAGGGCTTGTAGATGCCGTTACCGATGACGGCAAAATCCTCTGGCTGCGGCCACTTGCCGAGAGCCGCCGCCTCTATGAAAAGGCCGAATCTTACGAAGCCTGGGCATCGGAGTACCGTACCGGCTTCCACTATGAAGTCACCAAGGGCCTCGACAGCAATCTGACAGAAAGCCGATGACGACAGCGCTCATTCGAGTAGAAGGGGCGTTCGCCGCGGCCGGGTTCGCTTTCGTCGATGAACACCACCGCCCGGAGGTGCGTTGGTAGAGGGTGCACAATCTCTCGTCCTTCGCCGCCCTCGTAGCCTTTGCCGGTGCAGCCCTCAGCCAATGGCTCGCCCCGGAACCAAGGGGATCTCCCTCACCGAAGCCGCTGCCGGCTACACACATTGACTTCGGTACGCCCAACCGGCCTGCCTGCATCTCACCTCGCCTGTAAAGCGCTCATAAGGAACTGAAATGGCACTGCACCCATTGGAAGATCATTGCTCCCCGATGGCCCGTCCCCTGGCCTTCCGTAAAGCCCGGAAGCGTGGTGGAGGTACGCCGACTGGACGCCCGTATCCGAGAAGGCCTCGTCGAAACAGTGATGCCAGACGGCGGGTCCGTTTTCTGGATTGAACCGCACGGATCCGAACCCGGGATGTTCGTCGGCACTAACGACGAAACCGTGGGGGTTTGGGCCTAATCGCCAAGGAAGGCAGGCTAAACCAATGCTCCGAATCTACTGGACGCTAATGACAGGTTTGCAACCGGCGGTGCGCTTCTAGCCTTCACCGCACAGACCAATTTGCAGCTGGCCGGCGGGCTCTTGGCCCTGACACTGGGTGCTGGAGGAATATCTGCCGGATCAGCGTCAAGCTCGACAGAGAGGCGTGCTCGGACGGGCGGCAATAAATCCAAATATGCCGTGCAGGACCAACCCTAACTGTGCCGCCCGCGCACTTTCATCCTCCTGATCATCCTCGCCTCCACCCTGGGCGGACAGGGAACCATCAAAATCGAAAGAGCCAATGGGAGAAAGCACATTTCGGCTATGGGAGCGGAATCAGCGGGTGAGGTCGAGTCACCATCGCAAATGAAGGAAATGGCCGCCCGGGAACACGTTCAGCAGCCGCGCCAAACAACAGCCCAGCCTCTGAGCCCTAAGACGGATACATGGCTGGGCTGCGACAAGGCAATATTCGAAGAATGCGGTCAAGCTGGATCACACCCCAAACTGACGGCGGAACTGTCGCGACCGCTTAGAACTCTTTTGCCGTTCAAGAGAACGGCCTTGCCCACTCCCCTGAGCCCTGTCAGCACGATGCCCCGGTCACCAGCAGCGTTGGCTTTTACACGTGCCTCCAGCAGATCAAAGGCAGCAATCAACGCGGCCACTCCGAACATTTATCCCCCGTGGCGAATTTAGACGATCATTCCGAGCAAGATTGCCCAATCGTCCACGCAAGAGTGTCCTTGGCACATTAATTCTCCTTACTGAACGATCAGGAGCATGCCCGCGTCGGCGGCAATCACCCAGGTGATGGGAACGCGAGGCTGCAGCCGGCAGCACTTTTTGGCTCTGCGTCCGGCGGGGTTGAGTTCGAACACGGAGTCCGTTCACTGTCATTTGGCCACCAAAACTGTCACTTGTATCTTCGTCTAATGTGGCGCCACCTTTCTTGCTTTTTGTCCATAGCGCGCCTTCGACGGGCAGTTCTATGGTTGTCACAAGAAGTCTCTTCAACCTTCCGGATTTCGAGCAGAACCGTTTCGGGTTGGATGTCCGAGGAACAGGCTCAAGACTTCTTCCTCATTTTCTTGTCATTACCGCCTAGCGCGAGTTGCATGGGCCGGTACCCCTTATAGCTAGGAGCTTTTGTGGAGCGCAAACGCAGTCAGGAGCTGGTTCTTGCCATCAGCTGTGAAGACACTACGGGCATCGTGCACGCGGTATCCGGCTTTCTCCTTGCCCACGGCTGCAACATTTTGACAAGCCAGCAGTTCGACGACGTGAGTGAGAATCATTTCTTCATGCGCGTCCAGGCAAGCTACCCGGACAAGACTTCCGTGGAGGCGTTGAAGTCTGCGTTCCGTGCCACAGCTGAAACTTACGGCATGTCCTGGTCCCTCACGGACAGCACCGAAAGGCCAAAGATTGCCATCCTTGTTTCCAAATTCGAGCACTGCCTGAACGATCTGCTGTTCCGCTGGCGAACGAACCAGCTCAAGGTCGACATCCCGTTCATCGCGTCCAATCATCGGGACCTTGAACCGATGGCGAAAGCGCAGGGAATCCCGTTCATTTATATTCCCGTGACGGCGGAAACTAAGCCGGCTGCCGAAGAGAAGCTCCTCTCGCTGGTCAAAGAGCACGATGTTGATCTTGTTGTACTGGCCAGGTACATGCAGGTCCTCAGTGACGACCTCTGCCGCGAACTTGCAGGGAAAGCGATAAACATCCATCACTCCTTCCTTCCGGGTTTCAAGGGCGCCAAGCCGTACCATCAGGCATTCGACCGGGGGGTCAAGCTTGTTGGCGCCACGGCACACTACGTGACAGCCGAACTGGACGAAGGCCCGATCATCGAACAGGAAGTGCTCCGCGTAGACCACAATTACCAGGCGGAAGACCTGGTTGTCGTCGGGCGTGACGCCGAGCGACTGGCCTTGGCGCGAGCCGTGCAATGGCACGCCGAACACCGCGTAATTCTCAACGGCACCCGCACAGTGGTTTTCAAATGACGAACCGAAAAGTCCCTGGAACCCACGGCGAAACTCTAGAAGCGAGGAAAAAATAATGGACAGGCTCGTCGATAGGAATATCAGCGCTAAAGCTTTCACTGATGATTCATACGGACCAGTACCTCAACGTGTCCGGACTGTTGTCGTCGGCGGTGGAATCATCGGGGCCAGCATCGCCTACCATCTGGCACTCGCTGGCGAAAGTGATGTTCTGTTGCTCGAAAACAACGTCCTGGGAAGCGGGACTACATGGCACGCTGCAGGGCTGGTAACAGGTGCACGGAGCTCGTCGGCCCTGACCAAGCTGGCCAAATACGGGCTTGAACTGTATCGAGAGCTTGAGGAGCTCTCCGGTGTCGATATCTCCTTCCGTCCCTCTGGGTCACTGAACATCGCACGCACCCCTGGCAGGCTGGACGAGATCCGCTACGCCCGTGACGTCGCCGAACAGAACGGCGTAAGGACCGAGATGCTCAATGACGAGCGTTTCAAGGAAGTCTGGCCTATTGCCCGCACGGATGGGATTCTTGGCTCCTTGCTCTTGCCGGACGACGGCTACCTCAACCCCGGACATGCGGCCATCGCCTTCGCCAAGATGGCCCACTCCCGCGGCGTCCAGGTCCGCGAAGGCGTCTCCGTCCATAAAGTCCTCCAAGAGGACGGCAAGACCACCGGAATTGAAACAAGCAAGGGTACCGTCGCATGCCACCGTGTCATCCTCGCATGTGGCCTGTGGACTAGGGAGCTTGCCGCTACAGCGGGAGTTAGTGTCCCGCTGTACCCTGCCGAACACGTTCACGTACGCTCTGAAGAAATCCAAGGAGCGGTGCCCGAGCTTCCCGTTTTTCGCGACCTTGATAACAGCTACTATGTCCGGCCGGAAGCCGGGCACCTCCTTGTCGGGGCTTTCGAACCTAACGGCATACCAAGGCCCGTGGAAGAGGTTGCACCCAATGGATTTGCTGAATTCCCAGCCAATTGGGAGCATTTCGCACCAATCAGAAGTAAGGCCGAAACCGCCATTCCAGCTCTGGCTGACGCTGGCTACGACCGCTTTCTGAATGCGCCCGAAAGCTTCACTCCAGATGCGAACTTCATCCTGGGTGAAACGTCCGAAGTGCAGAACCTCTTCGTGGCCGCAGGGTTTAACTCCCAGGGCATCATCTTTGCTCCGGGAGTGGGTAAGGAACTTGCAGAGTGGGTCATCACCGGTTCACCGGCATTCGACTCCTCCTCCGTGGACGTACAGCGCTTCTCGGAGCATCAGAACAACCGCCGTTACCTGCACGCCCGCACTAAGGAAGGGCTCGGGCGTCTGTACGCGATGCATTGGCCGCACTTGCAGTTAGAGACGGCACGAAACATCCGCCGAACACCGTTGCATTCCCGGCTTGCTGAGCTGGGTGCCTGCTTCGGTGAAGTCAATGGTCAGGAGCGGGCCAACTGGTATGCAGAACCGGGTACGAACCCGGAATACACCTATAGCTACGGCCGGACTGAATGGTTCCATCGCGTGGGAACGGAACACAAGGCCACGCGCGACGGAGTCGTCCTTTTCGATTTGAGTCCCTTTGCAAAGTTCGAAGTTGCCGGTCCGGATGCGCTGGCGGTATGCCAATTAGCAAGCACCGCGGACGTTGATGTTCCCGTTAACAAGGCCGTATACACGCTGTTCCTCAATGAAAATGCAGGCATTGAGCTTGACGGAACTATCACCCGGCTCGGAGACGACCGGTTCCTCGTCGTGACTCCGTCCTTTAGCCGGCAAAAGAGCCTGGCATACCTGAACCGGCTGGCGAAAGGAAGAGCAGCTGCTGTTTTCGATGCGACCGCGGGAATGGCCACAATTGGCGTAATGGGACCACGCAGCCGGGAGCTCCTGACACGTGTGTCCCCTGAGGATTGGTCCGATGAAGCGCAGAGGTACACTGAGGGACGCCGCGTAGAGATCGCGGATGGATTCGCATACTCCCTCCGGGTTAGCTTTGTCGGGGAACTCGGTTACGAGATCTATGCCAGCGCGGACCTGGCCGTAAACGTGTTTGACGCCCTTTGGGAAGCAGGACAAGACCTTGGGGTCCGCATGGCCGGTTACCACGCACTGGATTCCCTCCGTAGTGAAAAGGGATTCCGCCACCTCGGACACGATATCGGCCCTGAGGACGATCCTTATGCAGCAGGGCTTCGTTTCACTGTCGCAATGGACAAGCCTGGCGGATTTGTCGGGCGTGATGCGCTGGTGAAACTCGATCCAGCGAAACCAAAGCACCGCACCATCTATGTAGCCATTGATGATGCAGATCCTCTCTTCGTCCACGACGAAACCCTTTTCTGCAACGGAATGCCGGTGGGAAGGCTTACCAGTGGAAGCTACGGGTACACGCTTGGGCGCGCGGTCGGAATTGCCGCAGTCGACCCGGACACGGATCTCACGGGCAAATTCGAGGTCAAGTGCAAGGGCCAGCTGTATTCGGCGACGGTTTCCAGGCGGCCTTTCTACGATCCCAAAGGCGAACGCCTCCGGGGCTAGCCGTTGGTTTGCCGGAGACAGCTTCCTGTCTCCGGCACTTCCGGCGGCGCCATTCCTTGCTGCCGCCCCTGTTGTGACGGGTGAATTTTACAAAAGGATTTTGGACAGATTTAGGAGAGTCATGGAGCAACTCAAGGTGCAAGGAGCC
Organism: Arthrobacter sp. Soil_C_60; assembly: GCF_057656375.1. Lineage (NCBI taxonomy): Bacteria > Bacillati > Actinomycetota > Actinomycetes > Micrococcales > Micrococcaceae > Arthrobacter > Arthrobacter sp. Soil_C_60. The sequence goes on along the minus strand of NZ_JBDGKM010000007.1, from coordinate 109,320 downwards.
GACACCAAAATGGCCCCGGTAACCGATGGTCCCGTCCACGGCGCGTACGGCCAGATTCTGGATGGACGAAGGGCTGCGGCGCAGATCAAGGCGGAACTGGCCCTGCGAGTTCAGGAGCTTAAGGCCCAGGGGATCGTCCCGGGTCTGGGTACAGTCCTTGTCGGTGACGACCCGGCCAGTCACTCCTACGTAGGTGGTAAGCATCGGGATTGTGCGGAAGTAGGTATCGAGTCCATCCGCCGGAACCTTCCGGCGAACATCACACAAAGTGAACTGGAAGCCGTGCTCGATGAGTTGAATGAGGATCCGGCAACGAGTGGCTATATTGTCCAGTTGCCTCTGCCGTCTCATATCAATCAGAACGCGATTTTGGGAAGAATTCGTCCCGACAAGGATGCCGATGGTCTGCACCCCACCAACCTGGGTAAACTCGTGCTGACCGTCAATGAGCCCCTTGATTCACCTCTTCCGTGCACACCGTTTGGAATCGTGGAGTTGCTAAACCGCAACGGAATTTCCCTTGCAGGTAAGGAAGTGCTGGTGCTCGGTCGCGGTGTCACCGTGGGCCGCCCACTGGGTCTTCTGCTGACCCGCAAAGCTGTCAACGCCACCGTTACCTCGGCCCATACCGGAACCACTGACCTCCCTGCGCTGCTCAAGCGCGCGGATGTTGTCGTCGCTGCGGCTGGGGTGCCGGACATCATCAAGGCTGCAGATCTCAAGCCGGGCGTGATCATTCTGGATGTAGGAGTGTCACGTGCAGTTGACCCAGAGACAGGAAAGGTATCCCTTCGGGGTGACGTTGAAGCGGCCGCTCGCAAGGTTGCGTCCTGGATCTCGCCCAACCCGGGCGGCGTCGGGCCCATGACACGGGCGATGCTGCTGAGTAACGTTGTGGACGCTGCCGAACGGAGGGCGCGCAACTAACCGCTGAGGTCAGGAGCTCGTGGCTTTGGAAACACGTGCCAGTGTTTACCGACCCACTGGCTGCGGAGGCTGTAGGCGGCGAAGGCTCGCTTCTTAGGACCCGTCTTCGTCGTCTACCCTGCCATTACGCCTTCATGCCGGCATGTGGTTCGAAGCGGACGATCATGGCTCTGAAGCCTGGGGCGTCAGATTCACGGGCGACGTTTTCCTTGTGGACCAGGGCGTTGGCTTCGGGGAAGTACGCCGCAGCACAGGCCTTGGCGGTGGGGTAGGCAACCAGGCGGAACCTTTCGGCGTGTCGGCCTATGCCTGGAAGGTGCTGACCACCTCCACGAGGCCGCGGTCCTGGAAGCCCTGCTCGGCGAGGTCTCCGGGGGTGGATGAGGATGACCCCCCGGCCGCCGGAGACGCCGCGGTAGCGGTCGTCCAGGCCGTAGAACGTGGTGTTGTACTCGTCGTGGCTGCGGATGGCCTGCAGCACCAGGTGCCCGTCGGGCCGAGTGAGGTACTCCAGCGGGCTGACGGTGAAGCGGCCGCGGCCAATGTCCGTGGCGAAGGAGCGGGTGTCCCGCGGCGGGGGTTGGGCAGCACGAAGCCATTCCTGGTCCGGACGCGGGCGTTGAAGTCCTCGAAACGGGCAGGACACGTCCGATGTGGTCCCGGATCACCTCGTAGTCCTCGGCCATGGCCTTCCAGTCCACGCAGTGGTCCGGGCCGAAGGTCGCCTCGGCAATCCGGGCCACGACGACGGGCTCGGCGAGCAGGGCCCGGAGACCGGGGTAAGCCGGCCCCGGGTGGAGTGGACCACGGACATGGAGTCTTCCCCGGACAGGAACCGGGCGCCCTTGGGGTGCTTGTCCTCCTTGTCCGTCCGGCCCAGCGTGGGCAGGATCAGCGAGGTGCGGCCCGTGCACGATGTGGGAGCGGCTGGGCCTGGTGGAGATATGCACGGTCATCCCAATCCACTGCATCCCTGCCTCCAGCATCTCCGTGTCGGAGCAGGCGAGGGAGAAGTTCCCGCCCATCGAGACGAGAACGTCCACCTCGTTGCGTTCGAACACCTCCAGGGACTCGACCGCGTCGTAGCCGTGGCGCCGAGGGGCCGAACTCCTTGTCGAGGGACTCAAGGAGCCATTCCTTGGGCTTTTCCCAGATACCTACGGCATATAGCGCAGTGGATTAATAAATACTAATGCGTAAAGGGCGCTGATCCTGCTAATTAATACAGTGGGTGAGCTCGTCCGGTACAGCTGGGTTTTCGGGGCGTTCTGGCTTGGACAGCTTGGCGTTCATACGATCCGCTGACCCGGTATTGCCAATTGCGATGATTGTATGAAAAATGTGTCATTGGACGTCTAAGAGGGGACCCTGATGATCACAGTCGACAGTCTGGTCTTGATCCCGGACCTGGACATCGAGTATTTAGCGGGCTCCAGCGGAGGCGGGAGGCCGGTGTCGTGGGCACACGCCGTCGACCTCCCCAATCCTTGGGAATGGGTCGGAGCCGGCGACCTCGTCATGACCACGGGCGCTGGAATGCCTCTAGGAGACTCGGCCCAGGTCGAATGGCTTGACCGCGTGATTAGCGCAGGCGTGAGCGGGCTCATAATAGCTAGCCCACCGGGCGCTAATGACATTTCTCAAGCCATGCGACGACAGGCTGACAAACGGGGTTTTCCACTGCTCAGGGCGCCCTTTGAACTGGAATTCGTCTCACTGGCCCGGTTGGTCATTAAAAACACGCTCGCCCTCGAGCGCGAACAACTAGACAAAGCGAAGCGACTATTTGACGCATACGGGGAATCTATCAGTCGAGACTCAGGAGTGGAACAGAGGCTCGGGGCCATCGCCCGCAGTGTCGGCTGGGAACTGGAACTCGTTGACGAAGTCGACGGTCAGACGATGTCTACTTCGCAATTCAAGGTAGGCAGCCTGGCCCAGTCGTCCGTGATGGCCGTCCCCGGCCGGCTGAGAACTGCGCTTAGAATTCAGAAGCCCGTCAACACTGCCCCGGACACTCTGCTGACTTACTACGTCGCAGCCATCATGGCGCTTGAGTTGGAACAGCAAGCCAAAGTTTTAGACGAGCTTCGACAACAGGGATCCTCTGCCCTCGTCGAACTCCTTGAAGGCTCGGTCGAATATCACGCGCTGGCGCCCCTATTGAAGAAACGAGGCCTCGGCGAAAAAGTGGCACTAGTTTGTGTAGAGCCGGGTCTGGGGGGCCAATACTCCTCGGCAAACATCCATCTGGCCCGAAAACTGCGGGACAATCCGGTTCTTCTTACAGAAGAGGATGGGAAACTTATTGCGCTGGTTCCCGACGCTACTGACGTCGCCGATACGATGACGCGTTTGCTCGGTAAGGGAACAAAGGCCGGTGTCAGTGCCTGCCTCTCAGCGGCGGTCGGCGCTGCAGAAGCTAAACGCCAAGCGTATCTGGCCCTGCAAGATGCATCTGAATCAGATAAGGGAGTCTCGAAGTACGGGGACGGCTCCGCTGAGACTGGGTTCTTCCCTCGAAGCGTCGCAGAGTCGCGGGCAATAGTGGATCGCGTCCTCGGACGGCTCATCGAACACGATCGAAATAGCCGAAGCGACCTGCTAAAAACTCTCGAGATTTTTTTAGGTGCCGACCGCTCATTGGTCAGGGCATCGCAGCTATTGAGTATCCATCGACAAACTCTGGTTTACCGTCTCAATACCATTCAGCAGGTAACCGGCCTTCATCCATCATCTACTGAAGGCACAACTCAGTTCTGGTTTGCCTTGCAGACTGGCCGCCGTGCAGCCCTGTTATAAAGTGACGGCTGATGCATTCGGCAGCGGCAGCCGCGCCGAACCTGCAGCTCGGGAACACGATCGTCCTTAAACACGCGCAGAACTGCCCGAAGTCCGCGCTGGCCATCCAGAAGATCATGGACGACGCCGGCCTCCCCAAGGGCGCCTACGTCAACGTCTTCGCCACCCATGACCAGGTTGCCGAAACCATTGCCGACCCGCGCATCCAGGGCGTCTCCCTGACCGGTTCGGAACGCGCCGGTGCGGCCATCGGCGAGATCGCCGGCCGGAACCTCAAGAAGGCCGTCCTCGAACTCGGCGGCTCTGACCCGTACGTGGTCCTGGACCCGGCCGACATCAAGGCGGCCGCGGATCAGGCCTGGGAAACCCGGATGGAAAACACCGGCCAGGCCTGCAACTCGAACAAGCGAATGATCGTCATGGAAGACATTTATGACGACTTCGCTACAGCCGGGCCAGCAATAACGTCAGTTATGCTGGCCCGGACGTAGGGTGAGGCACAGCACGATCTGAGGCACTTTGATTCAGCCTCGGCTGCAGGACTGCTGCAACGAATCGACGGGACCGGCTTTGGGATGGGGAAGGACTGACATTTGAGAATAATTGTCGTCGGTGCTGGCGCATGGGGTTTGCCGGCAGCAGCTGAGCTGGCCGATAGAGGGCACCAGGTCACCCTGATCGATCGCTTCGGCGTATCGAACCCGCTTTCATCGTCATGTGGACCGACTCGGATGTGGCGCATTCCTGACCCGGATCCCGGTCGAGTTCGGCTGTCCAGATTGGGGCTGGAAGCTATGAAGCGACTATCAAGCAGGACTGGAACACCGGTATACCGCCGAAAGGGCATACTTTGGCGCGATACGAAGTCGCTGCCGCGCTTGCGGTCAACGCTTCTCGCAGAAGGTGTGCCCTTCGAGCAGGTCGAGTCGAGCAAAGTCGCAAACTTTCTGCCTGGTTTGAGGCCCGATGGCCGAGATGCGATCTGGCAGGAGGATGCCGGCGTGGTGCTGGCTGAAGCGAGCCTGGAGGCACAGTTTCGGCTGTTTTCCGCGGCTAGCGGCACGTTCCTCCAAGGGTCCATTGTGGTGGAAATTTCAACGTCTTCAGGGACGGTTAGCGCTTCCCTTTCCAACGGCAAGCGTCTTGACGCGGATGTAGTAGTGATTGCGGCCGGACCCGGGAGCGGCGTCTTGCTCTCACAGCTTGGTTTGCCAGCGCCGCTTCGACCGTACTTGGAGCAGGTGGTCCACTTCGGTGATGCGCTTCAACGAGACGCTGCCGACAACTATCCCTGCTTTTTTGACGGACCCACAAACGAGATGCCTGGAATCTACGCGATGAGCAGCCCCAGCATAGGTTACAAGGTCGGTCTCGACAGTCCGCTGCGGAACTACGAGGAGGGGGACATTGACAGGTCACCGGATGAGCTGCGCACCGGCATTATTCAGGAAAGAGTGGGCAATAGTTTCCCGTTGATAAAGCCTGACGTACTCGATGCGCAGGTTTGTGTCTGGACCGACACGCCAGACGGAAAATTCATCGTCGATACTCCTACCCCCGGCGTTGTTGTCGCCTGTGGTGACGCCGGCGAGGGGTTCAAGTATTCTGCGTTGATGGGCATCATTGTCGCCGATCTGGCCGAGAATAAGCGGCCTGAGGCAGACATTAGTCCGTACCGGCTGAGTCGCTTTGAATTAGAGCAACGCGCCAACTGGGGTGCCCCGACCGCGCTGGGCCGTTGACAAAGCGGCCCAAAACGACGCCGCTAGTCTAGTAGGGCGCTGCGCGCCCATATAAAGATTTGATCACGTGCCTCCCAGGTTCCTACACGCACGCCGGCGCTCACTCCCCGACCAGCGGCGGGCGGTTACCCGCGGAGCCGCTCTCCTTTCGGGTCGTAGAATGGGCGACGCGAGACCGTGGCCGATGTCGCGGGTAGTGACCAGGTCCGCAGGCCTTGGGGGACTCCATCGTTGAGCCTCGGGCGGCGCAGCTTCTCGAGTGGCAGCGGCAGCGCGGGGGGCGGCTTGTTAGTCTTGCGGGCGCGTCACTTTATGTCGCCGGTGCCATGGCAATTGGCAGGATGCGCTGCTCCACCTGCCATTGGACGGCCTGCCTACAGGCGTGAAGCACAGATCCTGGACAGCTTTGGTCGAACTGCTGGCTGTTGCCGATATGCAGCCGTGGCCACTAGGAGGCCACACACGGACGATGCCGTGCGGTGTAACTGATCGGTAGCACCAGCTCCTCTAGCGGCTGTTTCATGGATCGCCTCCTCGGAGGATTTGCCGAATGTACCGCATGGCGGACACCTTCGTGGCGCTTATCGGCGGCCTGATCCTGGTGGTCGCGTCGCGGGATCCGAAGATCTAGGCGGCTGACCCCCAGGCAGGCAGCCATCTGCCGTTCCCCCACCAACTAGTTCTTTGCCCGCAACGCCCAAAAACCTTGTCATTTACCTAACCCCGAGCTAAGGTCAACTAAACGAACCGCTTAGTGGCACTGATCACAATTTTAGTACTGCTGAAGGAGGTGTTGAGTGGCCGCTGCAACCGAGCGCGAGCCGTCTGTTGGCAGCCGGATCCGGGTGGCCCGGGAACTGCGCGGGATGTCGCTGCGCCGCTTGGCGGAGCTGACCGGCGTCAGCTCCGGATTCCTCAGCCAGCTTGAGAATGGGCACTCGAATGCCAGTGTCGCCACGCTCAAAAAAATTGCGGAAGCCCTCGGATCAACGGCGGCGGAATTCATCGACGGCACCAGGCCCGAGGGCCGGGTGCTGCGCAGGGCCGACCGGCCTGCTTTTCACTCCGGTGGCGGCGTGACCAAATACCTGCTCACCGGGACGCCCCAGCGGAATCTGGAGGTCTACACCGGCGAGCTCGAGGTTCACGGCGGGACCGGCGAGGAACTCTACGTCCACGGAAATGCCCAGGAGGTCCTCGTCTGCCTCAAGGGGCGGGTGGAGGTTCGTCTCTCCGGCGAGTCCCACGTCCTGGAAAGCGGGGACAGCGTTGAATACCTCTCCTCCACGCCACACGGCCTTCGGAACATGGCCCAGACCGTATCCGAAGTCATGTGGATCGTCAGCCCGCCGACTATCTGAAGCAATGTGAAGTCAGGACAGTTCGACAGTCAAAGTTCCATACTCAATAGGAGAAACGATGTCAGCAAACACCACACGCCGCCGCAAGCGGGCACTGCCGTTTGGAATGGCGGCAGCCGTTGCCCTGCTCCTTTCGGCCTGCGGAGGCGGGGGCAATGCCGCACCTGCCGACATTGACCTGGGCACCGGTCCTGCCGAGGCTGGAACGGTCAAACCCGGCGCATTGGATGGCCTGAACATGACCTTCGCCTCCTACGGCGGACTGTACCAGGACGGGCAGATGGCGGCGTCCGTAACGCCGTTCGCCGAGGAGTCCGGGGCAAACATCCTGTCCGACGGGCCAATGGAATACGCAAAGGTCCAGGCCCAGGTGGAATCGAACAACGTCACCTGGGACGTCGTTGACACCGATTCGAACTGGGCGGCCGGACAATGCGGCAAGCTTCTGCAGAAGCTGGACTACTCGATCATCGACAAGTCCAATATCCCGGAGGGCTTGGCCAGTGACTGCTACGTGCCCGCCATGCAGTACGCCACGGTAATGGTCTACAACGCCGAGAAATACAGCGACGGGCCCCAGAGCTGGGCCGATTTCTTCGATACCGAGAAGTTCCCCGGCAAGCGGGCCGTCCAGGGCGGGGACATCGGCGGCGGCATCCTGGAGGGTGCCCTGATCGCCGACGGCGTGGCCAAGGAGGACCTGTACCCCCTCGATGTCGAGCGGGCGCTGGCCAAGCTGGACACGATCAAGGACAGCCTCGTTTACTGGACGACGGGAGCCCAATCGCAGCAGATGCTTGAGGCCGAGGAAGTGGACATGGCCCTGATCTGGTCCGGCCGCGCCTTCGGGGCGGTGGAGAACGGCGCCCCGTTCGAGCCGGTCTGGGACACCGGCGTTGTGGTCATGGATGTGCTGGCAGTTCCCACGAACGCCAAGAACCCGAAGGCTTCAATGGCCCTGATCAACTATTCGCTGGGCAAGGAACAGCAGGAGAAGCTCACGGAGGAAACTTCTTATTCGCCGGTCCACCTGGACGCCAAGCCCGCGGTGAATGAGAACGGCAAGAAGTTCCTGATCACCGAGCCGGACATCGCCGACAAGGTCCTGGTGTCCGACTTCGCATGGTGGGGCGAGAACTACGCGTCGACCCTGGAACGCTGGACGGCCTGGGTTTCCTAATGGGCAATACGGTCAAAGACCCCGTCCGGCCGGCAACATCGGCTGGCCGGACGGGGAACGACGACGGCGCGGCGCCGGCTGCCAGCCGGCACACACGCCGGCTGAGTCCGGTGCTGTTGCTACTGCCGGCGCTGGCGCTGATGGTCGGCGTTTTCGCCTACCCGCTGGCAGAGGCGATGTGGCGCAGCGTAGCGGACCCCGTGCTCGGTCCCCAGAACTACCAGTGGTTCGCCGCCGACGCCGGAAACTGGGCGGTACTCGGCCGGACACTGTGGGTGGCGCTGCTGTCCGCGGCGATCTGCTTGGTGCTGGCCTACCCCTATGCGTACTTCATGGTGATTTCCGGCCCGAAGCTACGCGCCGCACTGGTGGTCATTGTCCTGATCCCGTTCTGGACGTCGCTGATGATCCGCAGCTTCGCGTGGATCATCCTGCTGCAGGACAACGGCCTGATCAACGGCATGCTCGGATTCCTGGGACTGGGGCCGTTCGAGCTGATCCGCAACACCACCGGCATCCTGATCGGCATGGTTCAGGTGCTGCTGCCGTTCATGGTGCTGCCGCTGTATGCGTCGATGAGCAACGTGGACCTGCGGCTGCTACAGGCCTCCAGCAGTTTGGGCGCCCGTCCCTTCGTCTCCTTCACCCGAATCTTCATGCCGCTGGCGATGCCCGGCGTGGTGTCCGGCTCCCTGCTGGTCTTCATCCAGGCGCTCGGCTTCTACATCACTCCGGCGTTGCTCGGCTCGCCGTCCGAGATGCTGATCTCGCAATACATCTATATGCAGGTCAACGGCCAGCTCCAGTGGGGCCGGGGCAGTGTGCTCGGCGTCATCCTGCTGGTTGCCACTCTGCTGCTGCTGGGCCTGCTGGCCCTGCTGCTGCGCAAGAGCAAACGTGCCGCCGGGGATGAAGGAGGGTTGCTGTGAAACATTCCATGCTGACCCGGTCCCTGCTGTGGGTATATACGGGGCTGGTGGCCGTCATTCTGATCGCGCCGACCGCCATCGTCATTCCACTGAGCTTCACGGACAAGGCCTCGCTGACCTTCCCGCCGTCAGGCTGGTCGCTGCGCTGGTACGAGAATTTCTTCAACGACCGGGCATGGATGTCGGCTTTCGGAAACTCGGTACTGATCGCCATCATCGTTGCCGTCGCCGCGACGCTAATCGGCACCGCGGCGTCGGTCGGTCTGCAGAAGTGGGCCAGGCGCCGGTCCGCCAAGACGGTGCAGGCGCTGCTGCTGGCCCCGATCGTGGTGCCGGCGATCATCCTGGCCATCGGCGTTTACGCGATCTTCCTGCGGCTGCAGATGCTGGGCACCTTGAGCGGCTTCGTGCTGGCCCACACGGTACTGGCCGTGCCGTTCGTCGTCGTCTCTGTCACGGCCGCGCTGAGCGGTTTCGATCAGCGGCTCGCGACTGCGGCGGCAAGCCTGGGCGCGAACCGGTGGACCACCTTCCTGAAGGTCATTCTGCCGTCCATTCTTCCCGGCGTCGTGTCGGGGGCGCTCTTCGCCTTCGTGACCTCGTTCGACGAGGTTGTGTTGTCCATCTTTATCAAGAGTCCGTACCTGGAAACGCTGCCCGTAAAAATGTATTCGTCCGTCACCAGGGACACGGACCCGACCATCGCGGCCGCAGCAACCATGATCATGCTCCTGACGACAGTCATCATTGCCGTCGGGCTGCTCAGTATGCGTAGGAGGAAACGTGTCCAGTAAGCTGACCGGGGCCGGCACCCGGATCGACATTCAGAGTGTCACCAAGCGTTATGCCAAATCGACCGCCGTCGATGATGTCTCGCTGACCATCGAGCCCGGCGAATTCATTACACTGCTCGGCCCGTCCGGCAGCGGCAAGACCACCACCCTGAACCTCATTGCCGGTTTTACCGACCTGACCAGCGGCTCGATCGAAATCGACGGCCAGCGCGTCGACAACGTGCCGGCGCACAAACGCGGGCTCGGCGTCGTTTTCCAGCACTACGCGCTGTTCCCGCACATGAGCGTCGCCGAGAACATCGCCTTTCCGCTGCAGCAGCGCAAGACCCCCAAGGCCGAGCAGAAAACACTGATATCCGAGGCCTTGCAGACAGTCGGCCTGGCCGGCTACGAGGACCGCTATCCGCGTGAACTTTCCGGCGGCCAGCAGCAGCGCGTCGCTTTCGCCCGCGCCATGGTCTTCAACCCCCGGGCGCTGCTCATGGACGAGCCGCTGGGCGCGCTGGACAAGAACCTGCGCGAGAAGCTGCAGCTGGAGATCAAGCGGATCCACCAGGAAGTGGGCCGGACCTTCGTCTTCGTCACCCATGACCAGGAAGAAGCGCTGATCCTCAGCGACCGCATCGCCATTTTCAACAACGGCAGGATCGAGCAAGTCGGCAGCAGCGCAGAACTCTACGAGCGCCCCGCCAGCCTGTTCGTGGCCAAGTTCATGGGCGAGTCCACGGTCTTCCGCGCCGACGTCGATCCGGCCGGTCCGGACTGGTCCATGGACTTCCACGGCGCCAGGCTCCGCGGCCCCGCAACCCGGCCGGTCGCCGGCAAGGGTGCCCTCGTCCTGCGGCCCGAACAGCTGCGCGTTGCCCCGAACGCGGAAGAAGCCCCCGGCGGCGCCGTGAAGGTCCCGGTCAAGGTGGTCCAGAACATTTATCTGGGCTCCGGCCATAAATACGAGCTGCAGCTGGCCGACGGTTCAACCGGCATCGTCCGCAGCCCGCTGTCCGAAAGCAACGGGCTGCGGCCCGGCGACGACGCCATTGTCTACTGGTCCGCCCAAGACGGCGTGCTACTCGAAGACTCCGACCTCGTCTCCACCACCTAGGAACCCACACATGAGCAACGAACTGAGAAACGAGACGGCCCTGACTGTCAACGGCGGCGTCTCCTTCTGGTATGCCAAAGACGGCCTGCCCACGCCCCGGCCCGCGCTGGCCGGGGACACGACGGCGGACATCGCCATCGTGGGCGCCGGCTACACCGGGCTGTGGACCGCTTACTACCTGAAGAAGGCCCGACCGGAACTGGACATCGTAGTGCTCGAAAGCCGCTTCGCCGGCTTCGGCGCCTCGGGCCGCAACGGCGGCTGGCTTACCAACAGCATCACCGGCGGCCGCGGCCAGTACATCAAGGCACACGGCCGCGCACTGGTGGGCCGGTTCCAGACGCTGCTCAACGAAACGGTGGATGAGGTCATCGCCGTCGCCGGTGCCGAGGGGATCGACGCAAACATCCGCAAGGGCGGTGAACTAAATGTGGCCCGCAACGCGGCCCAGCTGGCGCGACTCAAGACCCTGGCCGCAGCGGAAGAGCAATGGCCCGAGGCCGGCGTCCGCCTGCTGAGCGCGGCGGAAAGCACCGAACGGGTCCGGATCGCCAACACGCTGGGCGCCATCCACCAGCCGCATTGCGCCCGGATCCATCCGGCCAAGTTGGTGCGCGGCCTGTCGGAGCGAGTGGAAGCACTCGGTGTGCGCATCTACGAGGACACTACCGTCACCGAAATCAACCCCCGCGTGGCGCGGACGGAGAAGGGCAATGTTCAAGCCGAGTACATTCTGCGGGCGACGGAGGGCTTTACCGCCAACCTGAAGGGATCACACCGGGAATGGCTGCCGATGAACTCGTCCATGATCGCCACCGAACCTCTCGGCGACGACGTCTGGGCTGAAATCGGCTGGAACCACCTCGACACAGTCGGCGACATGGCGCATGCCTACATGTACGCGCAGCGCACGGCCGATAACCGGATCGCGCTCGGCGGACGCGGTATCCCCTACCGCTTCGGTTCCAAAACCGACACGGACGGGGCCACCCAGCCCGAAACCATCCGGAACCTGACCGCCATTCTGCATGACATGTTCCCGGCCGCCCGTGGCGCCCGCGTGGACCATGCCTGGGCCGGAGTGCTGGGCGTGCCCCGGGACTGGAAGGCCACCGTCGGATTGGATAGGCAGACCGGAATCGGCTGGGCCGGTGGTTATGTGGGCACCGGCGTGACCGCCACCAACCTGGCCGGCCGGACGCTTCGGGACCTGATCCTGAACCCAGAAAGCGAACTGACCACCATGCCGTGGGTCAACCGCCGGGTACGCAAATGGGAAGTGGAACCCTTACGCTGGATCGCCGTCCAAGCCCTGTACAAGGCGTATTACGCCGCGGACAAGTCGGAAAACAGCGGCCGCACCTCAACTTCACCCATCGCTAGGGCCGCAGACCTCATCTCCGGCCGCTCCTGAAATACGCCGCTCTGGTCGAGCAGCAAGCGCAAGCGAGAGTATCGAGACCAAAGTGCCAGCCTCACTTGGTCTCGATACGGGCGCGTGCCGCGCCCAACTCGACCAGCGGCAACAATGCCCTGCTCGACCAGCGCAGGACCGCACCTTAGAAAGGAACAACCATGTCCATCGACACCATCCACCTCCAGGCGGCACCGCTCGCCGCGCTCGGAGAGCCTGCTCCCAAGCCCACGGCGGTTACTGCAAACCAGCACGAGGCATCCCGGGAGGTCTGGAGCGCAGACAGCCTGAACGTGGGTATCTGGGAGTGCTCGCCCGGCCTGTTCACCGCAGTGCGGGAGGGCTACCACGAGGTCTGCCAAATCCTAACCGGGCGGGTGACCATCACTGCGGAGGGGCAGCAGCCCGTGGAAGCGGCCGCCGGCGACACCGTCGTCATGCCTGCCGGTTGGAAAGGAACCTGGTTAGTTCATGACACCGTCCGCAAAACCTACATCACCCTGAACGGGGTTGGCCGCCAATCGACATACCGGAGTAACTGAACGACGACGTGGCAGCATAACTAGTGGCGACCATCGTCGTTGGGCAACTGAGTTCACGCTCTCGATATCGTTGTCCTCGAAAGCCGCTTCGCTGGCGTGGGTGCCTGCAGCCGTACGGCCGCTGGCTCAAGAACAGTGCCACCGGCGGCCGACAGCAGTATGTCAAGGACACATGGCCAGACCATGGTAGGACGTACAGACGTTACTGAATGAAACGGCCGATGAAGTCATCGCCATAGCTCGAGCCGAAGGTATCGCCACAGACATTCGAAAGGGCGCCGACCTCAACGTTGCTCGCAATGAGGCGCAACTCGATCGGCTGAAGGCTCCGGCTGCACCTGAGTGGCCGGAGGGCGTTGCCATCCTGCTGAACGTGGGGGACTCCCAAGAGCCCAAGAGCGAGCCAGGTAGCACTTGGAGCTAGCTAAAGGCAACAAAAGGCGCAGCCTTTAGCTAGCTCCCTCAAGCAGGCTCCGTCCGCACGTCTGGGAACCAGCCGGCCGGTGCTTTCTTTGGTTCGAGTTGTTCGGGGTCGCGGTGTTCTTTCATGTCGCAGTTGTAGAACGGTCCTTGTGGTCCAGGAGGACTTTCATGTGGTGGTCTGCGTGGTCCCGCCACCAGACGCTCATGCCGGTGGCCGGGTCGAGGCGCAGGTGTTCCCAGACACGCCACATGGCCGCGACGCGTGAGACGGCTTCGGGGCGGAAGTACCACTCGATGCACCACTTTGCTGATTTTCCAGTGACGTTGCGGACGTAGGTGGGCAGCAGCTGCTCGGGCAGGAATTCTTCGGCCGAGCCGTAGACGAGTTCCGGAGCCTTCCCGGTCTTTTCGTCCTCGCCCGTGCCGGGGCTCCGTGCGGGAATGCCGGTATTGAACAAGCCGAAATCATCATCCATGAGTGGTTGCTTCCTTACTTTGTGACCCAGGGATTAGCGGTCGGCGCGGCCGGGACCGGCCGCGGCTCGACTTCGGGTTGCGGGCTGTACTTCTTAATGGACGCGTCCACGGCCTCCTGGTGCGGACCGGTGTACCAGGGCAGTGTGCACACCAGCGTCGCCGGTGCGCCGGAAGCGAGGACAACGGCGCGGCCGCGGTCGAGTTCGGCGAGGTTAACGCCGAGCTCTCGCAGTTAGGCAATGTAGTCGCTGGCCCAAGATGGGCCAGCGGCTGTAAACCCCACCCGAATTCATGCCTTGAAGGATCGATTGACCCCAGCCCCGTAGACTATGTCGGCCCGGATTGCCGGGCGGCGCCGACGAGGACTGTATCCGAGCACCGTGACGGGAGACCATGTTCGACAAGCAACGCTATTTCGTTGAACATTCGGACCACTGAGGCAAGCTTCTTTTGCGCTGGCCGCGTGTGCGGTGTGCCGTAACGCAAATGCTTACTTCACTCCAACGACCCCTCGTGCTGGTCACCGCCTACCAGGCATGAGTCCGCCGGGACCCTGCCGGAGTCCCGGTCCACCAAATGCGTAGACCGGAACGGGATAGTGACGAGCTATCCGTTGACAGACAAAGACTGTGATCCGACAATTGTTCCATATGTAAAAACTGTTGCGTCAGACGGGACAATTTGTCTCCCTCTCTTATTTTTGGTTGTCTTCCCTACTCTTAATGGAGCATCAACTTGAAGCATGTGAGCACCACCACCTTGGGGGCCGCCTCCGACCTCCGGACACTTGTGGCACGACATGATATGGGGTTCAGTCTGGAAGGGGCTTTTTATTCCAGCCAGCCCGTATTCGACTTAGACATCGACGCAATTTTCCTAAAGCACTGGCTTTTCTGTGCCGCCGAAACGGAAATTCCCGAGCCGGGGGATTTCGTGACGATCAACATAGGATCCATTTCTGTGATCATCCTTCGTGACGACGATGAGGGCGTTCGGGCCTTCCATAACGTCTGCCGTCATCGAGGGTCGCGCCTCTTAAAAGATCCGTGCGGGGCAGTCGGCAACTTGGTTTGTCCCTATCACCAGTGGACCTACCGCACAGATGGAAGCCTGGCGTTCGCCGAATCCCAGCCAGCAACATTTGATCGCGAGCAATTTGGTCTGAAACCAGTCAAGGTCCGCACAGTTGGCGGACTAATCTTCATCTGCTGCGCAGACGACGCCCCGGCTGACTTCGAAGAAGTGGCCGGAGCCATTGACCCCTTCCTGACTCCCTTTGACCTCAAAAACACCAAGGTCGCCCATCAGATGGACCTGGTGGAGGAAGGTAACTGGAAGCTCGTCGTGGAGAACAACCGCGAGTGTTATCACTGCGACGCGGCACACCCGGAACTCCTCACAGCTTACTTCCCGGTGTACCGCTACTCTGTCGACGACATTACACCGCGCCTCCGCCCGATGTTTGAGCGCTATCAGAAGGCCTTCGCGGATCTGGAGCGAGCTTGCGCCCTCCACCAGTTTCCGCGCGACGAGCGCCGGGAGCTGGACAGCCGGGTTACCGGCTTCCAGATTACTCATTTGCCGCTGGATGGCGACGGCTCGTCTTTCGGCCCTAACGGGGCTGCCGTCTGCAAAAAGACTCTCGGCTCGATTACGGACGCACGCTTCGGAGACCTCTCCCTCCACATGCAGCCCAACTCATGGTTCCACTTCCTCAGTGACCATGCCGTCGTCTTTCGGGTCTGGCCGGTTTCGCCGGATAAGTCCATCGTTCGCACTACCTGGCTGGTGCACCCCGATGCGGTCGAGGGTGTGGATTACGACGTTGAGAGCCTCACCGCCGTGTGGCGGGCGACGAATGCTGAAGACCGGGAACTGGTTGAGGGGACACAGCAGGGCGTTTCCGGTCCAGGGTACGTGCCAGGTCCCTACTCCAAAGTCGAGGACGACGTCGACGCCTTCGTGAACTGGTACGTGGGTCGACTACGTGACCACTTGGCCGTGTAAGCCAGTTATCAGAGGCCAAAACGCTAAGTCAACGTCCGCCCGCAGACGGAGCACATGAATCAAGAGGAGAACAAGGAATGTCAGTTTTCACACTCGAAGCGGAACAACCGCTGCTTCCCGCTGCCGCGCCTGATTGTTGGGACGATGATGACAGAGAAGTCCTCATATGCCGTCAAGTACTGGACATTACCCATGATGTGAAGAGCTTTCACTTCGCCTCCGCAGCAGGAAGGCGTTTCCGATTTGACCCAGGACAGTTCATCACGCTTGATCTGGAGATCGATGGGGCCCTCGTTAGTCGTTGCTACACTATCTCCTCTGCTCCGACCAGGCCGTACCTTCTAGCCATTACCGCCAAGCGAGTCCCCGGCGGACGGGTTTCAAACTGGTTGCACGACACAATTGTTCCTGGGACCCGGGTCACCGTCCGGGCTCCATTGGGTGGTTTCACGTTGCCACGACGGCCAGCATCCAAGTACTTGTTTCTATCTGCCGGTAGTGGCGTCACCCCAATGATGTCCATGACTCGCACGCTTTATGATCTCGGTTCCGATGCAGACATTCTCTTTGTCCATAGCGCGCGTACTCCCAGAGACATCATCTTCCGCCGCGAGCTTGAAGCCATTTCCTCTGTGATGCCGAACGTCAGAATCGTCAACATATGCAAGAGGGATTTTCCGTCAGATGGATGGACGGGCTTACGTGGCCGTCTGACGGCCGCAGCGCTTGAGGCGGCCGCCCCGGACTTGGCGGAAAGGGTCGTGTTCAGCTGTGGGCCAGCACCCTATATGCGCGCCGTTCGACAGATGCTTGAACAAGCCGGCTACGACATGCGTAACTACAACGAAGAAAGCTTTTCATTTGACAGTCACCCCAGGGAGGATCGAACGTGGACGCGCGTGGCAGAGCACAGCCTAGCGCCGGACAACGCCCAACGGAGTGATGCCTCTCAAGGTGGAACCCCGTTCACAGTCGAGTTCGTTCGCAGCGGAAAAACGGTGGCCTGCGGCGCCACTGAAAACGTTCTTGATGCCGCCTTAGCGGCAGGACTACGGCTTCCATCCTCCTGCAGCCAGGGCATGTGCGGGACCTGCAAGAGCACCGTCCTGAGTGGCGACGTGAAAATGCAACACAACGGTGGAATCCGCCCAAGGGAAATCGCTCAGAGTAGAATTCTGATCTGCTGCTCCACTCCGCTTACGGATCTACGTATCGATGCTTGAGGGCGAGGAGTCCGGAAACTTCCCCGTGGCCCCAGACACACCCGCTCTAGCGGGCGTGCCCCTTAGCCCGGACATGGGCCTACACGGCATTTATGCAAATCGCTGATGGACCTCCGTCGGATGCCCATCCTCTTGACCACGTATCCCGAACAACCTGGGCGCGATGCCTGGTGCTGGCCCCGGCCGCGGGGCTAGAGGCGGCTGTGATGTAGCGTTTTGGTGTGGAGAACATTCCCAGCAAGGCAGGCAACTCGGTTCATTCGGTTGACCGAGCGATTTCAATCCTTCAGGTTCTGGCACGTCGCGGCCCCGTGGCTGTCACCGACCTTGCTACGGAACTCAACATTCATAAGTCCACCGCGTTCCGGTTGCTGGCCACTCTTGAGGCACGCGGTCTGGTGGAGCAGACCTCCCACCGGGGCAGGTATCAGCTCGGGTTCGGAGTGGTCCGGCTCGCGGAAAGGGCAACCGGAAAGCACGACCTGTCAGTGGTAAGCCGTCCAATTTGTCAAGAATTGGCTGCCGCCGTGGGCGAGACCGTGAATCTGGTGATAAATAATGGTTTCGCGGTCATTAGCATTGACCAGGTGATGGGCGCGTCGTCCCTGACTGCAGTCAATTGGGTGGGACGCAAGTATCCTATGCATGCCAGCGCGTCCGGCAAGGTCTTTCTGGCTCACATGCCCGAGGACAGGGCGCGGGCCGTCCTTGCGGAGCCCTTAGAGCGCTACACCAACCACACGGTCACGGACATCGGCGAGCTCTTCAATCAGCTCGCGGAAATCCGTCAAGCCGGGTGGGGTTTCACCTCTGAGGAGGACGAAATCGGGCTTGCTGCAATCGCCGCGCCCATCCGGGGACTTGAGGGTGATGTTATTGCCACCGTGGCCATATCAGGTCCCACATTTCGCATAAACGAAACCACTTTCCCCGAGCTTGCCGAGCAGGTGCTTTTGGCCGCGGCACGGATCTCTGTACGCAATGGGTATCCCAAACCGGAGTGAGGCACGGTGGCCGAAGCAGCGGGAAACGGATCAGTTGCGCCATGCCTCCGCCGGCAAAGCCATGGTCGGCGCGCGACGAATCACGGTGTAGTTTTTCGTTTTGCTAACGAAGATTAAATTGTCCAGGTGTAGCCTTCTGCCGTGCATCGAGGGCCGCACGACACGACCAGGACTTGTCCTCCCGGACGGAACAAGCAACTAGAGACACAGGCGTTGGGCGAACGAGCGGGCGAGCCGGGAGCTCGTCCAGGTACGGTACATCCCAAGCTGACGACGAAGGTCCGGGTCTTGACTTCCTTGTAGGACGGGGCTAGAACTCAACCTCACAAGCGAAGGGTTGGAGCAACAGTGGCCGGACAGCGGATCGGGTACGTGCGCGTAAGCACGTTGGACCAGAACGAGAAGCGCCAGCTCGAAGGCCAGGTTCTGGACCGGGTCTTCACGGACAAAGCGTCCGGCAGGGACATTGCCATCCCTATGGCTCCCAAATGTCCAGCCGTGGGGATAACACGAATTGACCCCAACTGTGGACAGCTTAGAGTTACCGTCACCTTTACTGGACTCGCACGTCGGGGAACCAGCCGTTTGGGGCCTTTTTGGGTTCCAGGTGTTCGGGGTCGCGGTGCTTTTGCATGTCGCATTTGTAGAACGGCCCGCGTGGGTCGAGGAGCACGCTCATGTGGTGGTCTGCGTGGTCTTTGAACCAGACGCTCATGCCGGTGGCTCCGTCGAGTCTGAGGTGTTCCCAGGCCCGCCACAGGGCCTCTATACGGGACACGGCTTCGGGGTGGAAATACCACTCGATGCACCACTTTGCGGCACGTCCGTCGACATCGCGGACGTAGGTGGGCAGGAGTTGCTCGTGCAGGAACTCTTCGGCTGAGCCGTAGACGAGCTCCGGTTGCGTATGGTGTTCCCCGGCGGCAGCGGTCGGCTCTACCATGCCTCCGCTGGGGGCTTCAGCGAAACGTCCGATGTCGATCGTCATGGGTCTCCTACCCGGTCACCCAGGGATTGGTAGCAGGGGCGGCAGCTACCGGCACTGCTTCTTCTTCCGGGCGCGGGCTGAACTTCTTGATGGACGCTTCTACCGCTTCCTTGTGCGGCCCTGTGTACCAGGGCATGGTTCGGACAAGCGTGGCGGGCGCGCCGGAGGCGAGGACGACGGCGCGGCCACGGTCCAGCTCCGCAAGGTTGGAGACGTCGAAGATGCGTTCCTTGCCTTCCTGGCGTGAGCGGCTGGACCCGGACCTGCCCGAGGAGATTGAGACGTTGGTGTAGCTGTAGTCCCCGATGAGGTCCGAGAGGGCGCGGAGGAAGCCTTCTTCTGCTACACCCCCGCCGTAGACCTTGACGTTCGCGGCGGACCAGATTTTGCGCATGTTTGCCTCGCCCCAGAGTTCGACGCCCTGGGACCAGGACTGCAGGATGCCCATGACGACCAGGCCTTTGGAACCGTAGTGGCTGAATTGGTCCGGCAGGCCGGCCCAGCGGACGACGTTGGCCAACTCATCGAGGGCGAACAGTGCGGGTTTGGGCAGGCGGCCGCCGCTGCGCTCGGCGCGTTCCTCCATCGCTTCAGCAATGGCCACCGTCAATGCGGTGGTGAGTGGGGCGGCTGAACCGGCGCCTTCCTTGGAGAGGATGTAGATCGTCTCCTGTGAAGCAGCGGCGAAGGCATGCGGGTTAAACTGACGGCGCTTATCAGAGGCCACGGTTGCGCCGCCCGCGGGGGCGACCCAGCGCAGTGTGTTCCGGCTTTTGAGGCACTGGATCATTTTCTCGGCGGTGCCGAAGATCCCGTCGCGCTGCTTATCGGCCAGCTTCAGGGTGGATTCCAGGCCTTTGTACTGCAGCTCGTAGTCATGCTCCCTGAGGATTTCGATGGGTTCCTGGCTGACCTGTTCGGTCACCCATAGGTACACCTGCGTGATCGGCAAGTTCCCGAGGGCGGCGGCGAGGAAATAGGAGGAGAGAACGTCTTCGGCTTTCGGATCGAAGTAGGCATCGGGCTTGGACCCCGGCACCCGGGAGCCGGCCGAGAAGTGTTGGGTGAGTTTGTAGGCCTTTTCCTCGTCGGTGACGTAGGAGAGCGGGTTCCACCACCAGTGCGGTTCTTCCTGGGCAATCTTCTGCGGATCAAACACCCACACCGGTGCGACCTTGTCGCGGACGCCGCGGGTACCGTCCACGACGTCACGCTTGTTCGAAGTCGACACCACAGCCCCTGGCGTGTCCAAGATCGCCGGCATCACCCGTGAGGTGGACTTACCCGTCCGTGGGCCCCAGATATCGAGGCTGAGGTCCTCCCAGGACTGAATGAACTTCCGGCCGGTGGAGACCACCGTGCCCACGGTGATTCCGGGAGTGTCCTTCACACCGAGCCGCTCGGCGGTGGCCATCGCTCCCTTTTCGGAGAACGCGGCCAGCGACTTCCCACGGCCCAAATAGCGGGCGGCCTTATCCACCCGGGCGCGCTTCGACGCGCCATGCCGCCAGGCCACCAGCACGATAACGGCCAGCACGAGGACCACGCCGGCCATGAGGCACGCGGCGAGAGTGAACTGGGTTGGCCAGGGCACCCGGCCCTTGACCAGACCGGCGATCAGGTCAATGGGATGGGCAGGCGGAGCCTCGATACCGGCGATCCGGGAGCCCAGATGGGCGGCCGCGTAGGTGCCGCCGCCAAAGACGACAATGAAACCAATGGCCAGCCAGACCAGCAGGGCATCCCCGACACCCATGCCTTTACGCTTCGGAGCACTCATCGTGTCCCTCCTTCGCCGGGCAGCTCAGGTGCCACCGGTTCCCTGGGTGTTTCCGCGGGTTTGTGCCATCTGGTGTCGGTGTCGTTCAGGCCGTCGTTCTTCTCAAGGGTGGTCAGCGCGATCTTTACGGGGATGCCGGGGCGGCCGCCGACCTTGATGAGGAACTTCCCCCGGCCCGGGGGGTCGACGTCGAGGCCGCGTGAGTCCCAGGCTGGCGGGTCCTGCCAGGAGATGAGCTTCTGCTGCTCCTGCCGGGAGAGCGGAATGGCGGAGGTCAGCAGCGGCATTTCCGAGGCCGGCAGACCGCCGCAGATCACCATGCCGGAGCGTTCCACGAAGCCGCGGGCCTTTATCCGGTCCTCTTCTGCCGGCAGCGCCAGCAGGTCGGACATGGTGTGGGAGATCATGATCTGCCCGACGCCGACGGACCGGTTCAGCCGGGTCAGGGCGTCCACCCGGTCGACCATGCCCTTGCCGGAGCGCAGCGCCCGCCACAGCTCGTCCAGCACCACGAAGTAGTTCCGGCGCGGCTCCAGGTGCGCGTCCGCGAGGGCGTTGGCGACGTTCACGGTGCCGAATCCGTAGGACCAGCACGCGAGCAGCACTGCGGCCTGCAGGTCCGTTTCTGTTTCGTCGATGCTGGAGACGTCGAAGACCACGGCCCGGTCCCGTCTCATGGGGTTGGTGGTCTGCCGGGAGAAGATTTCTCCCAGCTTCCCTCCCCCGGTCAGGCCCAGCAGGGTCGCTTCCAACGCCCGGGTCTCCTGCAGGTAGACCTTCATGTCGCCGCGGTCCAGTGCGACCTGGCGCAGCTCATCCGGGGCGGAGACAATCACGTCCAGGAGGTCCTGCAGCACCGGGATGCCCTCGAACCGCTCGTCGAGGACCCGCAGCGCCCGGTCCAGGATGGTTTGTTCCTGATCGCTGGGCGGGTTGTTCCGGCTGATCGTGATCAGCGAGACGACCATGTTCAGCCGGCGGCCGTGCGCGTCGGCCCGGACCCGGGTGGCGGCGTCGTGGTGGCCGTGGTCCTCGAGAAGCCCGGCGGCCTCGACGGCCTGGCCGGGATCGAGGATGTTCAGGTACCCGACACCGCGGCCGAGCTTGATGACCTGCCCGCCGAGGGCCTGGACGGCTTTGACGTGCTCGCCCTTCAAATCCCCAAGAACCAGCGGGTGGATGCCCTGGGCGGCAAGGCCCAGGAACATGCGCCGGACCAGCGTGGACTTGCCGAGCCCGGGTTTGCCGAGGATGAAGGCGGAAGGGTTGGAAATCAGGCGGGCGCGCTGGAACCAGCTGATCGGGTCGCAGCAGACCGTGGCCTGGGTTTCTTCATGGCGGCCCAGCGGGACGCCGGTCATGGGTGAGGACGCGCCGGAGGAAAACGGCCACAGCCCGCAGACCTGGACCGTCGTCCCCCTGTACTCACGCACCGAGGGGACGAGCTGTGCCATGCCTCCGCCGCGGCCGGACCAGCCGCGGGCGCCCGGCCCGGGCCCGCGGGGCGGCCTAGGTGTCTTCTGCGGCGCCGCCTTGGCCGGTCCGGTGGTCTTCCCGGCGGGGCGGGCGAAGAGCTTCAGGCAGTTCATTACAGGGCATCCTTGATTTCGGAGGGCAGCATGCTGTGTTTGGGCAGGACCAGGCCCAGGGGCAGGGAGGCGGCGAAGGCGGTGTCCTGGGCGCCGTAGGCGCGGCGCAGCAGCACCCGGGCGGTACCGGACGTCTGCTCAATGGCGGCCACGGCATCCGAGAGCCGTTCGGCGTCGGTCACGGTGGCGGTGACGACCATCCCGAAGTTCACCAGCCCGGCGCCCCGGGCTTCTTCCTGGGCGGTCTGCACGGCGGAGCGGGCATCGACCAGGGCCCGGGCACTGGGCCGGTTCCCGGAGGTGATGCGGACGTTCGCGTTGTTCTGGTCGCGCTCCACTATGGCAGCGGCCCGGGCGGAATCCATCGGCCGGTACAGCAGCGAGATCCGTTTACGGTCAATGTCCCCGTGCGGGGCCAGCAGCCGGGACAGGACCGAGGAGTTCACCGACCCGCGCGGAGCCCCGGTCATGGTCCAGGAGGCCGAGAACCCGCTGTCATGCCGGTAGGTCTCCCAGTTCGCCTGGGTCGCGGTGGGCCCGGCCTCGCCCCAGGCCAAGGATACCGGGGTACCGGCGGCGTGGGCCTGGTCAATGATCAGCGCGGCGGGGGGATCGTAGGCGATCCGGACGATCTCGCAGAGTTCCTGTGCCGGCATCGGGCGGGCGATGCCGGCTCCGGTGGACTGCAGGCGGGCCGACAGTCCCGGGATCCGCGAGGCGAGGTCACGGGCAACGTCTTCCGGTTCGCGTTTCTTCGAACCGGCCCGCAGGGAGGCGTTGAAGGTCAGGGAGACCCAGGCGCGGACGGTGGCCGATCCTTCCGGGTAGGTGTGCACGACTTCGCGCAGAATCGCTTTCGCGAATTCCGGTGCGTTCGGGTCGATGTTCATGTTCACTTCGTTGCGCAGCCGGTAGCCGGAGTCCGGGGCGGTTTCCACCGTTACCGCTGCGGCGTCCAGCCCGGCCTCATCGGCCAGGCCGGCGAGCCAGCCGCCCCAGTTGGCCACCCAGGCGTCGACCTGTTCAGGGTCAACCAGCGAGGCCCCGTCGGGTTCGGTGGAGAAGACCACGGTGAAGTGGCCGGTAGCGGGCACGTGCAGCAGGGCGAAGGGGCGGTTGTAGGAGTCGGTGAACTCGTAGAGCCTCGACTGCGCGGCCAGACCGGGCAGCTGATACATGCCCCATTCGGTCATCCCGAGGGGGCCGGAGCGGTAGAGGTTCGTTCCGGCCGATCGTGCGAGGTGGAAGCTCATCCGGGTGGCGAAGCGGTCGACCATGGATTGCCCGTGTTTGTCCTTGACTGTCAGCAGCAGGACCAGTAGTCCGGCTGCTGTCAGGACGCCCAGACCGGCGAAGAGTCCCCAGATGGCGAAGGTGATGATGCCCAGCAGCAGTCCGGCCATGACGATGCCGGTGCCGATGGCGCCGAGGGATCCCAGTCCGGCGGAGCGCGGGACCCGCCAGTTTCCATAGGACGGTTCCTTGTATTCGGTGTTAATTGCTGCCACTGGGTCCCTCCCCGGTTGAGTCCTGCGCGGTTTTTTGTGCGGCCTCGCCGGCTTTCGTTGCCAGCTTGATCCCGGTACTTGCTGCCGGTCCTGCTGCTGCGCCAGCTGCCCCGGACGAACCTCCTCCGGCTGCGGATGCGGCCGTCGGCGCTGCCCCGCCCTTCGACCCGTTCTGCCCCGCACCGCCGGGGGGCGGCTTGGCGTTCGTTGCGGTGCCGCCGCTCTGCCCGGTCTTGCTGGCTCCGGTGTTGACCTTGCCCGCGGTGCCGGCTCCGGGGTCTTGGCTTGGCGGAGTTGGTGATGCGCTGCCGCGTCCGCTGCCGCTGCGTCCCAGGTTGATTGCTCCCGTGGCCAGGGCACCCACCGCAGCTCCCGCGGCCGCGCCTGAACCTGCACCTGACCCGGCAGCAACAGCGCTGACCAGAGGAGTGACGAAGCGCATCAGAGCCGGGAGGGCCAGGACGGCGAGGATCATGAGGGAGATCCCGGTAATGGAGCCGAGCAGGGCGTCCTCCCCGGTATTGGATTCCATGAGCACGAAGGCGGCCCCGTAGACCATTGAAGCGGCGGGTTTGTAGAGGATGAACGCAAGGGTCCAGCCCACGGCCTTCTGGAACCATTGCCGGCCCATCTCCAGGTTGGTGAAGGCAGCCGTTGTGGGGAGAATGCCGGCAAGGATGACGAGCATCCCGCTGCGGACAATCATGAGCACAATCTGGACCAAGGAAGTCAGCAGGCTGATCAGACCAAGAACAATCAGCAGGAATATGGCGTCGCCGTCCTGGATGACTGCGATCTCGTTGATCGCTGTGGCGAATCCTTCGCCGTCCGTTGCCGTATTGATGATTGTCGTGGAAAAGACATCCGCGGCTTCCACGAGGATGGCGATGACGGCAAGGCCCATGCCGGAGACCAGGGTGAGCGTGAGCAAGGACCGGAGCAGGTCCTTCAGTGGTGCGCCGCGTTGTTCCCAGACCATGCGGGTGCCGCCGATGATCACCGACAGCACAGCCAGGGACAAGGTCCAGAGGACTAAGCCGTTCTCCAGGAAGGCAACAGTGACGCTTGGGGACACACCGTCGGGGGTCGTTAGGTTCGGTGTGGGCATATCGACCCAAAATGTGGCCAGCGTGGTCACGATTTTGCTCAAGGCCTCAATGATGGCCTGGCCCAGGTATTCGATGCCGTTGTTCCCGACGTCGGTGATGGCGTCTTCTGCTGCGGATTTACCGGAGCAGATGAGGTCATACCAGTTGCACTGTTCGTCGTCCGCCATGTCAGACTCCGGCCCAGGGAATGTAGGAACTCAAATCCGGGATCTGCCGGAAGGGGTTCCCACCGGCAGCAGGAGGCTCCAGCTTCCAGTCGCCCTTTTCCCAGACCAATGACGCCGAGAGTGATCCGAGCGCACCGGTTTCGGTCTTTACCGCGAGGTCGACTACCGCTGTCCGGGGCGAGTAGCTGCGGATGATGAAGCCTTGGATCTGCATTTTCGGTGCGCTTCCACCTCCAATTTCCTTCCCTGCTTTTATTGCCTGGAGGGCAGCGTCGCTGGCCGGGCTGTCAGCGGTGAGGTCCTGGTAGACCAGTGTTGCGTCACCGTAGAACGATGTTGCCCAGATATTGGCTGCGGAATAGAGTGCGCCGGCCGGCGAGTGGGCGAAGCAGGACTTGAGCCCGTTTGAATCCGTTGTTCCCGGTCCAACACTGGAAGGGTCGGACGGGACAGCCATTCCGTCTTGGAGAACCCATGTCGTTTGCGGGGCCACACCCAAAGCGGTGCTGTCGCTTTGGGGAAGGCCGCAGACGCTTTCCTCAAGACCGGAGGCCGGGGCGGAACTGCTGGGTGCATCCGGTGCCGCAGGGTTGCCCGGTGGCTGGGCTTCAGTACTTCCCCTCGGCACGGAGAAGATCACGATCCCGGCGGCAACTATCGCCAGGATCAGGGCGGCCGAGATGATGAACCCGGGGCGGGTAAAGGGATTTTGTTCGGTGTTCTCTTGCCTGGATCCGCTCATGATGATCCTCCTTCCGGTAACTGCTTTAGACGAATGCGCGGACGATGCCTGAAGCGCCGGTGATGATGATGCAGCCGGCGAGGACCCAGCCGAGCTTGCCGATGGATTCTCCGCCTTCGCCCCGGCGCAGCTGGATGACCATGCCGATGCCGACGATGATCACGCCCAGGACACCGAGGACGAGGCCGATACCGGACGCCCAGTTCAGGACGGTCAAAAGGCCCTCAGCTTGCGGAGGAACTACGGGTGTCGGGTCGGGGATGAAGCTGAGGGGAAGGAGAAGAGCGCTGTTCTGCATGGTGGGACCTTTCGTGAGACTAAAGCTGTTGCGGGGTGGTTGGTGGCTGGTTGGTCAGGGTTATGAGATCTGTGGCGAAGCGCTGGTACTCGCGGCCCGGCATGTCTGCCGTCATGTCCCCGTGCCGCCAGGCTTCAACCCAGGGCAAGATCCAGAGGCGTGGCGCTCCTCCACCCACGAGAAGGGCGAACTCATTCAGGGCCTTGGGCAGTTTCCCGGGCGCATCGGCAAGAACAGCCAGGCCCAGCAGATCAACGGCGGGAGACGCGCCGGAAGCCCACTGGATGAGGGCGCTTTGCGCGGCTTTCAGACCCCGCGTATCCGAACGGCAGACCAGGAGTACGGCCGGTTTCCGTTGAGCGTCGTCGAGTACGGGCCAGCAGTGACCGGTGGCGCGTGCGCCGTCGAGGAGGTCGGCGATGGTGCGTTCTCCGGCTCCGCCGTGAGCGCCGGTGATCCACAGCGTCGCAGGACCGGTCATGGTGCGGCGGGCCAGGCGGTCCGCTGCGTCGGGTTCGACCATGCCCCGCAGCGGTGCACTGATGACTGCCGCCGGCGGCGTGTACGTTTCCGGTGCTTGCTCTGACGCGTTCTCGGGCCCGGCTGCACTGGTGACCCAGGGGTTCAGGGACTGTTGCATGTTTCCTCCTTCCGTTCCGAAGATCGGTGCTGAGTGTGTCTAGAAGCCATGGCCCGTGGACGGGCGACGACGATTTATCGGTGGGCTGCGGCGTTTCGGTATGTGTCGGTCACGGTCAGAGGCCGCGGGCGACCGCGGCTGCCGCCCGGAGCCATGCCCTGCGCGTGGCGGGGCGGAGGGCGCCGAATCGGATCTGGCCGGACTTCAAGGCCGGATCGAAGGGCACAACGACGACATCGCGGACGTAGGGACGGAACTTGGCCGCTGTTTCCTGCGAGAGGCGGGCTTCGCCTTTCTGCCGCTCGGAGACGATCACGACGGCGTTGGTCGCGAGTGAGGCGGAGCGTTCGCTTTTCAGGTCCAGGCCCTGCAGCGTCAGGAGGGCGGCCTCGACGCGGTCTTCTTCGTTGGTGGTGGGAACGACCAGCTGGTCCGCGTGGTCGATCATGCGGTTCCACTCTGCGCTTCGGTGGTTGTTGCCTGAATCCATCAGGATGAGCCGGTAGTACTTGGAGACAACCCGGTGCAGGATGTCTACTTCTTCGGCGGTGACTTCGTGGGTGCCGTCCACATCCGCATCGGAGCGCAGCACGTCGTACTTATCGGTGCTCTGGTGGTGAACGAAGGCGTTGATATCCGCGGACCGGGCCGTGGGCGAAAGCAGGGCGTCAGCGGCAGCGATGACGTCCAGGGCGCTGCGGGTGTGGTCGCCCTGTTCTGTCCGCCAGCCAAGCGTTCCCGTGGTCGGGTTGTTGTCCCACGCCACGACGCTGCCGCCGTTGCGGCCGAACACGGCCGCCAGATCGGCGACGGTCGGTGTCTTGTTCGATCCGCCTTTCTGATTGACCACGGCAATGGTGCGGGTACCGGCGAAGTGCTTGGAGGCCAGCCGGATATCCTCGCGTTCCCCCAGTTCATCCGCTGACGGTGCCAGCGAGAAACCCAGGTTGTTCAGCATTCCCCTGATGCCCCGGGTGGCCGGTTCAACGGTGCCCGGCGCGGCAAGGAAGCTACCTGCGTCCCGGAGAGAGCGGCGCGTGGCCGGTTCCGGCGAAGACACAGGGCCGGAAGACGCGGGGCTGGAAGACGCGGGGCCGGGCGGCCAGGGCCGGGCGTCCTCCTTCGCGGGAGCGGCGGAAGCCGCGTCCGGCTGTGCGGGTACTGTCTCCGGTCCGGGGGCCGGGACCGTGCCGACCACGGCCGGCGCCGCCTCCTGGGGTGTGGTTTCCGGAGCTTGTGTCCGGCGGCGGGCGGGGCGGGTTTCGTATGAGACTGATTCGATGTTCTTATCCGGGTGCACGATCAGTTCACCGTGCCCTTCGGGGTCCTGGATCCGGACCCTGACGGGGCGCTGCAGGGTCCGGGCCTCTCCCACCACGAGGTCCAGGGCGTTGTTGCGAAGGTCCTGCAGCGATTCCCCGGCTGGAACGATGCGGGAGTTTCCGGCGACGACTACTTCGGCGGTTCCGTTGTCGCGGACGATGGCACTGATGTTGGGAAAGGCCAGGACCTCGGTCGGTGTGATACCCATGAACTCTTTTTCCTTTACGTGTGTGGGGCGGGGCAGGTGCGGCGTTTAGGACGTTGGTGGGGTGAGCCGGTTGACCTTCCACGGGGCTTGGCTGCCGGTGCGGAGCAGCTGCAGCGTGTAGGTGCCTGCGTTGGTGGGAACGGCGGCGGTGACGCCGTAGCCGTTGGTTTCATCGACGCTCAGCGTGGCCGGGCCGGTGACGCGGTTGGCCGGGATGTTGGCCGGGTCAACTGCTGAGTAGTGTGCGGTGACCTGCGGGGTCAGCCAGCGGGCAAGATCATTGGCCCACTGCTGTTCCTCCACTTGAGGGCGGGCGAAGTCGGCCATGGCCTTCCCGGCGGTTTCGATGGCCTTGTCCTTGCTGGCCTGGTCCCAGGTGATGCCGGTGGTGGCCGGGGCTGTGCCGCCGGGTGCCTGCGGGCCGCCGCCCGCGCTGAGCGAGACAGGCGCGGACGGTGTGGCCGTGGTTGGTCCTGCCGGTGCCGGCGTGGGGTTCGCTGCCGGAGCGCAGGCAGTGCAGAGCAGGGCAGCCGCGATGAGGGCCAGAGGGTTTTTCACTGGTTCTCCTCGTGAACGGGCAGGTACAGGAAAGCCGAGGGGACAGTGCTGCTGACCGTCCGGGTGTAGTAGTTGTGGTCATCCGGGGGCGGGTTGCCGTTATAGCCCTCCTCGACGAAGGTTCCGTCGTCGTTGACTTCCTTGACCACGGCGACGTGGCCGAAGGTCGGGTCCGCTCCCCCGGCACCGGGCGCGTACCAAATGACCGCGCCGACGCGGGGCGTGGCGCCGGTGGGCCAGCCCTTGGCGTCCCAGCCGGCCTTCCACGTCAGCGCGGAACCCAGCCGCTGCCCGTCGGGGCGGAACGTGCCGTTGAGGTACTTGAACGGTGCGCTGGTCGAACCCATTTGCTGGTTCACCCGCCACAACGCGAAGTCCACACACTCGCGGTAGTACATGTTCAGCGGGGACGTGCTGGCTTTGTTGGCTCCGACCTGCAGCCAGGTCGGAGCGTCCTTCCACGGGTAGTCATCCCCGTCACCGGATTGCCCCGGAACGGCGCAGCCGCTGCTTTCCAGCGGGACCTTCGCGTCCGAGAGTGCCTGAACGAGGGTGACGGCCTCGGGCCAGTACTTTTCGTAGTGGTACGGGTCGGCGTTGCGCTGCACCTTGTTGCCGGCGATGGTCGGCTCCAGCAGTTCCCAGCCGTCAATGGCCTGCAGGGCCCTGATGAAGTTCGTGGCGCTGGTGGCCGGGTCCATGCGGTCTGCGTAGGAGCCCCACGCGCCGTTGTCGCGCTGCTGGAACAACCCACGGGAGTCAGGTCCGGGGCCGTCGCCGTAGTCCAGGACACGCAGCCCCGACTCGCCCAACGCGACCATCACACTGACCATTTGGCCTTTGACCGGCAGGTTCAACGTTTTACCAGCGTTGATGATGGCCGTAGCATTCTTCACCTGCTCCTGGGTGTAGCCATCAACCTGGGTATCGCCGCCACTGGCGGCCGAAACCGGGGCACAACCCGCAGCTGCCGGCCTTGACCCTCCCAGCAGCACCAATGAGAAGACCAGGCCCAGGAACACCGCCGGCACCAAGACAACGGCGCCGATCATGAGACCTTTCGGCTTCACGTCTGGTCCCCCTTTTCCGGGTTCGGGCGGGCTCCAAGATTTGGCAGCAACACTTTAAAAATGATGGTAGCATCACTTAAAAGATGTTGTAAATTCATCGGGCTGCGAAGGTAGGCGAGAATTATGGAGTGCCCCGCATCTACAAGCCGATCCCAGGACTGCCCCCAGAGGTTGGAAACGCCTTGACCGTTTTCAACGCCAACACCCTGAGGGCTGCCATCATCCGGGACCTTGCCCGGCACCCCGACGGTGACACCACCGGAAACATCGCCAAGCGGATCGGCGTGGATTACCGACAGGTCTACGTCCACATCAAGACCCTGGAAGCCGAAGCCCTTGTCTACGCCGAGGGGGAAGCCGGCGACCGCAGCGGGCAGCGCATCCAATACTCCATAGACCTTGCCAGGCTGCGCGAGCAGGGTGACGTGTATATGAGATATCTCTTGGGGGAATGAACGGCCCTGGCAGGCGGAGTCTCTGAATGCTGGGGATGTGAAGTTGTTGTGTCGCATCGGCCCTGAGCGTATCACGCATGTGTCACACATGTGTGACTTCAGGCCGTGAGAGCAATAACGCTCAACTTGGTGATTTGAGTCGAGGGGGCGAGAGGGTGCTTAGGATTCCTCGTCCAGAATTTTAGTAATCGCCTTGAGCGCTTCCGGATCAACCGGGCCGAGAGCTCTGGCAGCGAAGTTTCGCACCTCTGCGCGCCTCATACTGCGAATCAGCTCCAGCTCCGCTTCAACACGTTCGGGCAGCTTGCCGCCGTCCTGAAGGAGGTACTCAGGGTCGACGTCGAATACCGAGGCTATGGCCCGTAGTGCCTCGTCAGGAACCACTTGCTCTTTCCCCGCCTTCAACAAGGACCATCTGGTCCGCGACAGGTAGTAGCCGGCCTTTTGGGCTCCTTCACGGATGGCCGGGTAGTCGAAGGGCTTACCGGTGTCGGACATAATCACGTCCAGCAGGAGGTTGATCTTCCGTGCGAGCGTTTCGGCTCGGCGGATCCCAGCCGCCCGCTCCGGCGGCAGATCAAAATCGCTCAAGTGATCCAGCTCCAATTTGTAGCTCCGACGAAACAGCCGAAGGTGACTGTTCCGATAAGGGCGCCGACTAAAGCTTCGCCCCACGTATGTTGCCGAAGGGCAGTCCGACTCGCCATCATCATCGGCGATAGTACCAACAGCCATACAAACGCCGGGTCGAAGACCTCGGTCCCCCAGAGAACAGCGAAAGTTATAACCGATACGTGCGCCGAGGCGTTCATCCACCGTCGTGCCAAAGCCAACCCCGCGTTGCCGCTAACCAGTCCTACGACTGTCGCTGGAACGGGAGCAGGAACGTTCAGCAATGTACAAGCAAATGCCCCAACAACAGTCAGTATAGTGACCACCTTTGTTCGCCAAGTTGCTGGCAAACGTAACTTCCCCGCGATCAGGGCAAATTTTTTGTAGGCGAATCCAGGAATGACGATGATGCCGACCGCAAGGATAATCACGCCTAAGAGTCCAAGCCCAGCCTTTATTCCGGCCAGGACAATAACCACCAGCAGCACAACCGCCGGTGTGAACATCTTTGAAAAGCTAGCTGCCAGTCGGGATCTGGGCGCCAATAGGACCTGAGCGTGCAATTTTTGCCTCAATGTTCTCTACTAACTCGACTTCATCAGCTGACAGAAGCTGCGGATTTTGAACTCTAATATCGTCAACGAAAATCACCCATCGGTATAACTGGTTCCTAGATGCCCGCTGCCCCAGGCTGAGTGCCGCGCCTTCCCGGGCACGTTGGCCTGCGTCAGTTTCAAGGAGTCTGCTCACAATTGGCTCAAGCCCCTTGTGAGCGCTACGAATTCGTCGGCGCTCGCTCCCCTGCTGACGAATCCGATGGAATGCAGGAAGCGCGAAGCCCATAGCGAAGCCGATCAAGGTGAGTGCGACCAGCAGCCGATAGCCAACGTAAACGGTATCCGAGACACTGCTTTCCGAACCGATTGATTCCTGTGCCACCAGCAGTAGTTTGACCGCGACGGCTAGAACCCCGATGAGGCACGAGACAGCGGTGATGTCGAACCCGACACGGAAAGACGCCGTTTCACCGGTTCGGTTGCGGCGCAGGCATTCGATTCCCGTGTACCCGGTGATGAGTCCAATCCATGCGAAGAACAGCCCCTGGTACCAACCGATGGCCGGGATGCCCGCGAAGATGTCCGTGAAGTTTGTGGCCGATCCGGGCGTTTCCGTCGTGAGCAGCAGAGCTGCCTGGACAACAGACAATGCTACTCCCGCCAAAACCAGCAGCCGCCAGCGAGCGTCTGACGCACCCGTAGCAGCGACAATCAATCGGCTTAGTTCGGTCATGCCCAGCCCCAAGACGATGTGGACGATCAGATTCAATATGTTCCGATTGCCTAGCAATGAATCAACAGTCAAGTAGACCGGATCTATATTCAGCGTGGTGCCGATCGATACAGGAAGCATCGCCGTGAGGATTCCTGGCTTCCATCCGAACCTCAACCCAATGATCCGTGTTAGCACCACAGACCAAAGGATGAGAGCAGGCAATATCTGTAGCAATTTCATCCAAAGACCTTTTCGAAGTCGCTGGTCGGCGCAGCCCACTTTTCCAACACAATCCGAGAAAGCAAGTAGGCAACTTCCTCCGCCGCCTTTTCCACCTCATTCCAGTGTGGAGAACGCGCAAGCATTCGCTTGATGCCCTTTTTCTGCCCTACGTGATTGAAAACTGACGGCATGGATCCAGCCAATCCGTCGCAACTTTGGTGCTGTAGCAGGATGTGGCCAAACTCGTGGCAAATTACATGCAGTCGGTGCAGTTCCGAGTGATTCTGCGGAACGAGGATGTGGGATTTGAACTCCGTTTCGAGCCAGAGTCCTGATACGCCGGGAAGCGTTGAATCTGGCACGAGTCGTACGGTAATCGGTTTGCCATGTGCCGCTTCCACCGTTTCCAGGAGGCTGTCAAAAGATACCTGACTTGTCAGCTGGAGCTCATCGACAACGGACTGCGGCGTTCGGTGCGGGAGGCCTGCACTGCCGGCACCGTCCCAACTAATTCGCATTACTTCTTCACCACACCAAGTTTCACACATGATTCACGCATGTGTGGATAGACTACTTATGGGACGGCAACTCGTCCGTGACAACCCTGACAGGACCCGCTCACGTTTACCAATCCGTCGAAGGTGCTTGGCACTAGGAAGGTTACATGGCAGGAATTAGCAAAATGCGACCCGGCCGGCTCAGCAGGTCGGTGCTGCAGTCCCCGCGTTGGCAACAGTTGTCCAGCCTAAACCTCATCTCTAGGCTTTCAAGCCTGAGGGGACGAACCTACGACGCAAGTGCGTGGCTCGCCGTTAGCCGCCGCGGTAACCGGAGGGCTCTGACATGAAAGTTTTGGTCAAGGGAGTGTCTGGCGACACGCCGGGGAGCTTCCCGGCGATTGGTTACTGTAACCGATTGAATACGTTTATGGCTATCTCAGGAAATCGTCGCGGCGGCCGCCGGAGCAAAGGCGAACGCCACCTCGTTGGTGCCCGCATGCCAGTCCAAGACGCCAACAAGCTGCGTACCGTAGCCGAGGCAGAAGGCAGCACGGTGAGCGACTACGTTGCCCGAATAATGCACGAACACCTGATGACCATAGATGTTAACTCGTTGCACGGTCAGGAGGCTTTGCCTATTAGCCGTGCCAGTTAAATAAAGAAGGCCCGCCTAAGCGGGCCTTCATATGAAGTTGTTCAGCTCTACACCGTGTCTCCGCCAAGATGTGCGGTGAAGAGCTTCATACAGATACAGGGTATTTTCATGCCCTCCTCCATATGGAGTTGGTTCCATCATACACACACACCTTTTTTCGGTGGGTGATGTTTCCGAAACCGCCATAACCGGCGTGTCGAAAACGCACCCCTCCCCCAATTCGCTGCTGGTCCGTGAACAGGCACAGGCCGAGTGGAGAGCTCTTGCTTCCCTGCTGGCCTCACAACCGCGGGTCCGACTGTCCCGAGACGGCGGTAAGACTTATAAAGACAGCGGGGAACGCGATCTCACTGACGCGCTTCCCTCGCTGCCGGCTGCCGTGCGGACGTGCGGAAACGACGGTCTAGTCCGGACTATTTGCCTTGACCTCGACATCAGCCGCGGGGGCCAGGAGAAAGTAGAAAGTGACTATGGCGCCCTCCGTCGCTGGTTCTCTCGCAATGACGTGCGGTGGATCGAAGACAAGTCGCCCAGCGGCGGGCGTCACCTGTACCTGCCGCTGAATTTCGGTGTCGCGTTCACCGACGCCAAGGAATTCGTTCAGGCGGCCGCCAAACGGTTCTCCAGCATCGACCCCGGCCCGCATGAGAACGCGAAAACCGGTGCCATTCGAGTCCCTGGCAGTGTTTGGAAGAAGGGCGGCTACCAACGGCTCACGATGAGCCTGAACACCGCCTACGACATTGCCAGGAGAAGCCGGAACAGTTGGCCCGGATGGATAAGCCTGCGCCAAGGCCTCGCTGATGAACTGGCATCCGTCAGACAACGACACGCGGAACCAATTGAACTGCTTGAGCCCACCGAGTACCTTCCTAGAGCTGCCGGTCGCCGCCCATTACCAGTTGTCAAAGAACATATCGCCCGGAGCGGAAACTACGACACCAGCCGCTTCAATTCCCCGTCTGAAGCACGCCAAAGTGTGCTTGCCTCGGCAGTGGCGGCCGGCTGGGAGCTTGCAGACGTCAACCGCCTTATGCATCAAAACGTTTGGCCCGGCATGGTCTCCTTTTACTCCCGCTACTCCCCCACTCACCGAGGCAAAGCACTGCGCCGGGATTGGCAAAAAGCCGTCAGCTACATCGAGAAATTCCAGAAAAAACAACGCACCCCGCTGGCGGGAAATAACAATGGCCATAAAAGCTACACAAGCCCGCCTAATACACACCCCCCGGTAGTAACCTTGCTCCACTCCCCCGGTTCCCCGGCTGAATACCAGTACCTGAAGACCTGGCAGAACGCCCTCTTCATATATGAGGAATCCCTTCGAGGAACACGTTCCGGACTCGGGGAACGCATGCTCCTGCGGGCGATGGGCGAAGCCGCTAACAAGAGCGGGAGCCGGCTCATAGAGTTCGGTGTCCGGTCTCTTGCCCTGGCAACTGGAACCCACGAAACAACGGTCGCCCGCCTGCTACGCCAGCTAGCAGCCTCAACACCAGCGATGATCCGTTTAGCGGGTGAAGGTAGAGGTGTCCGCGGAGACCTCTATGAACTTGTCATCCCAGATGAATACCGCCAACGCGCGGAAACCAAAGCGTGGCGACCAGGAAAAATCCGTGCCCTGCGCCCCGTTTTTAGAGAACTCGGGGTGGTGGCAGCATTAGTCCACGAAACGATCGAACGATCTGTCCGGCCGCTCACCAGCGCCGAGCTATCCCGAACCAGCGGCCTCTCCCCCACCGCGGTAAACCAGGCACTGGAAACCATGGCGGCATGGAACATGATCAACAGAAACGAGGGGCGCTGGCGAATCAACGCTAAAACCAGCCTCAGAAGCCTTGCCGAATACTTCGGCGTACTCGATGACATGAGGGCACAATTACGCCGATACAGGATTGAACGAGCCATCTGGCAGCAATGGCTTGCCAAGAGAGCCCTCTCCCGCGAACCGGTACTGGCCGAAGCCGATGAAGATTACCCATACTGGCAATACGGCGGGCCGCCTGGTGATGAACAATCTGTTGTGGATGTTCTCTCGTGGGGGGCTGCTTCGTGAGGTGGTGCAGCTGGAGCGCAGAGCGGGAGTGAGAAGTTTGTAACTCTGCAACTCTGCAACTCTGTTACTTTGTGAGTTGTGTGCAGGTAGGGAAGCAGACGGCGATATTGCGTTCTGGGCAGGCGCAGCGGCCCCTCTTCAATGGTGGTTGATAGCCGGACGTGAAGTCGGAAGACTCTAACTCGCGGACTCTTGCCCTGGGCTAGATGCGTGCGATTGTGCCTCTGCTACACGTCATTACTGGGTCCGTTTAGCGGGTGAAGGTAGAGGTGTCCGCGGAGACCTCTATGAACTTGTCATCTCAGATGAATACCGCCAACGCGCGGAAACCAAAGCGTGGCGACCAGGAAAAATCCGTGCCCTGCGCCCCTTTTTAGAGAACTCGGGGTGGTGGCAGCATTAGTCCACGAAACGATCGAACGATCTGTCCGGCCGCTCACCAGCGCCGAGCTATCCCGAACCAGCGGCCTCTCCCCCACCGCGGTAAACCAGGCACTGGAAACCATGGCGGCATGGAACATGATCAACAGAAACGAGGGGCGCTGGCGAACCGAGACCGATGAAGAGTACATACCGGTGATACGGCTGCTACTGGATGATGAACGATCGGGGTTGTCTGCGGCCAACAGAAACTGCCCATAGATGGCCAATAGGATTCTTGCCGTTTGTGTTCTCATGGCCTTTTGAGCTGCCCACTGACGGCCAGTCGAAACGCCGTCGCTCGAGGGCGCCGGGAGGATCTGGTTTCTTGCCGCTCTCGCCAGGATTCTGAGGCGAACGCCGTGCCTGCTTGCCGGTTCACGCGGGTCCTGCATCGTGGCCCGACCTCGACTGGCGGGCTGGAAACAAGGGCAAGAATCCAAAAACGGGCGGACGGGGCCTCGCCTCGTCTCGGGCAATTAGCGCTCTTGACCCCTTTGGACACGATGAGTTGCGGACCTTCCTTGGGTAGCTATCGGTCGCACCGGATCTGGGGATTCATCAAGTGTGGAGTGGCCACTGACGGCCAGCTCCTGATGGCCATCTAGGGGCAACTTGCTGATCGCCGGTGGGCAGTTTCTCCTGGCCGCTAACACGGGGGTGCTGCTTCGTGAGGTGGTGCAGCTTGAACGCAGAACGGGGCGTGAGAAGTTTTTAACTCTTTTACTTCGTGAGTCACGTGCAGCCAAGGAAGCAGACGGCATATCGCGTTTGGGCTGGTCTCAGCGGCACCTCTTCAACTGTAATTAATAGCCGGACGCGTAAATTGGAATTCTGTAACTCACGGACTCTGTCTTCCGGGCCAGATGCGTCGATTGTGCCCTGGCTACTGCGTCTCGTAGGTATACCCGACGTTGCAGACTCAGCAACTTTTGTACGTCCGTTGGTTCGCTGTCTCGTTCATTCTGACCCCTGCGGATATGGCGTCTGTAACTGACGGAGTTTGTGTGGATGGCTGAGGCGCGTCCTCCTGTGGGGGTGCCTGTAAGTTCCGGACTTCGTGACTCTTGAAGTCTGTTGGTCTGGAAGTCTGGTTGGCAGGCTAGTGCCGTTCGGGAGTTCGTGACTCTGTAACTTCGGAAGTGGTGATCAGTCCAGGATTGTGGGCAGGCGGGGTTTTGACGCCTCCTGGCCCGTGCTGCGTATGCGGTGGCGGTTCGTCTGGACGTGAGTTTGGAAGTCTGTAACTGACGGAGTTTGTCTGTATGGCTGGGTTTCGGTGTGGATGGCTGAGGCGCGTCCTCCT
>NZ_JBDGKM010000007.1:0-71819 GCF_057656375.1 Arthrobacter sp. Soil_C_60 | reverse complement strand
TACTCTTGAAGTCTGTTGGTCTGGAAGTCTGGTTGGCAGGCTAGTGCCGTTCGGGAGTTCGTGACTCTGTAACTTCGGTTCCTTTATTGCTTCGCCTTCATGGTGTCTCTGCCCAGCCCGACTAGCTCTGTAACTTACAGACTTTGAAACTCTGCGTGTCGGTAACTCTGCAAGTGCGGTAGTTCGGGCAGTATGAAGATAGAGAATGGCCAGCAGGTTTGTGCGGAAACTCGTCTGGGTAACGCTAACTAAGAATTGGAGACGTTGATGAGGGTTGTCGCGGTCATAAATCAAAAGGGTGGGGTCGGGAAGACAACGACGGTAATGTCCCTGGCTGCCTTAATCGCGGGGAGTCAGCGTGTTGCGGTTGTCGATGTAGATCCTCAAGCCAGTTCCAGCGATTGGGCAGAAGCAGCTGAAGAGTCTGGAAATGAACTCGGCTTCGACGTGATAACTGAAACCGATGCGAACTATCTGGCTGAGGTTCGCAAACTCGACTATGACCTCGTGTTCGTTGACACTCCAGGGAATCTGCAAAACACGCATGTGCTCGAAACGATAATGGCTCACACTGACTTCGTATTGCTTCCCAGCGAACCTGCACCGCTTGCCCTGCGTCCCCTGGTGAGGACTTATCGCTCGCTGGTAGAACCTCGTGGCATTGATCATCGGGTGATTATCACTCGAGTGGACAGCCGTGCGTCTCAGGATGCTGCGGACGCCCAGGAGCTGCTGACAAATGCGGGGTTGAAAGTGATGAAGCCATTTGTACGTAACTATAAGGTGCACGAAAGAGCAGCTGTTGACGGATCCGTTGTGACTACCTATGAATCAGGAAGGCAAACCGCGAAAGCAGTGGATGACTATAAGAGCGTCGCAATGGATCTGGGGCTCGCTTGGGCCAACAGCGGGAAGAAGTAAGAGGTTTAGCTATGGCGCGTATTAAAGGTATGTCCAATATCTTGAGCCCAGGCGAAGATGTGGTTCGCCTGTCGAAGGACGCTGAAGCTGTCGTGATCCCGAAGGCAGGAACACGCGAAGCAGCAGAGTTGGAGAGTCCGGTTCGCGCAGTGCCCGATGTTCCGAATCCCACCCCCGCACACTACACGCAGTTTCAACGCAAAGAAGCGCGACTCCGGGAAGATCAAGCGGATGAACTATCAGGACTTGCACGCAAACTGAGTAGATCAAAGAACGGCCCGGGGGAGAGGATCACCGACAATACGCTTATTCGTGTGGCCATAGATCTCCTCCTGAGCCAGAAGAGTTCGTTGAAGGGTGAGAATGAGTCAGAACTTCGGAAGTCTGTAGGTCTGTAGGTCTAGATCCGCCGGAAATAACTTGTAATGCAATCAATGCTTGTAAATATCAATCCCCCTTATTGATTTTGGTCAAGATGTCGAACGGGGGTGCAACTTCCTGCTGGCCCAAGCACTTCTCGAACATGTGTCGAATGGTTGGCCGCCGACGTTCAACCAACGCTGCTGTGCACATAAACCGGCCCTAAAAGACACCTCAAAGGTGCGCGTGAACACGGCACCGGTCATGGTCAGGAGTACCCCCAACCTCGGGACCAGCCGGTGTCCATTCATTTAAGTGCTGGCGAGCGTTCCCCTGTCAGGCAACGATTTCCTTCCGACCACGCAGCCGCTGCAGGCTTTGTAGTGTTGGCTCATGGAACCAGGCTCCCGGCCGGACTGCGCCCACCCGTCGAGGTTGTCCTCGCCAGAGCGGTGGCGAAAATGCCCCGCCCGAACGCCCTGCGCCCCTGCTCGAAGAACTCGCCAAAGACTGGGAAGCAGCGCTCGACCTCCCACCGGCCACCACCGACCCCGAAACAGCCAGCACATGGTTCAAGGACCTACCCGCCGCCGGCATAGAAGGCTTAAAAATTAAGAGAACCGGCGAACCCTACTCCGTCACGGGAAACGAGGAGCCCGCTCGTTGAAGGCCGGAGGTGCCTATCAAGACCGCATGGCCTTGGCCAACTGGTTCCACTTGGCGAGCCGGACCGCGGCCTGCTGGGCACTTGGCAAAAACCTGAGCAGCACACATGCAGCCCCCACGCGCGGAAGCGGCCCCGACCGGCAGCCGCGGGACGTTACAGGGGAGAGCGCACACCCTCCGGTAAGGCGTGAAGCTGCCTGGGGCGGACGGCGCCTGCCCAGCCGAAGGAGTCCGATACTCGCCCGCTCGCATCGGGAAGCGGTCCTCGCTGCGCTCGGCTGTAAAAGCGTTCTTGGTTTTTTGCTGCTGTCCTGACGGATCATACGTCCCGCTCCGTACCGTCAACCGGCCTGCGGCCGGCTGCGGACCCGGGATTTTCGTCCGGCGCTCCTGCGTCGCTTATTTCCTTGCCGAAATTCCCTTAGCCCCTGCCCCTGCGGGATTGAGCAGTACTCCGACGGGCACAGCTCCGCAAGCTTCGCCAGCAGGCAAAAACAACGGGGAGGGAAGAGCAGAGCTGGCCGGTACAGAACCGCTGCCCCCACCCCACACCTCGCCAAAGGAAAAAACCATGCACGCAACGCCCACCCTTGAGCTGCTTGACCCTGCCACCCTGACCATCGACACCAATGTCCGCAAGGCGGCCGACCTGAAACCGGAGTTCGTCGGGAGCATCAAAGAACTCGGAGTGCTCGAACCCGTCATCGCCCACCGCAAGGACGACGGCACCGTGCACGTGCTGATGGGCCAGCGCCGCACCCTCGGAGCAGTCGAAGCCGGACGCGGCAGCATCCCCGTGATGATCGTTTCCAGCCCCGAAGAAGCCGACCGCATCGTCACCCAGGTCGTGGAAAACGTCCAACGCACCGAACTCACCGAGCGCGATGAAGCCGAGGCATACTACCAGCTCGCGCTGATCGGCGTCTCCGCCGCCGACATCGCGAAAAAGGCCGGCAGGACCAAGACCGTTGTGGAAAGCGCGCTCAAAGCCAAGTCCAGCACCGCCGGAGCCGAAGCACTCCACAACGGCTACACCGTCGAACAAGCCCTCGTACTGGCGGAATTCGAAGGCGACGACGACGCCATCGCGGAACTGGAATCGGTCATCAACGACGAACCTGAATACCTCGAGCACATCGCCCAGGGTCTCCGCGATGACCGCGAATCCCGGCAGCAGCTGGCCGAACTGACTGCCGAACTGCAGGCCCAGGGCAAGACGATCGTGGAGGATGCCGGGCACTACGGCGAGAGCGAGAACATGCGCGTCAGTGCCTTGAAGCGGGCCGACGGGGAACCCGTGACCGAGGACGACGCGAACGCCGTCATAATCACCACCGATTACCGCCGCCAGCACACGGCAGTGCCCGTGGTCACCGGTTGGAAGGAACTGGGGTTCGTGCCGAAGTACGAACGCCACGGATTCGAACCGGCGCAGAAAGGCCCGATGACCGAGGAACAGAAAGCCGAACGGAAAACCCTCATCGCCAACAACAAGGCGATGGAATCGGCGACCAAGGTACGCCGGGACTGGGTCAAGACCCTGCTCGCCCGCAAGAGCGCGCCGAAGGGCTGGCAGTACTTCACCGTCCACGCCCTGACCCATTACCCCGAAACCGCCAGCGGCTACGACAGCAAAGTAGCCGCCGCGATGGTCGGCGCGAAAACCGGTGAAGACAACGGGTGGGGATGGAACCCGCTCCGGGACCACGTCGCCAAATCCACGGCACGTCCCGAGTTCTCCCTGCTGGCCCTGATCTGTGCAGGGTATGAAAAGCAGATCCAGAAAGACTCATGGCGACGCCCCGGACAAATCCACCGGGACTACCTGAACCAGCTCGCCGCGTGGGGGTACACCGCTTCCGAAACCGAACAAATCATCATCGACAGCGGCAAGGAAATCAGCACCGAAGCCGCCTAAAACAATCCTTGCCGGGCGGCAACAGAATACCGCCCGGCAAGGCCGAACGACCCAGAGGCCGGCCAGGAACCTCCCAAAAGTGGGGCGGTCCGCCGCCCAGGACACACCACAACAACCAGTCACCAGCGGCGGACCGCCGCTCGACGCGACACTACCCCAAAAAGCCATTTCCCCGCGGGACCAGGAACAAAGACGATCACCCGCACCGCGGCAGCACCACCAACACTTCAGCTACGCTGAAATACAGATTTCCTTTGCAGAGGGAAACCAGGAAGGCCGGCACAACGTTGCCGGCCTTCCGCTTTTTCAGTTGCGACTGACCTGAGCCTCCACTCTCCAGCGGAAATCCTTCCTAGGATGAACTGATGAGCGAATCAGAGCCAGAACGAGGTGGCCCAGCCCGAGCTTTCACGTACGACGGCCAAGTCGGAGAAGAAAAGCTTGCAGAGCTCCTTGCCCTTGGAGCGGAACACTCCTACCTGGACTTTAAGAGAGAGCTGGACCTCAAGGATCCGGTGAAGAAGCTCGATTTCATCAAGGATTGCGCGGCGATGATGAACCAACCACAGGGCGGGTATTTGGTCATCGGCGCTAATGACGATGGGACGGCTGCCGCAGGAGCTTTGGTTCCGACAAAAGAGATGTTCGATTCGGCCGCGCTTACCGAAATTGTCAAGGGCTACGTCGATGCGCCAATCGACATACGTGCCCAGGTGCACACACTTCACCTAGCTGGGGCACCTGCTCAAATGGCAGTCATCTATGTTGGGCCTCCGACTGACGGAATACCTGCGGTGATGGCAAAGGACGGCATAGCTAAAGCCCCAAGCGGCAGTGGCAAGGACCTTACGCGTTTCAATCGCGGCGTTGTATTCACCCGCGAGGGAACCTCTAATGCCGTCGTGACCCACAAGACGTGGGGCAACGTTCTTGCCAACTTCAGGAGCCAACAACGTGCTGAATCGCGTCAAGATGTGGACGCGCTTATCCGCAGAACTTTGCAGATGGTTGGTACCTCCGGCGCCCCGGCAATGATAGTTCCCGACCTGGACATGGACACAGCGACATTTGCCGATGCCCTAAGCAGGACGCTCACTGACGGCAACGTTCGTGCCCTTAGGAAATTCCTGATCGCGGCGAAGAATGCTTACCTCCAAGGAGAAACTGAGGAGCAGAAGTCGACAGCGCTCAACAGGATTGCTGCAGTCGCGGTAGAAGCTGTGATCGTGGGAGACATTGCCGCCGTCAAGCTCGCCGTGGACGTACTTTCGAACATGTACGAAAGCTATCTGCTTACCCCAGGACGAACGCAAGGTAAACAAGGCGCGCAGGCCAACTGGCTCGCCATCATTCTCAGGGTCATGGCGGTAGGGGCCACCGCTGTCCGCAACGACCAATACGAGGCTTTGCCCACGATTGTTTTGAGGTCAATAGGCGACAGCGTCTACTCCTACAGATCCTGGATTCGACATGCAATAACTGAGGCGTCCAGGGCGGGTCTCCTTGTCCGGTCCGACGAAACTGAAAAGGGCGGGAACATCATTGCAATGTCCGCGGCGCTTCTACGCCAAGCTCCAGATCTAAGACCCGACATGCAGATTGCTGACGACGGAGAATCAGGCGAAGTCTTCCTCGATTCGTTGTGTCAGTTCGATTTTCTCTGGTGCTGCCTATCCCTGGCCTCGAACGAGGATGCATCGTCTTCAGCGGCCTACTACCCGAGTTGTGCTGCCTATCACCAGTACAGGATCACGCCAGCGCTCCACTTGGTTGAGAATAAGCCGGAGGTAAGAGCCGAGATATTCGGAAGCATCTCAGATCAGAAGATTGCAGATTCAATTCTCGAAGTCATAGAGATGGCTAAAGGACAGTCATGGAACTACGGAGGATGGTGGGGCGGCCGCCGCGAGATAGATCCCGCTGGCTGGACCATGAAAAATGCAACCATTGAGGATTCTGCTAACCGTTTCTAGCCACCGTGGTCACCGGATCAATCACGGAGGTTGAGTGGCAGAGCAAGTTCATCGGAGAGTTGATCCAGCTCGGCGAGGCCAGGTGTGTCGACTCGAAGCGACTCAAGTACCCACGATGCGAACATCGTCGCCATTGCTGTGAAATGTGCAGTTTGGCGCTCGTAAGGGTCGGCGGCCTCGCTCAGGATTATGAACTGCTTTTCGTCGTCCAAGTCTAAGAAGGCGGTTACCGTCTCACCTGTGACGTGGACAATCTGCGATTGCTGCATGTACGCAGTCTTGAACGTCGCATTGTAATCGACCTGCTCAATCATTTCCGTGACGCGGAGCAACTTTTTTCCCTTGGTGGGCATCGACTCGAGAGCCGCGTCGATCTCATCCTGGGGCATGGTCAGGTACTTCGTGACAGCCCGGAACACGCGTTGACGGGAATGGTGATAACCCTCAATCAGCTGGTCAGGCCCACTCTCGTCAAAGTGCGCCCATTGTGCGGTCAAGGCATGCTCAAGTGCCTGCCGGGCGACTGCCACAGCCTCTCGAGAGCGCCCGGCTCGGTGCAGTACCACGTATGCGCCCGCGTAGCGTATCGCCTGCGCGCAGATGCCGTACACAGTTTGGAACTCCACTTGGTGTTCTACAGCGACCTCGAATGAATCTGCGTCATGCAGCCGTCGCTCACGCTCT
The DNA here is from genome assembly GCF_057656375.1 of Arthrobacter sp. Soil_C_60. NCBI lineage: Bacteria > Bacillati > Actinomycetota > Actinomycetes > Micrococcales > Micrococcaceae > Arthrobacter > Arthrobacter sp. Soil_C_60. The sequence continues at coordinate 65,297 of NZ_JBDGKM010000007.1, read as the reverse complement.
TCGATGAATCCCAGCCATGCCTCGATGGTGGGCGGGGTCAAGAGTGGAGTGATCACTCAACCAAGTATGCGGCTTAGGGGGACCCAAGGCCGAAGACACCGTCAAAGAGGGCCGCAAAAACGGACCATTCCTACTGATCTGCCGATGCTAGGAAAACTATTACTGGTCCAGGTTGCAGACGCGCTCCAAGACTGGTTCAGGACACCCCAACAGGCGCAGAGCGTGCGCACGCACTATCCGCTCGAGTACCCTCACCGTCTCATGGAGGTCATAAGCGTCGAAACCCTTGTTACCGTGGGCCAGATCGTTGCGAACTCGGCTTAGCGCATATGCGACGCGCTGCGCCTCGGGCCCTTGGGCCTCGGTCAGGTAGTTCGTCAACAACTTGCAGGCTGCCAGCCGCGGAGTGAGATCCACAGGCAGTTCACTCAGCAGGTGATGCAAGGCCTCGTTCAGCCCGCGAGGCGGATTCTTGCTGAGGTTCTTTTTAACGAATTTCAGTTGTTGAGAATTGAGAATGTCGGCATCTTGGAGCGCCTCGATGAGTGTTTTGCGTTCCTCTGTGTGATGGTTCTTTCGCTCTTCGTAAGCAGCAGCGGTCTCGTGCCCGTGTAGGCCCTCCAGCGCTTGTACGAGTAGAAGGAAGCGGGAGCGGGGGTGCTCGTCGGTCGCCGACAACATCGCCCCGTAGGTCTCGATTAGCGGGTGATGATCGTCCTCAAGCCCTTGCCAGCGCCTGAGCATGTCGAGTAGGGACAGGCCATCGACGGCGATATGCACTGCTGTTGAAGACTTGCGCACCGCTGCGTGGTCAGACTGATACGGCTCCTGTGTGATTCCCGACCCGTAGACCTGCCGGCGTTGGTGTGTACGTGGCCTGTCGACGCCGCTCGCGTCGACGGCCAGATAGGTGAGCGGCTGCGCATCTCCGGTAGCGATCGAGAGGATACGTCGAAGTGGGACGATCCACCGGTCCACCCAATCGCGCACCGTCAATGCCTCTCGTGACTCGATCCGGACGACCGGGCTCACGACGAACCTGAACGCATAAGCGTTGCCGATCGCGATGCTGGCGTCGTACTCTAAGCGCACGGTGACGTCGTCGTCGCTCCACTTCTGGGACGACTCAGGATTGCCAGACACAGTCCAGTCGCCCTCCAGGTGCCGGCCCTCCCCACCTTTCGGGAACGTCCACCGTGAGAACGGAGAGGCTCCTGCGACTGCATCGAGCGCGCCAACTTGCGCGGTCACACGCGAGTAGGTCGGAACCACTGACTGGTTTGCTGCCTGTTCCTCATCTTGCACCTCCGCCGCGATCTTCGTATCAAATCCGCGAAGCCCCTCGGGAGCGCCAACAATGGCGGTACCCGCGCTGATACGGCCGTGCTCCGGGAACCAATAAGTGATTGAGGCATCGATTAGATCCACATCGTGACCGTTTGCGAGACGTGCTCGCAAACGGAGCAGCTGGACCTCTTGCGGGAAGCCAGCACTACGTTGCCCTGTTGCCGTTTTGTTCCACTGAATTGGGACGCTGCCGTATACCGACCCGGTGGGAGGACGGTTCGCCCGGAGGTCGAGAGCGCCGGCGTGTTCACTCTCACCCCCGTTGGGGCCAGGCAATAGCCAAGTGCACAGATACTCGTCAGGTTCCACGAGCAGTTTTAGAGGCGGTTTCTCTTCGGCCATTTAGACAGCTTAGGAGACGGACGGCGGGTCGCTCAGAACTTTGCAAACTGAGGACCCCCGGTCCGATCGGGGATCTCAGTTTGCAAAAGTCAAAAACGCCCCTTTTTGCACCAGCCTTGGCGGGTCCGAAAGATAGTGGGCTGTCCCTGTCCTACGCTTGTCAGAACCCGACGACGAAAACATGATGCGTCGAAACGTCAATTTCCCGGTTTTGGCACAGAAAAGGCAGGAAAAATCGTGGACTGGAACGAAGTTGGGAGTAGCGCCCTGACTATCGCTGCTGCCGTGGTCGCGCCCGGGGTGTCACTGGTGACGTTGTTCCTAAAGATTCGGGAATCAAGTGGGCGAATACGGGCCCACGCTATCGCAACCGAGTCCTATGCCCTAGCGAAGGCCATTGGGGAGCTCGGGCCAGGTGATGCTGGTAGCGCACAGGCTCCTTATCTTCGGAATGACTTGCTGCGGTCCGGCAATGAAGCAGCTAGGCAGTACGTGCTGTTGTCTACAGCCCGGAACCGAAAAGTCAGGAACTGGATTGACGCGACCGTTTACTCCATCATGTGTCTGGCTTTCGGGATTGCCCTATTGCAATTTCCGAACGTTTTTGAGCTAGGCGGGGGCCCTGGGTCGCTCACTTGGTACATGATGGGCTGGTTTTTCATCGTGCTCGGTGCTGGTTCGGTTTTCCTAGTGGCTAGGGCAATTGCTCGCAGAGGCAGGGGCATTATGAGACTCGTACGTCAACGTTTTTGGCGAGCTAGGCATAAGTGGCGGGTACTCATCGGTGATCTACCCACCTCGGACTTCTCATGACCTCATCGGATGTGAGTTGACCTATCCGCCGCATGGGAATGGTTGCCCAGGCGAACCCGCGGGGATAATCACTGTAGTCGGCGGCGGGCTTCCCCGGTCGGGAAAAGCGAAGGTGGATCACGTCCACCAAAAGTGACATCCGGTGGAGGAATGAATCCAGCTCCTTGGCTTGAACTTAGGCCGAAGTGGGCTCCGGACAGACTCCAGCCCCGGCATCAAAGAGCCTCAACCACCTCAACCGGCAAGTCCTCGATAATGCCACCAGTATCAGTTGACGAGCGTCAGTAGTCCGGAGAAGCTACACGGCCAGCGAAGTCGAGCGCCTCATCACCGACGAATCCCAGTAGGGGAGTGCCGCCCGGCCCGGCAGGCCGGCCCGGGCGAAGGAGCCCGATACTCCTCGCTCGCATCGGGAAGCGGTCCTCGCCGCGCTCGGCTGTAGAAGAATCTTTTTCTTTTTTGCTGCTGTCCTGACGGATCATACGTGCCCGCTCCGTACCGTCAACCGGCCTGCGGCCGGCTGCGGACCCGGGATTTTCGTCCGGCGCTCCTGCGTCGCTTATTTCCTTGCCGAAATTCCCTTAGCCCTTGCCCCTGCGGGGTTGAGCAGTACTGCGACGGGCACAGCTCCGCAAGCTTCGCCAGCAGGCAAAAACAACGGGGGGAAGGGCAGGTGCTGGCCGGTACAGAACCGCTGCCCCCACCCCACACCTCGCCAAAGGAAAACAACCATGCACGCAATCAGCATCGACACCGTGACCACCGCCGATACCGACGAGGAAATCCGCGACGTGCCCGTGTTGCGCGATTACCACCTGAACGGCGGCTACGACTGGATGGAGGCCATCGAAGCAGAAGGCTGGGCCGTGATCCCCAACTGGGGCTGTGACGGCTGGGACCTCGGCCAGTGGCCCTACATCATGGTCGCCGGAATCCGGACCGCCGACAACATCGGGAACCTGTTCGGCGTCGCCACCTACTGCGAAGGCGACGTGAAAACAACCTACTACCGCACCCAGCAGGCGCAGTGGGAAGCGATCACCGAACACGCGTTCTTCCACTGGAGGAACGGACAGGCCGACGGCCCGGACAACCTGCCCGAAGCCGCCGCGGAACTGCCCAGCCGCTACCGCGGACCCTACCGGCCCGCCTTCGACTAAACAACGCCGGTTGTTCCACCCCGCCAGCACGGGGTGGAACAACCGCCCCAGAGCAGCCCGTTCCGCGAAAATGCGCGGCGGCCTCCCGCTGCGCTCCTCCGGCCGCCGCCTGACACGCTGGCGCGGGCGCAGCCCGGAACCAACCCCACCACAGCCAAAGTGCTGCCCAGGAGAAAACACCAGGATGGCTGACGGCTGGATTCCGCCACAAACACCGCAGGTGTCCTAACCAACACGCGCCGTACCCGCGCGAGGACCGGCACTGACCTAGGATCATGCTGTGGTGAAGGTAAAGGGCGTTATCCGCCCCATGGAAACAAGGGAACTCGAAGCCGAAGGCGAAGACTACGCGGCTGCACGCGAAGCACTGCTGGCCCAGGTCCCCGAAGGCTGGCAAGTACTTTCCGTCATGACGGCACGCTAACGAACGCGAGAACCTCTTCGGCTTCGTTGCAGATAATCCCCCTGACACTCAGAGAACTGTCAGGGAACGTTGTACCCGTACACATAAACCGGTGCTAACGTCGTAGACACCTCAAAGGTGCGAGTGAACACGGCACCGGCCATGGTCAGGAGTAACCCCCCAACCTCCCAGACCAGCCGGTGCCCACTCATTTAAGCGCTGGCCGGCGACTTCCCTTCCGTGGAGCACTGCCCGCCGTCGGCTTTGTAGTGTTAGCTTATGGAAACCAGGCTCCCGCCCGGACTGCACCCGCCTGTGGAGGTTGCCCTCGCCCGCGTCGCGGCGAATATCCCCAAGACAGCGGGATCCTGGCAAGCGGAACCCAAATGGGACGGCTACCGCGCGATAATCGCCAGGGACGGGGAAGACACCTCCTTATGCTCCCGCCAAGGCAAAAACCTCGGCCGCTACTTCCCGGACCTTTTAGCGGCAGCCGCCGTGCAGCTGCCGCCCGGATGCCTCATCGACGGCGAAGCCGTCATCTGGTCCAATGACCGGCTGGATTTCTCCGCGCTGCAACAGCGGCTGACGACCTCAGCCAAGTCCCTGCTCAGACTGGTCCGCGAGAAGCCAGCGCACTTTGTCGCCTTCGACCTCCTCGCCGTAGCCGGACACGACACCCGGCAGGAACCCCTGCGCAGCCGCCGCGCACTGCTCGAAGAACTCGCCAAAGACTGGGAAGCCCCGCTCGATCTCTCACCCGCCACCAACGACCCCGCAGAAGCCCACACCTGGTTCAAGGAACTGCCGGCCACAGGAGTGGAAGGCTTGATCCTCAAAAAGACCACGGAATCCTATGCCGGAGGCCAGAGAATCTGGCAAAAGCTGAAGCACAGAGAATCCGTCGACGTGATCTGCGGAGCAGTCATCGGCCCCATCAACCGGCCCGAAGCCATCGTCGCGGGACTGCTCATCGACGGGGAACTGCGCATCGTCGGCCGCTCCGCCCCGCTCAAGACCGCAGCAGCGAAACTGCTCGGAGCCCAGCTGCAGGCAGCCAGCCCCGGACATCCCTGGCCCCGCCGGGTGAAATCCACTGCACTCGACAGGTTCAACGCTGACAAAGACGAAACCGAACTGACCCTCGTCGAACCGATCGTCGTCGAGGTCTCGGCCGACACCGCCATGACCGGCACATCATTCCGCCACGCCGTCAGGTTCTTGCGCGCACGTCCCGAGTTGCATCCGGATGAAATTTCGACATCCTGTGATAAACCTTGAGCCGTTATCTGCCCCTGCTGCGTCGGGTTTCCGGCGTTTTGCCGGCTTCCGATTAGAGCGGCTCCGGAGCCAACTGTGCTGAATTCCGGAGGGCCAGTTCCACAAATGCTTCGGCCCGGCGCGGGAGACGGCGATTGGCGGCCCACGCGACGCTGGCGCGCTCCAGCGGAGGTTCGGGAACTACGCGAAGCGCTTTGATCGGCAGGCCCTCATAGCTCGTCGCCATGCGCGGCCGCTGGATGAAAAGGGAATAGCCGGCGCCGCGGGCAACCATGGAGCGGATGAACTCAAACTGCGGGCTGCGGAGGGCGATGTGCGGGGTCAGGCCAAGTGCGGCGAAGTATCCAAGAATGTCATCCGTACTGGGCGAGATATCCATGAGCATCAGCGGTTCCGACACAAGATCATCGGCCTGGACTGCCGTAGCCGCTGCCAGCGGGTGGTCGGGGCACATGATCGCGTGCATATGCGTGTCATACAGCGATGCCGTTCCCAGACTCCCGTAATCATGCAGGTTGTATGCGAAGGCCAAATCGACTTCTCCCCGCTCCAGCATGGCTACCAACTCTGCGCGCCCGGCGGTGATGACATTCATGGTCACCTGGGGATGGGCCCGGGCGAATTCTTGCCAGAGGCGCGGAATCAGCGTGGGAGCGAGGGAGGGGAAACAACCTAGTGTAAGGGTGCCCATCAGCTCGTCTCCGCTGCCAAGGTGCTGCAATTCCTCCGCTTCGCCCAGGATGGATTCGGCGCGGACCAAGGCCTGCCGCCCGTTATCCGTGAGGACGATTCCCTGTGCCTTTGTTCTGACACAGAGCGAGCTGCCCAACACCCTTTCCAAGTCATCCAATGCAGCGGAAATGGCGGAGCGGGAAACCCGTTCCGCCTCCGCAGCGGCACTGATGCTGCCGTGCAAGGCGACCGCCTTAAAGTACTCCAGCTGGCGCAACGTGAATTTAGGCATGGCCCGGCTTTCCGCCGGGCCATGCCGGCTAACGCAGTTCGGCGCCCTTGGTTTCGGGCATCTTGGCGATGACCAGCGCACTAATCAAGCACAAGACAATCATGTAGGCCACAAAGATCCAATGCATGTCGATGGACGACAGCCAGGTGTTCAGGTACGGGGCCGTTCCGCCGAACACGGCGCCGGATGTGGCATAGCCCAGACCGATGATCGTGGCCCGCAGCCGTGTTGGTACAAGCTCGGCAAAGACTGCACCAAGCGGCGCGCAGTTTGCGGCGAGCAGGATGGACCCGAGCGCCATGGTGCCGAACAGGGCAACAGGGTTTCCGCTGAGCAACCCTTCCAGCGGGAACGCCATGAGGGCGAAACCCGCGGCGAAGATGATGAGGACCGGACGGCGCCCCCATTTGTCTGAGAGCCAGCCCATCACAGGAATAGCCAGCAGGAACACGGCCTGCCCCAGGAGCCCTGCGACCAGCGAGGCGTTGGGGTCCATACCGAAAGCGCGCACAGCATAACCGGGGGCGAAAATGAACCAGGTGTAGAAGGCCACCACACCGCTGATCGTCAGGCCGATGATCTGGAACAGCCCGCGACGTTCGCGCACCAGCTCGGCAACGACCTCGGCCAGGCGTGGCCGAGCGCCGCCGTCGTTCTCCTTGGCCTCGGCATGGACCGTCGACTCCGTCATCGTGCGGCGGATGACGATGGCGTAAACGCCCAGGAGCGCGCCGATGGCGAAGGGGATGCGCCAGCCGAACCCGGTCATCTGCTCATCGGTCAGCAGGGCAGTAAGCAGCACACCGGTGCCGGTAGCCAGCATGGTCCCGGCCGCGACGCCTAGCCACGGAGTGCTGGACCACAGCCCCCGCTTGTGACGCGGTGCCATCTCGGCCAGATAGGTGAAGGCGGACCCCGTTTCCCCACCATGCGAGAGTCCCTGCAGGAGCCTGGCGGCAAGAAGCACGACCCCGGCGAAGACGCCCACCGAATCAAACGTCGGCGCGACCGCGATCACCAGGCTTCCGACCGCGGCGAGCAAGATGGCGAGCGTGAGACTGAACCGCCGGCCGCGCTCATCTGCGATGCGACCGAAGACCCAACCGCCGATGGGCCGCATCAAAAAGCCGACGGCGAAGATGGCCAGCGTGGACAGCAGGCTTGAAGTCGGATCCTCCGAGACGAAGAATTGCGCGGCAAAGAAGGGGGCGAAGATCGCATAAATGTTCCAGTCGAACCACTCGAGCGCGTTGCCGATGTTCACGGCGATCAAGTCTTTGCGCCTGCTGCGCTGCCGCGCCGGTGCGCTGGTTTGGATGCTCTGGGTCATGCCCGCTCCTCGAATGATGTGTGTGATTGCCTTCACACACCCTGCTAGTGGCCGTTGAAATTATCAACTATTTATTTTCGACATCATATGTCGGAAATGCAGCCATCCCTCCGCGCTCCCGGCACTGCTAACGTCGCTTCCATGACCCTCCAACCCACCGCTGCCGCGCCGGCCCCCACGCCAGTCACCGCACCGTCCACAACGTTCCTGGCCACCTTCGTAGTAGACGTGGCGGAGCCACTGGAAATAGGAGACACTGCGGAAGGCATCCGCAGGGTCATTCCCATCCAGGGCGGCACCGTTTCGGGCCCGCAATTGAACGGGAGAATTCTCGCCGGAGGCGCCGACTTCCAGCTGCTGCGTTCGGAGACCCTGACCGAACTCGAAGCAAAGTATGCCATCGAGACCGACTCCGGCGAGCGGATCTACGTGACCAACTTCGGCATCCGATCCGGATCGGTGGAGGACATTGCGGCACTTGTCCGCGGCGAGGAAGTCCCTGGCGAACGCATTTACTTCCGGTGTACTCCCCGCCTGCTTTCCGGAGGCCGGGAGTGGGGCTGGCTCTCCTCGCGAATCCTTGTCGGCTCCGGCACCCGGCTCCCGTCCCAGGTGCGGATCGACGTCTGGGTTCTGGACTAACAAACGCTCCCAACGGACCCGAAGCAGGGGCGTGAGCAATTCCCGCTACCGGCGCCGGTTGGATTTCATGAGACAGCCGGAACTTCTCCGGGGCGTGATCGGTGAACTCTCTCTAGCCTGCCTTGACCCGGAGCAGTTCGTCCCAGTCCGTCGTGTAGCGGGGCGAGCTGTGTTTGCGGGCCATGGTCCAGTCCGGCGGTGCCATCATGCCCGCGCGCCCGAGACCGATGCTGGTGGCCCCGTACTTGTCCTTGATCTTCCCGAGCAGGTCCCCGATGTTGCGGTGTTCGTGGACGGAGACGAATTCCTCGAACTGTGGCTGGACGCCGGCGGGGGAGAGGTCGGTGAGCATCACGCCGGCCCGCGCATACGGTACCCCTTCCTCCAGCTGGTCCTCCATGGCGCCGATCGCGGCCTTGGAGAGCAGGACTGGATCCGCGGTCGGCGCGGGCAGCTTCACCGTCCGCGACGGGAACGAGGACGCCCGCTCGTTGAACACCGAGGTGCCGGCGAAGACCGTCATGACCTTTGCCAGCTGCTTCTCCTTGGCCAGCCGGACGGCGGCCTGCTGGGCGTAGAGGCTCATCACCTGGTGCATGTCCGCAATGGTGGTGACGGGTTTGGAGAAGGACCGGGAAAAGATCATCTGCTTCTTATCCGCCCGCTCCGTTTCCAGCTGGATGCACGGGATGCCGTTGAGCTCCAGGATGGTGCGCTGCAGTACGACGGAGAACTTGCTGCGCATGAACACCGGATCCGCGGCCTTCAAATCCTTGATGGTGAAGATGCCCAGCGCGTTCAGGCGTTTGCCGAGCCGGCCGGCGATGCCCCAGATCCCGGTGACCGGGACGCGGGACATGATCCGCTCAATGTCCCGGGCAGGCATGGTGTCGAGGTTACAGACTCCACCGAGGTGCGGGTTCTGCTTCGCGATCCGGTTCGCGAACTTCGCCAGCGTCTTCGTCGGCGCGATCCCGACGCAGACGGGCAGCCCGGTGTGCCGGGCCACGGCGTCCCTGATCCCATGTCCCCGGGACACCAGCTCCTCCGGCTCCCCGTTGAGGCCTAGGAAGGACTCGTCGATGGAGTAGACCTCCTGCCAGGCCGCGTAGCGGCCCATTAGCTGCATCACCCGCGCCGACAGATCCCCGTACAGCTCGTAATTGCTCGAACGCTGGACCAGCCCCCACTCCCGTGCCTGCGCGGCCAGCTTGAACCACGGCTCGCCCATCCCGATACCCAGCGCCTTGGCCTCATTGGATCTGGCCACCACGCACCCATCGTTATTGGACAGCACCACAACCGGGACGCCCAGAAGCTTCGGATCGAACGCCCGCTCACAGCTGACATAGAAACTGTTTACGTCGACCAGGGCAATCCGTGACGGCTGCTTCTCCGGGACCATGGCAGTGGTGTTCACGTTCGAGGGCGCGCGTTAGAGGTAGTGGAGGCAGCGCTTGGCCACACCCCAGATACTCAGTTCCGCCAGCTCCGCGACGCGGATGTCCGGATAAGCGGGGTTCTCCGCCGCCAGGATCACACCATGGGGTGTGATGCGCAGGCGCTTGACTGTCAGCTCGCCGTCCAGGACCGCCACCACGACGGCGCCGTCCATCGGCTTTGCGGCCCGGTCCACAATCAGCTCATCCCCGTCACTGATGCCCGCTCCGGTCATGGAATCCCCGGACACCCGCACGATGAACGTGCTCGTCGTGTCATGGATCAGATGCTTGTTCAGGTCGATCCCGCCGTCAAAATAATCCTGCGCCGGCGACGGAAAACCTGCGCTGACCGCCGTCAGCGCGGCCAGAACCAGCGTCTCCGGAAAAGAACCCGGCAACGGCCTCAACGCAACGACAGCCGCCACAACACACCCTAAATAGAACATATATTCGAACAACTTCAGGTTAGCACCACGCAACCCGCCCGGCGACCGGAAGCGCCATGTACCACGCGCTGTGACCTAGGGGATTGCTTGCAAACCAAGCAATAAAAGCAAAGCAAGCGAACCCAGCAATGAGTGCCGCGCTGCCGCCGAGGTGGCGTGCGGCCGGCAACGAAAAACGCCAAAGCAAGACCGGGCCGGGGACGACAGGGTGGGGGAGCGGGGCAACCTCAGCCACAAACACGTAACCGAAGGCGCGGGACGGGTTCACAAACCAGGCTTAAGCGCAACAAATTTTCTACCCACCACGGGCTCCCGGGCGCACCAAAAACCCCTAGAATAAGCGGCAAAAACCCTAGTCATTCAGATGAATGAGCGCTAGAATAGAGGTAGCAAGTCATCCAGACGAACCTAACCAGAGCTGATACGAAACGCAGGACTGAACATGACTACTCCCACGGTTTACACGAAACCCGGCTGCTTCCCCTGCCGCAAGACCATCGAGAAGTTCCAGGCCGCCGGCATCGAACCGCACGTCGTGGACCTCACCGAAACCCCCGCAGCGCTCGACTACGTCACAGAGGAGCTCGGGTATTCCCAGGCGCCCATCGTGGTCATCGACGACGACTTCCACTGGTCCGGCCTGAACCCCGACGGCATTCAACGGGCCATCACCGCCCTCACCCGTACCACCGACTGATCCGCCGCGAACGAAACCAGAGAACAGGACGCATAACCATGTCAGGCGAAAACAGCATCACCGTCACCGGCAACCTCACCGCCGACCCCGAACTGCGCTTCACAGCCTCCGGTACAGCGGTCGCGAACTTCACCATCGCCTCCACCCCCAGGACCTTCGACCGCCAGGCCGGCGAGTACAAGGACGGGGAGACCCTGTTCCTGCGTGCTTCCGTCTGGCGGGAAGCGGCCGAATACGCCGCCGAAACCCTCACCAAAGGCGCCCGCGTCATCGCCCAGGGCCGGCTCAAGCCCCGCAGCTACGAAACCAAGACCGGAGAGAAGCGCACCGTGATGGAGCTGGAGATCGACGAGATCGGCGTATCCCTGCGCTTTGGGCCCGCGACGGTCCACCGCGCACAACGGGCCACCAACCAAGGCGCCGATGAGCCTGCTGGTGTGCATCCGGTGGACCTGCTGCCGATCAGCCCGCGCGAATACGCCGACGACGACGCCTGGTTCGGCAAAATCGCCAACCCGGAAGGCCGGGGCAACCCAACACCAACCCAACCCGACGATCGGGATGCGCCGGCGGAGGAGCCGGTCTTCAAAGGACTGTCGCTGCCGCCCGGTACGCTGACCTGGAAGGGACGCACCGCCGGGCCCACCACCCCAGTCAATTCCTTAGATCGTTGACTGAACCTCTTCCACGAAGGGTAAGAACATGACACACGAAGATGACCTCCGTGCCTGGGCCAAAGGCATGTACACCTACGAAGCGGCCACCGAGCTGCTGCTGCGCGCCTTCAACGGACGCTACGCCGATCCCCGGCAGCCCTGGATCCATACCGACGAAGACAGCGGAAAACCGTGGATCGACTTCGAATCCATCCCGGAATTCGTTGACGGCAATTCCGGTGGGGAGCGCAGGTTCCTGCTGCTGGCCGCCTCCATCGCCGCGGACGTGCCCATCGCCCTGGGCGACACGGTCAGCGGACTGGACCGGGACAACCTGCAGCTGGTGCTCGCCGCGATCGCCCATACCGGCGGCAGCCACGAACACTCCGATGTCCGCACCAACGATGACGGCACCATGGTCCTCCATGGCAAGCTGGAGAGCCTCTACCCCTGGCCCCGGACACTGCGCTCCGTCTAAACCGGGGGAGTGCCGTTACCGGGGAGACCGCCCTCCCGGCGCCACAGTCATGGCAATGGAGTGACAAAAAAATGAAGGCCCCGGCCGTGCGGAACATCGTTGGGGGGAATGTGCCCGCGCGGCCGGAGCCAACAAAGGGTCCCAGGCCGGATACAACCAGTTTGGGGGAAACCATCAATCAACAGCCCGGAACCATCAAAGAGTTTACATGAGCAAAAGTAAGCCAGCTTCCTTCACCCCCTACTTCACCGAGGACGACGCCGGACAGGTCCGGGCGGCCTTCCTGGCCGCCGGCCGCCAGGAGGGTTATGCCTCCATTTCGGAACTGATCGAAGCGGCCACCCTGCACGAAGTACGCCGGCTGCAACGCAAATACAACCAGTCCCGGCCATGGAAACCGGCACCGCCCGGTGCCCTGCGGCCAGGACAACGAACCCGGGAAGAACAACAATGACCGACGCCCCTGCCCGGCGCAGATTCCTCAAACTCGACGACGTGATGGAAATCCTCAACATTTCCCGCGCCCAGACCTACGCCCTGGTCCGCTCCGGAGACCTCGAAGGGATCCAGATCGGCGGACGGAACATCTGGCGGGTCGAGGAAGCGAAACTCCAGGAATTCATTGACGCGGCCTACCGCAAGACCGCCGAAGCCATCGCCACGGGCGAGGTCGACGACGAACCGGCAGAAGACTGAAAGACGCACCAGACCAGGAGGCACTTAGCGAGGCCGGGACGGGCCCAAAGATTTACCGGCTGCGACGAAGCAGGCCGGAACCAGGTCCCTTTGGGCGAGGGGTAAACAGGACGGCCCGCACTTTTGCGGGCCTTCCGCCTGCAGCCTCCGGCTCTTGGTTATTCACCGGCAGCAGGCCGCCCTGCTACGCGTGTCCAAGGGCTTACGGCCCGCCAGACAGCTTTAAGGTCAAGTTATGGATAGGGACCAGACCTGCGAGATTGAAGGGCAGACCTCCATCAACGAGCTGCTCGGCGAGCCGGTCGGCGTTGCTCCCATTCAGCTGGTGCTGCCGATTTACGTGCAACTCGGTCCGGGGGAATTCCGGCGGCTGTCCTGACGCTGCGCAAGGCCCGGTTGGATTACCGGGTCATGCGCGTGGTTTGCCGGCGTCAGTTGGATGCTGAACACCCCTTCACGGGTCTGTTCCGGAACAAGCGCTTGCGGGTTGGCGGGTCAGCTTTCGCAGTCCCGGCAGTATTTCATGCCGTCTTTCTCCCTGGCGATCTGGGAGCGGTGGCGGATCAGGAAGCAGGACATGCAGGTGAATTCGTCCTGGCGCGGCGGGACGATGGTGACGACCAGCTCCTCGGCGGAGAGGTCGGCGCCGGGAAGGTCGATGCCTTCAGCGGTGTCGGCTTCGTCGAGGTCGATGACAGCGGTTTGCGCGCCGGCCCGGCTTGCCTGCAACGCCTCCAGTGACTGGACGGTCTGGTCGTCGTCTTTTGTCCGCGGCGCGTCGTAGTCGGTTGCCATGGCTGCTGGTTCCTGTCTGCTGTAGTGGCGTGCTGCTGGTTCAGAAGCGAACAACATATCGCGCCGCCGGCCTTGTTCCTGGCGGCGACACACCCGGTTTTGGGGACACGCCGGTTGGTTTCTGTGGACCGGTTATCCACCTCTCCCGGCCAAGGTGCCGGGGGCTCGGTGCAGGGCTTGTGGATGAGGTGTGGGCAGCGGGCGGACCGCCGGGGACGAGCCGTTCCGGAACCAGGCTTGGAGGCCTACGATGTTTCTCCACCATTAGGGAGGAAAGCCAACGATGCCCCGGCTTGACCAGGACGAGGAAAAGAAGTCATACCGGCTGCAGCTGGCCGGCGTGTGGATCGGCGCGGCGGGCCTGCTGGTGGCACTGGTCCGGGCGGTCCTGGACCTGTGGGGCATCGCGGCCCGATAAGCGCTGCCCTGGGCGGACGCTGCACAAACGCAAAGTTCCCTGCCCACAACCGGGGACAATCCTCCTGGGTTATCCACCGCTACGGCTGCCGGGGAGCTACCCCAACGGCTCCCAAATCTTCAGCCGTGGATAACCCGGATTCACCCCAATCATGGACATCCCGGAGTCACCACCGGATCGGGCATAACAACCAGCAACCAACGATTATCCCTTGACAAGCCCATAGAGGCCGAGGCCCGCGGGAATAAGAACCGCCGCAACCATGTTCGTTTCCGCTGTGAAGAGCATCGGATTTCTGTCCTTCGGCCATTGGACCGACCACCCGGAGTCCGGCACGCGCACCGCGTCGGACGCGCTGTTGCAGGGGATCGACCTCGCGGTCGCGGCCGAGGAGCTGGGGGCGGACGGCGCCTACTTCCGCGTCCACCACTTCGCGCAGCAATACGCCTCCCCGTTCCCGCTGCTCGCTGCCATCGGGGCGCGGACAAACCGCATTGAGATCGGTACCGGCGTGATCGACATGCGCTACGAGAACCCTCTCTACATGGCGGAGGACGCCGGCGCGGCCGACCTGATCTCGGGCGGCCGACTGCAGCTGGGCATTAGCAGGGGTTCACCCGAGCAGGTCATCGACGGGTGGCGTCACTTCGGCTTCGTCCCCGCCGAGGGCGAGTCGGACGCGGACATGGGCCGCAGGCACACCGAGCGTCTGCTCGAGGTGCTCACCGGCGAGGGCTTCGCGGCACCGAATCCCCGCCCGATGTTCCCGAACCCTCCGGGCCTGCTGCGCGTGGAGCCGTACTCGGAGGGCTTGCGCGATCGCATCTGGTGGGGTTCCGGCTCGAACGCCACGGCCATCTGGGCCGCGAAGCTCGGCATGAACCTGCAGAGCTCCACGCTCAAGGATGACGAGAGCGGTAAGCCGTTCCACGTCCAGCAGGCCGAACAGATCGAGCTGTACCGGCAGGCCTGGAAGGAGGCCGGGCACGAGCGGGAGCCGCGCGTCTCGGTCAGCCGCAGCATCTTCGCGCTGACGGACGAGCGAGACTGGCAATACTTCGCCCGCGACCGCCACAGCTCCGACCAGATAGGCAATATTGACGAGAAAACGCGGGCGGTCTTTGGCCGCTCCTACGCGGGTGCCCCGGACGAGCTGGCCGCGAAGCTGGCCGAGGATGAGGCAATCGCCATGGCAGACACACTGCTGCTCACGGTCCCGAACCAGCTCGGCGTTGACTACAACGCCCACGTCATCGAGTCGATCCTGAAGTATGTGGCGCCGCAGCTGGGCTGGCGCTGACCCCTCGTACTGCAGTCGCGGTCAATTGCGGCTGTGTCGACGTTCTGACCTAACTTTCCAACCAAGGCCGATATCTGCACTGAATCGAATACTGCCGAATCGGCAGATCGGCAGGGCGAGGCATGCGCGTCTTGAGACAAATTTGAGCTAACCCTGCGGAATCCTTGAGCTTTCTCGCGCACTCTTAGACCAGCAGATGGCGGGAGTTGAAGCCGGAGTCCGGCTACTGGGGAGTGCACGGACTGTCAGCGGCCGGCTCGTCTCGGCTTATAGGGCGCGGGGCACGGACAGGACTTTGGGGAGACCTGTCCGCCCCGACACCCGTCCCTCGCAGCTATTAGCCCCGGAAATCTGCCAAACTTTGCGGTTTGACGGCGAACCTTCGCTACTTTCGATTCGTCCCGAAGAGATTGCTTGTGCACGTCCAACCATCAGGATGCATGTCTCGTTATCGGTGTTCAAGATGCAGGGTGACTTTCAGTGTCCCGAGAAGCTTGCACCTGCGGATGTCCTCTAGCCAGGGAGCTGTTCAGACCTCAGTGTGGTCCGCTATAGCTTCTTCTGTGATGCCGTACGGCACGTTTTCGCTCAGCTCGACGGAGAATTGACCCGGGCCGGTCTTGGTGACCAGAATGCCGTGGGTTCCCTCTTTTACGGCAAGGCGCCGTAGTTCATCCACCACGATGTCGAGTAACCGCTGTGCTTCCTCGGCCGTGGTGGCCGTGATCTTCTTCTGCGCCGTCGTCGTGGTCATGGAATCTATTTTCCCCTCTTTATGGCTAGGCATCCTATGCCGGGTGCACCTTCGGACCGTGCTCCTGCACGCGCCCACCGAAAGGCTCATGATGTGTGGTCAGGGTGAGTAGCGGCGGAAGCCGGCCGCTTGAGGCAGCTACCTCCATGGTCGCTGCTGCTCCCGCTCAAACCCAATTGAGAGAGACTCCGTGCCAATTACCACTGCCGTCATATGCGCCGTTATCGGCGAAGGCCGGACCCCTTCACTTGCGCGATTTACAGCAGACTCACGCCTACTCGACACGAGATGGGGGCGTCCCCGGCGCGAGCGAAGCCGTCGTGCGTGAACGCCTGGAGGAACCAGGACCGGCCTCAGCTCCACGAGGGGGACACGCACCGACGCCGGCTCGGAGGCATGGGGGCGTGGCGGGGTAACGGTTAAATATCGCGAGCGGCGGTACCACTGACGGACATCAGGCACCAAAGGGAGGCACACCATGAGGGGATGCATGCAGAACGGTACTCCGCATCCTCTGCGCTGTCTTAGTTCGTAACTGGGAAACTCTTGTGCCGCGCTCACATAACCCCCTCGGGCACGGTATGGATTGCCCCGGGTAGCTGATGTTTCTCAGCTACCCGGGGCAATACGGACTATCGATTGAGTGATGTTTGGCTCAATGCCACGCGTTGGCGGTCAGGATGTGGCACCGTTGATGACGGGTTCCATGGATCCGTACTCGATGTTCCAGCGCTTGAGTACGTCCTGGTAGGAGCCGTTCTGTTGCATTTCCTGCAGTCCTTCGACAATGGCGTTGGTCAGCTGGTCGTTGCCTTTTTTCACTAGGATGCCGAGGGGCTTGGACGGCAGGGGATCCAGGACGGTTGCGTACTTGCCGGGGTCGCTCTGCTCAAAGTACGCGAGGTTCTCTCCGCTCTGTGCGGCCAGGTCGGCCCGCCCTTGGTCAATCTGCAGGCGTGCCGCCGTGCCGGAGTCGGTGGAGAGGACTTCCACGCCCTCTAGGCCTTTGTCTTCGCATTCGCGCTTGCTGAGTTCGGCGACCTGCGTGAAGTAGTCGGTCTTGCCGCTGACAGCGAGCTTCTTCCCACAGATATCGGTGATATCCGTGAACTCTGCAGCTCTGTCCCCGGTAGTGTAGATACGGCCCTGGGACTTGAAATAGTCGACGAAATCAGCGGTCTTCTGTCGCTCCTTGGTGTCGGACATCCCAGACATGACGATATCGACACGGCCGGTCTGGGCGGAATTGATCAACTGGTCGAACGGTGCCTCGACGATTTCGATCTCCACGCCCAGGACTTTGCCCAGTTCCTTCTGCAGATCGACGTCCGCGCCCACGTATTCTCCATCGTCGTTCTTGAACTCCATTGGCGGCAGGTTGGCCGAGAGGCCGACCCGCAGGGTGCCGGATGCGGCGATTTCCGCCGGCAGCCCTTCGGCATCGGCACTCGTGGCACCGGTGCCGCCACCAACACAGGCGGAAAGCCCCAGGGCTGCTGAGATGACAATGGGCAGTACAAATTTGCGGGGTGCAAACATGATGGGTCTCCTTGGAAAAGTCTGTTGTCTAGAGGACACGGGACAAGAACGCCCGGGTCCTGTCGTTCTGCGGCCTGTCGAGAACTTCTGCCGGAGACCCGATTTCCGCGATCCGCCCGTCATGGACGAACGCCACACGGTCGGCGACTTCACGGGCGAAACCGATCTCGTGCGTCACAACAACCATGGTCAGGCCGGAGCGGGCCAGGTCTTTCATGACGTCCAGGACTTCCCCTACGAGTTCGGGATCCAGTGCGGAGGTCGGCTCGTCGAAGAGCATCAGCTCGGGCCGCATGGCCAGTGCCCGCGCGATCGCCACGCGCTGCTGCTGCCCGCCGGAGAGCTGCTTGGGGTAGGCGTCCTCACGTCCGGACAGACCGACGCGTTCGAGCAGGCGCAACGCGTACTTTTTTGCGTCCTGCGGCTTCTCCCGATTGACCTGCACGGGGCCCTCGATGATGTTTTCCAGCACCGTCATATGGGGAAAGAGGTTGAAACGCTGGAACACCATGCCGATCCGGCTGCGTTGCCGCGCTGCCGCCTTGTCGTCGAGTTCATACAGCCTGTCCTTGGACTGGCGGTAGCCGACGACTTCGTCCCCGAACCAGATCCGGCCCTGGGAAACGGCTTCGAGGTGGTTGATGCATCGCAGGAAGGTGCTCTTGCCGGACCCGGAGGCACCCAGCAGGCAGACGACCTCTCCCTGCGTGACCTCGAGGTCGATGCCCTTGAGGACTTCATTGGTGCCGAAGCTTTTGTGGACCTGTTCGGCTTTGACCAGCACGTTGTTCATCAGACGTCCTTCCGGTTGGTTCCGAAGAATTTACGCAGCGCCTGGATCGGCGTGAGGGGAAGTTGCCGGCTGCTGGAGCCCTTGGCGAAGTGCCGTTCGAGGTAGAACTGCCCGATGTTCAGCAGCGACACCGCCCCCAGATACCAGACGGCGCACACGATCAGCAGTTCCATAATCCGGTTGTTGACGAAGTAGACGTGCTGCGCGGCGAGAAGGACCTCGCTGACGCCGATCGCCGAGGCGAGGGAGGTGGTTTTGAGCATGCCGATGACCTCGTTGCCCACCGGAGGAATGATCACGCGCATCGCCTGCGGCAGTACGATGCGGCGCATCGTCTGCAGCTTGGTCATGCCCACCGCCTGGGCGGCCTCGGTCTGCCCTTCATCCACGGAGAGGATACCGCTGCGTACGACCTCGGATGTATATGCGCCCTGGTTCAGGCCCAGGCCTATCGAGGCGGCCACGAAGGGGCTGAGGACGTCGATCATCCGGCCTTCGTAGATGCCCGGGATGCCGATGACTGGGAAGATGAGCGCCAGGTTGAACCACATCAGCAGCTGCAGGTAGACGGGCGTTCCCCGGAAGACCCAGACGTAGAGCCAGGCCACGCCGTAGACAACCGGGTTTTTGGACAGGCGCATGACGGCGGTCAGCACGCCCAGGGCGAGTCCGATGGCCATGGCGACCACGGTGAGGACCAGGGCCACGCCGATGCCCTTGATGATGGCCTCTGCTGTCAGGTATTCCTGGACGGTGGGCCAGTGGATCTGGGCTTGGGCGAAGGAGACGGCAAGCCACACGAGGAAGACGGCGACGCCGCCCGCCGCGATCCAGCGGCCGGGGTGGCGGCGCGGGACGATGCGCAGTTCGGCCGCCGGCAGACGGTTCCCGTTCTCGACGATGGTTGGGCTAGACATCCGCGGTCACTCCTTCCGGCGTTGCCATCTGCACTGCCGCCCATTCCCGGACCGTTTCGATGCCGGCACGCAGCCGGTCAAGCTGTTCCGCGACCCGCGCCGGTGCCGTACCGCCGAACCCGGAGCGTGCCGCCAGGGCCGCCTCCAGGGTCAGGACCGCGCGGACCTCGGGGATCAGACGGTCATCGACGGCGGCGAGCTGCTGGTCGCTGAGCTCGTCGAATCCGATCCCCGCGTCCTCGCAGAAGCGCACCAGCGCACCGGAGACCTCATGGGCCTCGCTGAACGGGACACCGCGCCGTGCCAGCCAGTCGGCGACCTCGGTGGCCAGTGTGAATCCGGCCTCCGCCTGCCGGGCAAGTTCCTCCTCGTTCACCCTAAAGGTCCTGATCAGTCCGGCGAGGGCCGGCAGCGTTACCTCCAGTGTTTCGACTGCGTCGAGGACGGCGTTCTTGTCTTCGGCGAGGTCCCGGTTGTAGGCCAGCGGAAGCGACTTCACGGCGGCCATGAGCCCCATGAGGTCGCCCAGGATCCGGCCCGCCTTGCCGCGGGCGAGTTCCGCGATGTCCGGGTTCTTCTTCTGCGGCATGATCGAGCTTCCCGTGCAGAAGGAGTCGTCCATGCGGATCCATCCGAACTGCTGCGAAGCCCAGCTGATAATTTCCTCGGACAGTCTCGAGAGGTCGATCAGGGTCAGGGAGCACACGAACACGAATTCGATGGCCGCGTCCCGGCTGCCGACCGCGTCGATGGAGTTCTCGGCGCTCTGCCGGTAGCCCAGTTCGAGCGCCGCCTGTTCCGGATGGAGCGCGAAGGTCGAGCCGGCCAATGCGGCCGCCCCCAGTGGCGAGACGGCTGCACGCTCATCCCAGTCCTGGAAACGGTGAAGGTCACGCAGCAGCGGCTGCGCGTGGGCCAGGAGTTGGTGGGCGAAGACCACGGGCTGTGCGGACTGGAGGTGCGTAAAGCCGGGGGCAGGGGTGCTTAGGTGCTGGTCTGCCTGCGATGCCAGGGCCTCGATCACAGAGATGATGTCGGACATGATCGGGCGGACCTTGTCCCGCATGTACAGCCGCAGGTCGTTGGCGGCCTGGTCATTGCGGGAGCGGCCGGCCCGGATCTTGCCGCCGGCCGGGCCCATCCGTTCGATAACGAGGCGTTCCAGGAACGTATGAACATCCTCATCGCCCGGTTGCGGGACCTGCGTCCCGGTGACGACGTCCGTTTCGACGGCGTCCAGGGTGCGCAGGAACTCGTCCAGTTCCGCGTCGTCGAGCAGCCCGCTGCGGTGAAGTTCGCGGACGTGTGCCCGGGAACCCCGCAGGTCATAGGGGGCCATGGCGAAATACCGCGGGTCGGAGCGGGAGAACCGGGTCAGCTCGGGGCTCGGTGCACCGTCAAAGCGGCCACCCCATAGGCTGTTGTTCTTGGTAATGGTTGTCATGGAAACCTCTGTTCAGGGGTATAACCCGGTCACGGGTATACGGACGTTGTTTATAGGTAAACAAGGAGGGCAGCCAGAAGCAGTGTCAACGCTGCCGCTTGTGCCGCCCGGATCGGACCGGTAATGGCCTCCCTATTGCCGCCAAGGCGTAGCTGACTCAACGGGAGACCGGTGTCTTATGTCACAAACAGGATGCCGGAGACCGGTGTCTGATGTCAATGAAACCGTTCGGGCGAGTGCATTCGGGAACGTTATATTAAGTTGACACTCCCGATGGGGCTAAGCATTTACTGGGGAGGGACCCGGGAATATGAAGCGACGGGTGGAACAACTGACCCGCGGACCATGAAAGTAGAAGCCAACTGGTGATCAGTAGCTGTCGGGCCGCCCTTATCGGCGCGCTGTATGAGTATCTCGGCTGCCAACGCACCCAGATCAAAAGCAGGTTGGGCCACGGCAGTAACTGGAGGTTCACTAACCTGCATCCACTCCGCGTCATCCAGGCTCACGAGGGAGAGGTCCTGGGGCATGCGCACGCCAAATTCCCGAATTGCCATGAACGCGGGCAATGCCACCCGGTTATACGAGGCGATCAAGGCAGAAGGCCGGTTTGGTTGCTGGAGCATCGCCCTGACGACGGACCGCACTTCATCCGGTGACATTGCTCCTGGCAGGAATTCGTATGTAATCCCGGCCTTGCGCGCAGTATCACGTATACCGCGGGCTTTCTCCGCAATGGTTGATATTGGCAGGGGGCGGCCGGCTTCCATCTCAGCCGGGGTCTTCAACGTTCCGGCCAAGTAGGCTACGTGGCTGTGCCCTTGGTCAATGAGGTACTGGGTGGCCACACAGGCATCGGCATAGTTGTCGGTGCCCACCCAGTCCGCAGGAACGTTGTCAGGACGGCGGTCCAGAAGAACCAAGGGCCGCCCCATGCGGACCACTTCCAACAGATGGCTGATATGTGGTCTCGACGAAGGGGCGATGATCAACCCATCTACGCGTTTCCTGAGAAAAACATCAATGGCATCACGTTCTGCTTCGACCTTCTCACCGGAACTGGACAGGATGACTTCGTAGCCGAAGCGCTTAGCCGTGGCGGCAACCCCTTGAACGGCTCTGGCAAAATACGGGTTCTCGATATCGCTGACCACCACCCCAATAGTGTTGGACCGTCCCGAGCTAACACTCCGAGCCAGCTCGTTAGGGCGGTAACCCAATGCTTCCGCCGCTTCCAAAACACTAAGCCGAAGTTTGGCGTTGACAGACCCGTACCCGCCAAGCGATCTGGCCGCGGTGGAACGGGATACGCCGGCCAGGCGGGCAACGTCACTAAGTGTGGCCTTCCCGAGCGGAAATGAACTCATCTTCTCTTTCCTGCGACCATTAATATCAATTTCTGCTAGCTTACCCAGAACAGAATCGACTACCTACTGGTATCATCCCCTCGACGCAGCCCCTTGTAGGCGGGCACATTAGGTTGTCCGCAGGTAGTGGGTTTTTGGCGGTTGTGCCGCGACTCCGCTGGATCGCAGTGCTAGCCCAGGCAGTATTTCTGGCCGGCGAACAAGCATCGTGGTTTACGACTGCGGTAGATGACAGCAAAAGTTGGTCGGCCACCGGGTTCCCAACGGCTCCAGCGGCCGGCAACTTCCCCTGACGCCGATCCAGGTGCAAGCTAGCTGAGCGGGGGAAGAGCTCCCAGTGGTGTGTTGCCGAGCCCGTCCACGAAATGCAGAAGCGATTCAATGCACTCGGGTGTCAGCTGCTCGTTGGTGAGGCGGATGAATTTTGCCTTTACTTCCCCGGCAGGGATCGGGTCACCTTCACTGCCGCGAGCGTTTACGCGTTCGATGATCGCGGAATCCCCTTCTGACTCGATCACCAATCGGGGCACCTGGGCTGATTCGTTTTCAATGATCACAACGCTGTTGGCTATGGAACGCACTACGGGCTCGTCGAATCGTTCGTATGAAACCGGGGCCAGAGATTCACCGAGGAGCAGAAGGGCGATTGCCACCGGCAGACTCATCCGTGCTGCATCTATTGTCTCGACTCGTTCCGGACAGATCATTTTCCGATGGAACGGATCCACGGTGATTTCGGCCCTCCGGAAACTGTGCGCCGAGCTCCCTGTCCGGGTGATGAAGTCTACTACTCCGTCCAGGGTGGCGTGGGCGCTGCGACAGCTCCCATAGAGCTTGATTGCCGAATGGTCTGCATGCCACGTCCGCCCCAATCGTTCTATCAGTGCATCAGGACTCGAATTTCCTCTGCCGTAATTGTCGAAATAGTTACCCCAACTGTCTTCGAAGATGTGCTCAGGGCCACGCATCCCAGCGGCAGCCAGCCGGACGGCGTCAATGCCGGCCGCGGCTGCGTTCGCCGGATGAAAACGCTTCGTCATCGTGCCGTCTACGGCAAAGGCCCACGTGCCGGCGCTCGAGCTCGCAGCAATCGCAAGAGCCGAGGCCGCCTGGGTAGCAGACAAGCCGAGGAAAGAGGCACCTGCAGCAGCGGAAGCGAAAACCCCGCAGGTACCGGTCGAATGCCAGCCGCTTTGATTGTGGGTCTGGTATCCACCAAGTGCATTCTGCATTCGGCGACCCACTTCGTACCCTACGGCCATCGCCGTCAGCAAAGCTTTCCCCGTCCGGTTTGTCCTGGGCTTTGCTGCCAAAGCAAGCAGCGTCGGCACCACCACCGATCCGGTGTGATCGCAACCTTCGGTATCGTCAATCTCCAGCGCGTGAGCGGCCACCGCGTTGACCCGGGCCGCGTGGGCGACGTCTCGCTTCCGTCCGCGGCACAGGACAGCTACATCTCCCGGTGCGCGAAAGACCTCCTCAGCTATCCTTGTCGCAGGATGCGTGCTGCCGGCTATTGCAGCGCCCATAGTGTCCAGAAGGTGGGACCGCATTCGTTCCAGGCGGTCATCACCTACCGTGGAGGGATTCACGGCGGAGATCCACTCACCGAGCGTCTTCACACGGCTCGTTTTCACCGTATGACCTCCGTGAAGAGCCGCTCGAACTGCTGATACGGGTGAATGGCTTCCAGCTGGACGGAGTCCGTAGCCAACTGGGCGGCTTGCTCGCATGTCATGAACGCGCTACGTCCATCGGCAAGTATCCGTTTGAGCAGGCGTTTGAGCATACGCGCCCGTCCAGGGGTTCCCATCAGTTCGGCATTGAGCCGAAGAATAAACATGCTTCCCCAGCGTGCGGCGCCTAGGTATTCGCGCCACCAATTCGCTTCAACTGTTTCAATGGGCGTGATCCGGGATTGCCCTGGCGGAAAGGGCGGGTCCAGATTGTAGGCAAGGTACTGGTAGTCCTCGAGTTCGTACCGGAAAGGGATCTCCATCAGCCCGCGGGCGATCTGGAAGGGCACGTCATCGGAGGGCAGCGAGGAGGACCAAGCAAATCCTTCTGCAGATGCCAGACGCGGGAAATCAAGCGCCCACTCCCCGGCGGGGACCCGGAAACCACGGGGGGCTTTCCCCAATACCGCCGCCAGGGCGTCCCTGCCCGCAGTCATCTCCGCCAGTTGGCCCTGCAGGTCAAGCTCATCGAAATCGAGGTGCAGATCGCCATGAACGCCAACGTCGTGGCTCCGGCCCGAGACTGCCTGGACCAATTCAGGATGTTCACGCGCAATACCGCCGGGAACGAACCAGGTTGCGGCCACGCCGACCTCGTCGAGCGCGCGCAGTATCCGCGCAGCCCCGGCGTCGACACCATACCGGCCGACCGAGCGCGATTTGGCCCGGTGGATATGGTCTCCGCCCCGCGCGAGGAATGGGAGATCCCCATCGATATCGACGGTGATGAGCACACCGCAGGATGCACCGTTAGGCCACTGCATGATTATCCTCTCCGAGATAGTAATCCACAATGTCCGCGCATCGGGCAAAGGTGATGGTTGGGTGAGACTGAAGATCAGCGATGAACTTTTCAAGCAGGAGCAGCCTGCCTGGGGTGCCAATTACCTTCGGATGCCAAATCGAAACGACGGCAAGCCCTTCCTCACCGCCTGCGCAGGCCTCTTCCTGCCAGGATCGGAAGACGGCGTCATAGGAGGCGATCCGATCGAGGCCGATTGGGAAATTCGGGGCACGGTGATAGGCGAATGCGGCATAGTCGTCGAATAAGGACTTCGCCGGCAACTCGGCAAGGCCGGTCGCGGGGTGCCGAAATGGCACGTCCCCGCTGCGCAGCGAACTCGAATACGTATACCCGTACTTTCCCAGCAGCCCGATTGTCGCGGGATCCAAATCGCCCGAGGGGGCACGAAAGCCAACCGCGGGCGATCCCAGCACGTCAACGAACGTCTGCTGTGAACGTTCCAGGATTGCCGCCTGCTCGGCCGCCGGCAATCCGTAGAAGGTCTCGTGGAGATCGCCGTGCCCGGCCATTTCGTGGCCCGCGTCCCGGATTGCCCGGCATTGATCCGGCCATTGGCGGACCACCCACGCAGGGGTGAAGAACGTCGCTGCTACCCCCGCCTGGGACAGGATCTCCAGGATTCTTGGTACCGCACGATGCGGCCCGTACGAACCGAACGTGAAATAACCGGGGCGTGTACGGATCGAGCCGTCGACGAGAGCCGAACCGCTGGGTCCGTCCAGGTCAAAGGCAACTCCGAAGAAGCCCCGTGGCGCCTCTGCTGGCTCATTAAGGTGCATCGCTATTATTTCTTCTCTCAAAATTGGACAAAACATCCCTGATCGTTGCCGGGAAGCAGGCCGTTGTGCCCGGTCGGGGGCCGGGCACCCGTCAGGGTCGCGCCGCGAGTGTCCTGCACGATGGGCCGGGCTAATTGCCCATCTGGAGGAGCACTTTGCCCTTATGTCTGCCGGATTCGGCATGCCGGTGGGCGGAGACGACATCCTCCAGCCGGAACACGCGGTCCACGACCGGACGCAGACGCCCGTCTGCGACCATGGGCCAGATCTCGCGCCGTACGCCTTCGAGGATCCGGGAGCGTTCAGCAAGAGGGCGGTCACGGAGCGAGGTGACGTGCAACGACATGCGCTTGCCCATCATCGCGCCCAGATCTACTTCGGCGACCTTGCCGCCCTGTACGCCGATCATCACGATCCGGCCGTCCATAGCTGTGGCCTCGATGTTTCGGGGCAAGTATGGGGCCCCCATGTTGTCGAGTACGATGTCAACGCCGGCGCCGCCGGTCTCCTGCCTAACGATGTCGACGAAATCTGCATCACGATAGTTGATCACCACGTCCGCTCCCAGCGTCCGGCAGAACTGAGCCTTCTCGTCACTGCCACAAGTGGTGAAGACCCGCGCGCCCAGTGCTTTGGCGATTTGAATTGCACCGGTCCCGATGCCCCCGCCGCCGCCGTGGATCAGAATGTTCTTACCGGATCGGAGCTCCCCGATATCGAACAGGTTGGACCAGACCGTAGCGGCCATCTCCGGGAGCGCCCCGACTTGCACGAGCGTCGGACCCTGGGGCGCCGGGAGGACCAGAGACGCATCGACTGCTACCTGCTCGGCGTATGCTCCTCCGGCTAGAAGCGCGCACACTTCGTCGCCGATCTCGAAGCCGGTGACATCCGTCCCGATGGCGGTGATCCGGCCCGCGCACTCCAGACCCAAGCGCTTGACCGCGCCTGGTTTCAGCCCGTACACACCACGTCGCTGCAACAGGTCCGCAAAGTTTAGTCCGGCGGAGACGACTTCGATGACGACCTCATTCGCAGCCGGCTCCGGCTCCCTGCTCTCGGTCAGCTGGAGTACCTCTGGGCCACCAGGACCGTTGTATTCGATTGCTCTCACAGTTCCCTCTTTCCTTGCCTTGATCTTGTTGGTTCTACTCGCTCGGCTGGTTGGCGAGGTTGATCGTGACCTCATCCACTCCGAATTCGCCGAGCCCGTATTTCTTCAGCAGTTCGTCGTAGGTCCCGTCTTCCTTAAGGCTGACCACTGCCTGTTGGATGTCGCCGACGAGTTCGTCGTTGCCTTTTTGAACGCCGATGCCGTAGCGGTCTTCGGAGATCGGATCGCCCAGCAACGTGTAGGTGTTGGGCTTGAGGGAGAGATGGTGGGCCAGACTGACTGTTCCGAGCATGGCACCGGCGATACGATCCTGTCGCAGCTGCAGGAGCACGTCGGAGGCCTCGGCGATTCGCAGCGTCTTAATCTGCTCGGACGGATCGCAGTTCTCTGCCGACCACTCCTCAAGGCGTTCTACGTACGTCGTGCCACTTACCGTGCCGACCGCATTTCCGCAGAGGTCCTCCGGAGTGCTGAGGTCGCCGGCGCGGTCGGCCGAGGTGAAGAACTGGGGTCCGTCTGTTACGTAGTCAACGAAGTCGATGGATTTTTGCCTCTCGGGCGTATCCGACATCCCCGACATGGTTGCGTCGATCCGGCCGGTACGAAGCGAATTGATCAGCTGGTCGAATTCCATTTCCTGCCATTCGACTTTCTTGCCGAGCTTCTGGCCGAGAGCTTCGCCGAGTTCGACGTCGAATCCGGTGAATTCCCCGGTGTCAGGATCCGTGTATTCCATGGGCGGGTAGCCGTTGGAGACGCCGAAGACGATTTTGTCGGTGTTGATGGTTCCGCTGTCGCCGGAAGCCGCGTGTTGTGAGCCGCTTCCGCAGCCGGCCAGCGAGAGAGCGGCGGCGGAGACGAGGGCGATAGAGGCCATTCGCTTGTTCATGGTGTGCCTTTCACTTTTTGCCAAGGGTTATTTCACTGCTGAGATAAACGTTCTGGTGCTGTCCTCCAACGGGGCGGACAGCACCTGTTCGGGTGGGCCTTTCTCGACGATGACGCCGTTGTGCATGTAGGCGACGGTGTCGGCGGCTTCCCGGGCAAACCCCAGCTCATGGGTGACCACGATCATCGTCATTCCGGTTTCGGCGAGTCCTCTCATGACTTCGAGTACTTCCCCTACGAGTTCGGGGTCGAGGGCCGAGGTCGGTTCGTCGAAAAGCATGACCTTGGGTTGCATGGCCAGCGCGCGCGCGATGGCTGCGCGTTGCTGCTGTCCGCCCGAGAGCTGTAAGGGGTAGCTGTTGTGCTTGTCATCGAGCCCGACCCGAGCCAGCAAATCAGTTCCACGTTCCCTGGCCTCGGCTGGCGGCAGCCCGAGGACGCGGATCGGTGCTTCGGTGACGTTTTCGAGAATCGAGAGGTGGGGGAAGAGATTGAACTGCTGGAAGACCATGCCGATTTCACGGCGTTGCGACGTGATCTGTTTGTCCTTCAGCGTCCGCAGCTTCCCGTTATGCCATTCGGAACCGAGGAGTTTCCCATCTACATAAATCGCGCCTTGGTCGATGGTCTCAAGCTGGTTGATACAGCGAAGCAGCGTGCTCTTCCCCGATCCGGAGCGTCCCAGGAGACAAAGCACCTCACCGGTTTTCACATCGAGTTCGGCACCTTTTAGCACTTCGAGGTGCCCAAAGTTCTTATGAACGTTCCGGAGTTCAATGAATGCATTCATTTTTGTCCAACCTTCGGTGCCTTTGCCTGCGGGGTGGTGTGGAATCCGCGGCCAAACCGCTGCTCCAGGAAGTGCTGGCCGAAGCTCAGTAGAGTGACCAGCACCATGTACCAGAGCGAGACCACGATGAGCAGCTCCATAACCATGTTGTTGACGAGATAGATGGTCTGGGCGCTATAGAGCATTTCAGTGAACTGAATCACGGACGCCAGCGAGGTCATTTTGACCATGGTGATGAACTCATTGCCCATCGGTGGGATGATCACCCGCATGGCCTGCGGCAGGATGATTCGCCGCAGCATCAACGGACGTGGCATTGCGAGAGCCTGTGAGGCTTCGATCTGTCCGCGGTTCACGCTGCCAATGCCCGCCCGGATGATTTCGGAAGCGTATGCCGCCTGGTGCAGGCCGAGGCCCAGCAGCGCCGACAGGAACGGTGACATCACGTCCACTGTGCGGGCATCAATGACTCCCGGGATATAGATAAAGGGGATGATCAGCGCGAGGTTGTACCAGAGCAGCAGTTGGACTATTTGGGGAACTCCGCGGAATGCCCAGACGAATGCCCCGCTTGTTGCCCGTAGCACTGGGTTGGCGGAGACGCGCATTAGTGCCACGACCACGCCGAGGGCTACGCCGAGGGTCATTGCAAGGATGGTCATGAAGATGACGTTGCGGACACCTTCCACAATGGTGGAGTCGAAGAAGTACTCGCCTACGACATCCCAGTCGATGTCGCCCGTTGCGAAGGCATATAGGATCAGCGCCGTGATCACGATCACGACCACGGCCGTCAGCCACCTCATGGGATGACGGCGCCCGATCCGGGCTGCGAAGGCCGCATCCTGGGTCCTGACGTTGGGGTCGGAAAGCCGCAGAGCCGTGTTATCAGTCATGGCGTCCACCTGTTCCGGTGCCAGAATCGGAAGGTACGTCAGACGGCGGGGCATCAAACCCGTCGAGCAAGGCCCGCACTTCCACCCGAATCGCCGTTTGCTGGTGTGCGAGCACCCCCGGTGCCGTGCCATTCGACCCGTTGCGTCGGTTTACTGCCGATTCGAGAGAAAGCCGTTCAAGAACGTCAGGACCCAGCCGGGTATCCAGGGAAGCGAGATCGGATACGGTCAGGTCCTCCAGCCCGATGCCTCGCTGCTCGCAAGCGAGAACAACCCGGCCGGTGACGTCGTGGGCTTCGCTAAAGGGGAGACCACGCTCGGCCAGCCAATCAGCAAGTTCCGTCGCAAGAGAGAATCCGTCGATTGCCTGCCGACGCATCTCCTCGCCGTTAAACTCGAGGGTTCGTATCATGCCGGTCAGGGCAGGGAGCACCAGTTTCAGTGTCTCCACGGAATCAAATGTGTAGTGCTTGTCGTCGGCCAGGTCCCGGTTGTAGGCAAATGCGAGTGACTTAAGTGCCGAGAGCATGCCTATGAGGTTCGCGTGCAGACGCCCGGTACGGC
Source organism: Arthrobacter sp. Soil_C_60 (assembly GCF_057656375.1). Lineage (NCBI taxonomy): Bacteria > Bacillati > Actinomycetota > Actinomycetes > Micrococcales > Micrococcaceae > Arthrobacter > Arthrobacter sp. Soil_C_60. Next base: position 35,701 of record NZ_JBDGKM010000007.1, on the reverse strand, counting down.
CGCGGGCTAGCTCAGCAATGTCGGGGTTTTTCTTCTGCGGCATGATTGACGATCCCGTCGAATAGGAATCATGCAGCCGTACCCAGCCGAATTGGCGCGATGCCCACAGGCAGAGCTCCTCGCATAGGCGGGAGATGTCGGTACCCAACATAGCGCCGGCATACAGGAAGTCGACGACATGGTCACGGCTCGAAACGGCGTCGATGGAGTTCGGCACCACGCCCTCATATCCGAGTTCCTTGGCCATCGCCACCTGATCGCTGTGCAGTGTGGACCCGGCGAGGGCCGCGGAACCCAGAGGCGAAAGGGAAGAAGCTTTCCATGCATGCTGGAGCCTGGCGAGGTCACGCTTGATGGCCCATGCATGGGCAAGTAATTGTTGCCCGAAGAGAATGGGCTGCGCCGTCTGCAAGTGGGTGAAGCCAGGTGCCACGAGTTCGGAAGTGTCTTCGGAGCGAGCAACAAGCGCTTCGATGAGCTCAGCGACGTCACCGGCCACGATGGGAATGATGCGGCGCAGATAGAGCCGCAGATTGTTGGCAGCCTGGTCGTTACGTGATCTGCCGGCGCGGATGACCCCCGCCGTGGGTCCGAGGCGGGCGACCAGTTCGCGCTCGAGGTAGCCGTGGATGTCCTCGTCGCAGGGCAGCGGCTGCAACGTTCCAGCCTTGTGCTCGGCAGCGATTTCGGACAGGACCTCCGAGATCTTTTTCTGTTGGGCCTCCGTTATGAGACCGACTCGACGCAGTTCGCCAAGATGGGCGATCGAACCGGCGACATCCTCACCCACCAGGTCGAAGTATGGGCGCGGTGAGCGCGAGAGTGCTTCAAGCTCGGGTGCCGGCCCGGTCGAAAATCGACCTCCCCAAAGTTTGCCGCTCTGGCGGGCAGTCGCATTAGCTGTATCGGTCATCCCGGTCCTTCCATTTCAGCGATTGTCATACAATTGTGAGCCCATAGTTGCAGTGTTTTGAATCACTTGTCAATGGATTGAATGACAATGTTGGAGTAAGCTTCGGACCATGAACGGGAACAGCCTCTCAGCAACAGTGCCTCTGCAGCTCGGGAAAGCGGACCGCAGCGCTGGGCGGTCGGCCCAACATGCCCAAAAGGAGTCCACTCCGGCCTCCGCCGAAGTGGCGGGAAAAATCAGGAACGCCATCCTTGAGGGAAACGTTCCCTTAGGGGCTTCGATCACCGAGAGATGGATCTCGGAACAGCATGGGGTATCCCGCACGACAGCGCGGGATGTGCTCCAGATCCTCGTTTCGGAGCGCTATCTGGAAAGACACCCCTATCGCAGCGCAAATGTCCGAACATTCAATGAACAAGACATGCGCGACAACATTAACGCGCGGCTCCTTCTCGAAATGGAAGCCGCGCGCGCTTGCCCCAATGCCGGCCCTCATGAAATTCGTCGGTTGCAGGAGGCCCTCTATGCCTACTGCGCCGCCATGGACGAAGGGAACACGTCCGCTGCAACCCGTGCACACCTTGAGCTTCACACCGCGATCGTTGGGATGACAGGTAACACCGCTCTCGTCCGCTTCGAAAGCGAACTCATGCTCGATGCGTCACTGTTCCTTGACGTCATCAATGTTCGCAAGGCGGACAGGGTGGAAATGCGGACCGAACATGTGCGCCTGGCCGGCGCCCTTCTCGCTGGAGACGCAGAACTTGCTGAAGGCCTGATCCGGGCTCACCTCCGCATGGTGATGTCGGCAACGGAGAGCCTGTCCGAATAGTCATCGGCTTGATGGACGGCAGCCTGGAGATTGAGGCGGCAATGCTTCTTGCCGTCGAAGCTGTGGGCGGTCTGTCATTCGAGCTGTGCTCCTCCTCTCGTCTTGAACGCCGTAGCCGTTCAAGGAGGTGGCGGCAGCGTGGGCGCGAAGAACAGCCTCAGCACCAGCACGCCCGCGCCTATGGCCACCACCAGTCAGATCCGGGAAACGCCGTACTCTAAATTGTCAATCACGATGAGCGGCGCTTGCCTTGGCTGATGCCGCCCTTGCTTGGTAGCCCGCAAAGGAGTCATGTAGGTAACGAACCGCGGTGTTGCGCAGCGGAGTAGGTAGTCCATTGGCACAATAAACCACTACTTCCACTCCCGACACGAACTGCTGCTCGCGGCGCTTCGACATTCAGGAAGAATCCAAGGTTCTGCCGACGACGTAGGCGGCTACGCCCATGAGGGTTCCGCGGCGTCGTGGAGGAGATCCCGTCGTTATGGAAGCGGTCAGCCAGCCGGGATTCGCCGAGAAGTGCATCGATAAAGCTCTATCACGAACCCGCGCGCCGGGAGCCAGGTGACCCGGCCGAAGCCCTGTTGGCTACCACGAAGCCTCATGCCATTCTGTGTCTCGTAAAGGCACCGTTATCGCCGGTTGAGTGCAGGCGACGGCGCCAGCACTACTCGGAGTCAGTTGCTCTATAGACCCACCGTCTGGAAGTTACATAGGCGCCGTTATCGGCCGCGGCTTCCCGCGGGCGCCGTCGCAATTGATCAGGACGGGAGTCCGGCGTTGATCGCGCGCGGGAAAAGCCTTCCCGCGTGGAGCGGGGATGCGATGGTACCGGGTGCTTGGGAGGGGTTTCCTGAGCCTGCCTTTTTCGAAGCCGGCGCGAGTCGGATTTTATGTTCAGCGTTGCTAAATCTTGTCTACAGAACAATGCAATTGATCTAAAGATGAAGGGTGGAGATTATTGGTGTCGTAACGACACTTTTGTTGAGAGGGAATAGCGATGTTGGTGGCAGCTCTGGGCTGGTTGGGGACAGTCGGAACCTTCATGGCGTACGCCATGCTGTGGAAGGGTTCGGTCACCCCAGAGTCACGACGGTATGCGGCCCTCAATGTGGCAGGCGGCCTGATGGGCGGGAGCGCTTGCGTACTCTACGGAGCGTGGCCGAGTGCGGCGTCCAACTTCGCCTGGGCCGTCCTGGCCCTCTATGCCAGCATTGCCGCATACCTCCGGCGCCGCCCCGACCTCACGGCGTCCGAGACTCCCGGTCCCACCCAGGCGCCATACCGGCACACACCGGTCACCGCCGTTCTGGACGTCGTGGCCGTCACCAATCCACTTGATGCCGCCGCGCCCGTCACGGGCTCTGGCCATGCCTCAATGACAGCCCGGGCGCACGGTTCCGCGACTGTGCTGACATAACTTCCCGGCCTGGAGGGCCAGGAGCCGCCCTGGCAGCACCGAGCCGGTAGCCCGGCGCTCTTCGGGACGGGCGATCAGGACGGCAATCGACGGTCGGCGTGCCCGGAAGATCAGGGCCTCTGTGCCACCGCGTGCGCGTCGAACGCAGCAACGGATTCCCGGAGAAGGCGGGCGACTGTGTCCATTGGCCCGTTGACAGACTTTCGCCGGTCGAACCGCCGCAGAACGATGCGTCGTGTACCGAGACCGGGGACGTCCAGGACATCGACACCGTCCTGGACGACGCCGCTCAACGCCAGGGCCGGGACGACGGCAACTCCTTCCCCCGCGGCTACCAGTGCGAGGGCGGTCAGCGTCTCCTGGTACTGATGGACTGTATTCACCTGGCCTCCTGTTGACCTGTGGAGCCGGCCGATGACTGAAGCGTTGGCGGCTGAATGTTCGACGCCGATCCACGGAAGCGGCAGCCGGGCAAGGTCGACATTTTCGGTGTCGATAAGGGCCTCGGAGGGAACGACTAGCTTCCACGGCTCATCCAGCATCGGTTCCTCGGACATTCCGGCGGGCAGCGAGCGTTGCGCCGCCGTCGCTGAGTCCAACTCGACCACCACGGCATCGAGCTCGCGCTGACGAAGCATTCGGATCAACGCCGGGAGGTCGTCCTCAAAAATCCTGATCTGCAGCTGGGGGTATTGGACGCGCCATTGGGGCAGGTGAGGGATCACTATTGTCCGGAGGAAGCTGGTGAATCCGCCCACACGCACGATTCCTGCGAGCTCTGCCCCGCCTTCCATCCGGGCACGTGCGACGTTGAGAGCGCGCTCGATCTCCTCGGCGGCCTCCGCTACCGCCAACCCGGCAGGCGTCAGCACCGAGCCTTTAGGCGTCCGCACGACCAAGGCGTGTTTCGTCTCGTCTTCCAACTTGTTGAGCTGCTGGGAGACGGCCGAAGGCGTAATCCGCAATTCGTCAGCGGCGGCCAGCACACCGCCCGTACGCGCAATCGCCAGAAGCACGCGCAGCCGGCGCGGATCGATATCCATTCAGCATTCATAAACCACGACTCCAAACGACTGCAACTCTTCTAAACGTGTGGTCTTGTCATTACGTCACGAGCCACAGGTTTTATCCGCAGCCATAGCCCTCAAACGTAAGCGCCGTTATCGGCTATGAACCGAAGCTATCGAGGGCTGCGTGGTTGCCTCTGCCACGAACAGGAGCTGATTCGGAACGCCGATGGGCAGGCCGCGGGAGTGCGGCCGGCCCATTGGTGGATACGCTTTCTGGCCGGGATCAGTGCTTCGAGACTGTTACATCGTCGCGGCGGGTCAGGTCGACGTTCTTGGTTTCGGGCATGAGGAACGCGGTCAGGAGGGTTATTCCCGAGACGACCATGAGGTAGACGAGGAACAGGTTGTGTTGTCCGCTCTGGGCCAGGAACGTGTTGATGTATGGTGCGGTGCCGCCCAAAACGGCGGTTGCAAGGGACAGTGGACCGGCGACACCTGCTGCGGACATTGGTGGGGAATACTTCGGCCCAGATGGCGCCGTTGACGCCGAAGAGGCAGGCGAGTACGGTCAGGGCGATGATCATGGCGGCGAGCAGCCGGCTGAAGCTTCCGTCGATGAGGCCGTCCAGCGGGAAGGTCAGGAGGATGAACCCGATGCCGAACAGGACAACGAACAGGCGCCTGCCGAACCGGTCCGAGAGCCATCGATGAAGGGGATGGCGATGAGGAAGATGACTTGGGCGATCAGGCTTGCCGTCAACGCGCTCGTGGGGTCTTGGCCGCGGTTGAGTTGGGCGAAGGTCGGTGTGAAGATCAGCCAGGTGTAGAACATGATTGATCCGCCTGCGGAGAGGCCGAAGACAACGGCGACTCCTCTCCAGTTCCGGATCAGGGCGCGGAGCATCGGTTCCGTCCGCTTCTTGCCGCCGCCCGTCTTTTCGGAATCCGGCGTGCTGACGTCGGTATCTGTGCCGGTTGCGGCGACGAATACGTCTGATTCTGCAATTTTGCGTCGCAGGTACAGGGCGTAGAGGCCCAGGATGCCGTCGATGCCGAAGGCTACGCGCCATCCCCATGGCGCGATCTGGGATTCATCGAGGACAGAGTTGATGATGAGGCCGGTGAAGGTGGCAAGGATCGTGCCCAGGACCATGCTGACCCAGGACGAACTGCCGTACAGGGCGCGCCGGTTCTTCGGGGCGCGTTCGACCAGGTACGTCACCGATGTGCCCATCTCTCCGCCGTGCGCCAGGCCCTGGACCAGGCGTGCTGCCAGCAGGATCAGCGAGGCAGCGATGCCGACAGTGTCGAAGGTGGGCGCGACGGCGATGACGAGGCTGCCCGCGGCGGTGATCATCATGGCCAGTGTCAGGCTTTTCTTCCGCCCGACCCGGTCCGCGTAGGCGCCGAAGAGGAATCCGCCCAGGGGCCGGGTGATGAAGCCGACGGCGAAGACCGCGAGAGTGGCCAGGAGCGCGGAAACGGGATCCTGTGATTGGAAGAACTGGGTGGAGAAGTACGAGGCAAAGATCGTGTAGATCGTCCAGTCGTACCATTCCAGGGTGTTGCCGAAGTTGACGGCGCCTGCTCGTGAACATCCCCCGGGTCGGCGGCACCGAGATTCCGATGCTCGTTCTGGCGTCCCACGTGGGTCCCCTGCTTGCCTCCGGGATCTCGGTGATGATCCTTGCCGGCATCTATACGACGGCGGTCCCGTTGTTGTGGACCGTTTCGTCGCGCTTTTTCGCCGATAAGACGCTCCGCTTCAAGTACCTGACTATCGCTCTCGCCGCCGTAGGGACAGCGATCGGCCTGATTCTGCCGTTCTCCCAGATGGTCAATATCGTGTACGTGATCAACGGCTACGTCGGCATCCTCCTGCTGGTCCTGATGCTGGTCCTGATGCTGGTCAAGACCGGTACGCGGCTGGTCTGGCGCCAAGCGCTCTGACATGACCTCCCGCGGTCGTCCGCCCGGCCCGGCGACCGCGGGAGGTTATGGCAGGGTAATGATTTGACCGGTAGAAGCGCCTTCGATGGCTTTCTGAAACCCGCGGGCCACGTCAGCGAGATCAACCGGTGCGAATCCGGGGAAGTAGTCGCCGTAGTCGTCGAGGCTCTCGGTGAACACCGAAGGGCTGACCACGTTGATCCGCTTCGGGGCGATCTCGACCGCGGCCGTGCGGGCGAAGGCCTCGATGGCTCCGTTGACCATCGCGGCCGCCGCCCCGGAGGCGACCGGGTCACGAGAGGGGATACCGCTGACAAGCGTGAACGACCCCCGCTCGGCGACATAGGGCAGGCCGGTGCGCACGAGGTTGATCTGTGCGAGCCCTTTTTGGGTGAAAGCCGACAGATAATCTTCTGAACCGAGCTCGGTTATGGGCGCGTAGGGGACCTCGCCGGCGACGCTGACCACTGCGTCCACACGACCGATCTGTTTCCACATCCGCTCGAGTTGGCCCGGATCAGAGGTGTCACATCTGATTTCTCCCGAGTTCCGGCCGACTGTGATGATTTCGTGGCCCCGCTCTGACATGAGCTGATGTACAGCCTGGCCGGCCTTGCCCGCTGCTCCCACAATGACGATACGCATGCCCTAACCCTAAAGAGCAATACAGCCGGGAGGGAATACAACCCCGTCAAAGTGGCGTCATATGCGCCGTTATCGGCGTTTGGCATTAATTGATGATGGCAGTGGGGGAGCGGACCACCTTCGGCTCCGGTGGTGGGCAACGGCTTTTACCGGTATAGCTACGTCCGCTGCAGGCGGCTTCAACAGGCCCCTGGAACTGTCGAACGTCACCAGTGTTCCCTTCGGAGGTTGGTCTGCCTTGCCCTACTCCGTCAGCGAGCACTGCTGCTTAGCGGCTTCCCCGCAAAGCCCTAGGGGCAAGCCCGGGTGGCCAAGCGTGGCGGATCCGGTAATAGGAGCTCTTGGAGTATCGGCGGGACGTGTTCAGGAGAAAATAACTTCTCTTTTGATTGTCAATTTCGAAATATTGATCTAATCTCGAATAACCCGATCAACGACGACGGAAGGGCAATTGATGCCAAAGAACAAGGGGATGCATGGGCCGGTTATCGCGCCTAAGTTCCACCACACGACGTTCACCACGAAGAAGCTTGATGAAATGGTGGACTGGTACGCGAAGGTCGCGGGTCTGCGACCTGTTTTCCACGGTGAGAATGGTGCCTGGCTGACGAACGATGAGGCAAACCACCGTATCGCGCTGCTAGCACCGCCAAACCTGAAGGAGCCGCAGGATAAAGGGCACACGACCGGTCTGCACCACACGGCCTTCGAGTACAAGGACTTCGACCAGTGGCTGGATAACTATGTCCGCCTGCGCGACCTTGGCATCCTGCCGTTCCTGCAGCTCGACCACGGTATGACGATCTCGCTGTACTACCAGGATCCTGAGGGTAACGGTGTCGAGATTCAGGTTGACGCCTTTGGTGACTGGGCGAAGTCGAAGTCGTGGATGTACTACTCGATTGAGTTCGCTGACGACCAGATCGGCGAGCACTTTGACGCCGAACGAATGGTCGAGGCCCGTGATGCCGGGCTCTCGTTCGACGAGATCCATGCGGAGGCCCGTGCCGGAAAATACCGCCCGGACCGGATCCCGGAGATATATCTCCCCGAAGTGTATTGATTCCGGCCCTGCCGGGGCCAACACCTGGTGAGGGTCCCTGCCGGGACAAGAAGTGAAATTGAGAGGAAGAACTGTGAGATTTGCAAATGTGGCGGGGCGGGCGACCATCATCGTCGGCGAGAACACCGGGGTTGACGTCCATGAGGCGTCGAACGGGCGTTTCGGCCCGAACCCCCAACTGGTGTTTGACGTGTGGGATGAGTTCACTGCCTGGATGAAAGAAGCGGATACCGCCTCTGCGCGGCCCTTCGATCCCGCCCATCTGGGAGCGCCCGCGCCCGAGCCGCGTCAGATTTTCGCAGTTGGACTGAATTACGATGACCACGCAAGCGAATCCGGGTTCGAGTCACCCGAGCATCTGCCTCCGGTGTTCACGAAGTTCCGCAGCTCACTGAGCGGCCCTCACACGGAAATTGAACTCCCGGAAGGTGGAAATACCGACTGGGAGGTCGAGCTGGTCGCGGTGATCGGACGGACGGCACGCAACGTGGATGCCGCGGACGGCTGGGACTACGTTGCAGGTCTCACCGTCGGCCAAGATATCTCGGAGCGTGTAGTGCAGCTGCGTCCGCCCGCCGCGCAGTTCAGCCTGGGCAAATCGTTCCCGGGATTCTCTCCCACGGGCCCCTGGCTGGTCTCCACGGAGGATCTCGATAGCCGGGATGACCTCGAAGTGGGGTGCGAGATTGACGGCGAGATCGTGCAGCAGGGGCGTACGGGCGACCTTATCTTTCCCGTTCCGGCGCTTATCGCTGAGCTCTCGAAGATCGTCACGCTCTATCCGGGAGACCTCATCTTCACCGGCACGCCTGCCGGCGTCGGCGTCGGCCGGAAGCCGCAGCGTTTCCTGCAGCCGGGCGAGCATCTGCGCAGCTGGGTCGAAGGTATCGGCGAGTTGCGTCAGACCTTTGTAGCTGCAGCATCCAAGGATCGGGAATACACGGCGACCAGCGGGGGCGGGAGCCGAGTCCAGACCGCTGTGCTGCCCCAATAAACCCGGATTCCGGTCCCACACTGGCCAGACAACGAAGTCACAGAAGGAACCATTTGATGTCAAACGGCAGCCTCCATCTCCCGACAAGAAACGTCCGCGGGAGAGACCATGACAGCCCCAATCGGAACGACCCTGACGCCGTGATCAGGGTAGAGAAGCTCACCCACTGGTTCCCAAGCTCGCATTCGACGCATGTGGCGTTGAAGTCGATCGAGCTTGAGGTGCCTCGCGGTGAGTTCCTCTGCCTTGTCGGACCGAGCGGGTGCGGCAAAACCACTCTGCTGAACATGATCTCGGGAGCGATCAAACCCGAGCGCGGTTCGGTGACCGTGAACACGCAGAGCGGTCACGCGGCTGCGGTCGGTTACATGTTCGCCCGTGACTCGCTGATGCCCTGGCGCACCATTCGAAGCAACGTCGCCTACGGCCTCGAGCTCCGCCGGGTGCCCCGGAAGGAAAGGTTGCAGCGCGTCGACGAGATGCTCGAACTTGTGGGGCTGGCCAACAAGGGACACCTGCACCCGCAGCAGCTCTCACACGGAATGCGTCAGCGGGCGAACCTGGCACGCACGCTGGTCATGGATCCCGAGCTGCTGCTCGTGGATGAACCGTTCGGTGCGCTTGACGCGCAGACGAAGGCGCGGCTACAGGGTGAGTTCCTGCGCATATGGGAAGGCAGCGGCAAGACCGTCGTCTTTGTCACTCACGATCTGCAGGAGGCGGCGCTGATGGCTGACCGCATCATTGTGATGGGCGAGGGCGAGATCCGTACCGACATCAGCGTGGATTTCGAACGGCCCCGAGATCTCGACGAACTGCGCTTCTCGCAGGAGTATCAGGATCTGGTCCACTCCCTATGGGAACTGTTCTCGAATGGAGCAGAGCAATGACGAGCACTTCCACCCCTGTACATGCCGAAACCATCCCAGCGGAAGTGGAATCGGCCATCGAAAACTCCCAGGCTGAGGCCAGGGCCCGAAGGCGCAACCGGGCGATACTGGTTCGCGTCCTCCAGGCATTGAGTCTCATCGTCGTCCTCGGCCTGTGGGAATGGGCTGCCCGGGCCGGCGTGATCAACACACTGTTTTTCTCGCAGCCGACTGCGATCGGCGGGTTCACGATCGAGAACGCCGCCGGACTGTGGAAGGACACCCTCGCCACGCTGAATGCGACACTGGTCGGGTTCGCCGTAGGCAGTCTCGCGGGTGTCGCGGCAGCATTCATCATCACCTCCATTCCGCTGCTGGACCGGGTGCTGCAACCGTGGATCTCAGTGCTGATGAGCATTCCGCGCGTCGCCCTCGCGCCCCTCTTCCTGCTGTGGTTCGGCATTACCGAGACATCCAAAATTGCCCTGGCGGTCTCGATCGTTTTCTTCATGGTGCTGGTCTCCACCGCTGCGGGCCTGAAGACCGTTGCGCCGGATCTCCTCTCTCTCGGACAGGCATTCCACGCGACACCGTGGCAGCGCTTTCGCACGATCCTGCTTCCCTCGTGCGTACCTTCTATCTACGCAGGGCTGAGACTCGGTGTAGTTACCTCGATCCTCGGCGTAGTCTCCTCTGAAATGGTCGCCTCCAGCAGCGGTCTGGGGCAGAGAATCGTGCTTTACGGCCAGAACTTCCAGTCTGCCGGCGTGTTCGCCGTGCTCGTGCTTCTGGCAGCGATCACCGCGATCTTGAGCGGGGCCGTGGCCTGGTCCGAACAGTATCTGCTCAAGTGGCAGCACAACTAACCGCCTCCCCTATGGATGCAACGGCATCTACGACACCACCACCGCATCATGCTGGTTTCCAAATAAAGGACGCACCCATGCACAAGAACCTTCGTACGACCCTTGGCGCCCTCACCCTCGTCATAAGCCTGAGCGCATGTAATTCAGCCGAAAGTTCCGAACCGTCAGATGCGGCCAACGGGGACGGTCCCATCACGATCAAGTACAGTGCCCCGGTACCAGGGGCACTGCCGTTTCTTCCCGTGGACATCGCGATCGACCAGGGTTTCTTCGAAGAGGAAGGCATCCAGCTGGACGTCACGCAAACGTCAGCTCAGGCGCTGCCGGCCGCTTTGACGAGCGGACAGATCGACATGACTGCCGATACCGCTTACAACGTTGCCCGCTATCTGGAGAGCGATATAGATGTGAAGTTTGTGTCCGGCCTCAACGATAACGTCGACTTCGCGCTCGTCGCCGCGAAGGGAACCGAGATTCCCGCTCCCGAGGGCCCCGACGGGTGGGCAGAGTCATTCGCCGCGCTGAAGGGCAAGTCGGTCGGTGTCGCCGCGAAGGCCGGCCCGATCGGGCTCACCGTCACCCAGCTGATGAAAGAGGCCGGTGTTCCCGAGGGCGAGTACACCCTGATTGACACCCCAGGGGCAGCAGCGGGTAATGCGCTTGCGGCAGGTCAGGTCGACGCCGTCATTTCCGGCGGTGGCTTCGACGCGCCGCTCATTGACAACGGCCTCGCCGACCCCGTGCTCTCGCTCGGTGCCGACATTCCCAACATCTTCGGCAAGCAGACCAATGCCACACTATCGATGACCGCCCGCGCCATCGAGGCGAACCCCGAAGCGCCCGAAAAGGTGCAGCGCGCGATCGCGAAGGCCATTGATTACATTCAGGATCCGGCGAACCTCGACTCCGTTGTCGATATTGCCATCGCCTCAGGCACTCCTGATTCCTCTGCGCTCGTCGATAAAATCTCAGGCTACGACTACCTGGCAACGCTCTCGGTCTCTGGCCTGGAAGCGGCTTTTGAATGGGCGGAAGCCGCCGGTATCAGCTCAGAAGTGATCGATGCGCAAAGCGCGATCGCTGAAGGCGTCAAGGCAGAATGACCACCGGGGCCGCCCCCGGCAACCTCAGCGACGAGAGCCGCAAAGTCTACGACGCGATCGTCGGCGGGCCACGCGGGAGCGCATCCGCTTTCCCGCTGCTCGACGAGCACGGGGCGCTCGTCGGCCCCTTCGGTCTAATGGTGCGCTTCCCCGCTCTCGGTGGACCTCTGCAAGAGTTGGGAGCCGCACTCAGATACCGTATCTCGATCTCGCCGCGCGGACGCGAGATCGCGATTCTGACTGCAGCCCGCCTCACCCGATCATCATTTGAGGCGTACGCGCATACGCTCGTAGCCCTCAAATCCGGGCTGACCGAGGTGGAGGTTGCCGCCCTGCTGTCGGGCGAATTCAGGGGCGCCGATGCGTATGAACAGGGAATCTACCGGCTCTCGGAGGACCTGCTTACTGACAGCTCTTCAGGGTGCGTGGACTCAGGGCTCGAAGGCGAAACGGTCGCGGAAGTCGTGACACTCGTCGGCTACTACCGACTGCTCGCGCAGCTGATGACACAGTTCGGCGTCAGCGCCCCCGCTTCAGTTCCATCCCCCCAGAGCACCGAACCAAATTGAGGAGATATCTACAAATGGACACCGACGTCATCGTAGTTGGAGCGGGTCCTTCGGGGCTCATCACCGCCGCGGAACTGGCCCTGCAAGGCGCGAACGTTATCGTGCTGGAGCGGCGAACCGGACCTGTGCAATCACGCGCCGGCACGGTTTTGCCCCGCGTGCTCGAACTCTTCGATTCGCGGGGGTATGCGGAGCGGTTCATCGAAAGAGCCCGCGCCATCCGCAGCAACCCCTTCCTGCTCTTCCACATCTGGGCAGGCATGCAACCTGTGCACTGGCGGAATACCGGGAGCTCGTTCCCGTACCGGCTGATCCTGCCACAGCACATCACTGAAGAGGAACTGGGCGAAATCGCTACGGCCTCCGGGGTCAAAATCCTGACAGGGCACACGGTCGTAGGGCTCGAACAAAGCGACTCCGGGGTACACATCACCGCTGAACTTGAGAGCGGGGGGACCACCGGGTTCTCCGGCCGCTACGCTGTCGGCGCCGACGGCGGGCGCAGCGCCGTCAGGAAGCTCGCGGGCATCGATTTCCCCGGGCACGACGGTACCTTTACCGGCATTATCGTCGACCTGCCCGTGAACATGAACTGGCCCGAGGGACGGGCCATGACCGACAACGAATACGGCTGGGGAGCGTCCTTCCCCTTCGGAGAAGACGGCGCATCGACCCGCTTCAACTTCGTTCACGTCGACAGCCGCCGGGCAGATAAGTCGGAACCGGTGACCATCGAAGAGGTGCGCCGCTGCTTGAAGGAAATCTGGGGGCTCGAGCCGGAATTTGAACACATGCTCTGGGCTTCGCGATACAGCGACGCGACACGCTGCGCAGATCGCTTCCGCGAAGGCAGAGCATTCCTCGTGGGCGAGAGCGCACGCATCCACTACCCGGCCAGTGGCGTGGGAATGAACTTCTGCATCCAGGACGCGTTCAACCTCGGATGGAAACTTGGCCGCGTAGTGACGGGCCGGTCACCGGAGACCATCCTCGACACCTACGAGGCGGAACGCCGTCCCGTAGTGGAGGAGCTGCTCGAGAGCGTACGTGCCCAGTGCTCGATCCAGTTTGATTTCTCACCCGCGGGTATCAGCTTCCGTCGAATGTTCAGCCGGGACCTGCTTCCGCTGCCCGATGTGAACCGAGAGCTTGGACTGCAGCTAAACGGTCTCAGCAAACCCTACCCAACCGCGGCTTCAGATCACGCCGTCGCCGGACGGCCCCTCCCGTCAATCCGGCTGCAGACCACTGATCAGTCGGTGCGCGCCGCTGAACTGCTGCGGGACGGTGACTTCCTGCTGCTTGACCTCACCGGCAACAACTTGCTTGCCGATATTTCGGAGCCAGGTGTGACCGTGCTGAGCGGCGTGCTTCCCGAAGTGCCGGAATCACTTCGTGACGCCAGTGCCGTGCTGGTACGGCCAGACGGATATCTGCAGTGGATCTGCACCAGCGGATCCCCTTCCGTCAAAGACGCCCGTGAGCAGCTGGCCGCATGGATAAGCCCCCTATGACCGGTGCCGGCCGCCGCCTGATCCAGGGCGCAATCGTCGTCTCGATGGACCCGCAGATCGGCACGCTAGCGTCCGCCGACATCCTCATCGAAAAAGGGAAGATTCTCGAGGTGTCCGGCGGCATCGCCGCAGATGATGCCGAGGTCATCGACGGCGGCGGTTGGATCATCTCCCCGGGGTTCATCGACACCCACCGCCACACCTGGTTGAGCGCGATCCGACACAGCTACGGTGACGTCGACCCGCTGAGCTACTTCGCCGACGTGCTAGGGCAAGCGGGACCGCAGTACACGCCGGAAGACGTCTACGCGGGAACGTTGCTGGGTGCGGTGGCGGCACTGAGCGCAGGCACGACCACACTCATGGACTGGGCGCACATTCAGAACAGCCCGGACCACGCTGATGCCGGGATCCAGGCATTGAACGAGTCACGTATCCGCGCCGTCTATGGACACGGCTGGCCAATGACCGCTGACGGCAGCTGGACGCAACAAAGCCGGCGCAGCCACCCTCAGGACATCAGGCGCCTGGCTGACAAACTCGACTGCCCCGAATACTCGCGCATCACCCTCGCGCTGGCGGCCAGAGGGCCCGAGATGGCCTCAACCGAAGTGTGGGAATCAGAAGTCCGTCTGGCCCGGGAACTGGGCCTTCGCACCAGCGTGCACGTCGGCGCATACCCCCATAACGCAGGTAGCCGAGCCGTCGAGCAGTATGCCAGGCGGGGCCTGCTTGCAGATGACATGACCTTCGTTCACTGCTCAAACACTTCCGCCGAAGAGATTGCTCTTATCGCGGAAGCCGGGGCGACCGTATCGCTCGGAGTGCACTGCGAGCTCAATTCCCAGGGGATCGGAGACATCCCGCTCGACAAGCTCCTGGCGCACGGCATACGCCCGAGCCTCAGCGGCGATAACGAGACAAAATGTGCGGGCGACATGTTCACGCAGATGCGTTCACTCTTCGGCTACTACCGGTCCTGGATCGGCGGCGGCCACAGCACGGTTGAGCGGCCGCACGAGCTCTCGCTTCACGACGTGCTTGAGTTTGCCACCCTCGCGGGAGCACGAGCCGTAGGCCTCGACCACGTCGTTGGTTCGATCACTCCTGGGAAGGCAGCCGACTTGGTCTGTGTCCGGGCCGGCGATCTCAACCTGGCACCGGTATCCGACCCGATCGCAGCCCTAGTGCTCGGCGCCCACGAGGGCAACGTCGACACAGTCCTGGTGGGCGGCGAAATCGTCAAACAGGGAGGGCGCATGGTCCGTATCAACCCGAACGACGTGGTGGCTCGCGCGCTGGAATCACAGCGGCGTCTGTTCCCGTCGCGCACGCTTCAACGCTGACCGCCCGTTGGACTCCAAAACACGTTCCTACACAAGTTCAAGGTGGCGCGCCTTCATGATTTTTTTGTCAAGGGGAGCGAATAGGGCCGGCTTCGAGGTTCAAGTAGAGATTCGCCGTCGCGGAGTATGACGGTAAAGACGTTTGAGCGGTGGGCGAGGCCGCTGACGCACCTGGTGCGGCATTCGATTTCGGCCGGCTTGCGGTCCTAATTTGGATGCCGAGCGTTGATTTATTCGGCGGCTCCCCCGAGTGACAGGATGGTGGCAAGTTGGCAACTGGTCCGCCCTGCCGCTTCAGGCGCCTAGCGAGCAGGAAGAAGCATGCTGGGCACCGGACTCTGAACTACTTGCATACAGGGGCTCCCCGGAAGTCGGATCTGAATTCTTCAGTCCAACTTCCGGGGAGCTGTTCCATGAATTGCGGGAGAGGCTCACCCAATTCATCTTGACGACTCTAGGTGTCAGCGTTGGGTTCCGGCCGCCGGCACTTCTTCCTGATGCTCCTGCCCTCCAGCCAGATACATCCGGTAGAACCATCCGCTTGGCGCGGCGCCATCGACGATGATACGTCGCTCCTGGAGGCGCCAGGTGCCGTCGGTGCCCTTCACGAGCTGGTCGGCCCATTGGCCCCAGTGATCCGGCACTGCCTCGTTCGTAATTGCGAAGAAGAAGGTGTCTGCCGAGGCTGTCTTCTCGCCGGTGAATCTAACGTCAACCGTGGTGATGTGATGGCGAATGTAGGCCGCTTCTTCACCCCGCAAGACGTCGGCGAGATTGCCCGCGGGTACCTGAGCACCGTTCGGGAGGACCAGATTGGCGTCCTCGGTGAACAGCGGCAGCATGTCTGCGAAGTCCATCTTGTCGCGCGCGGTGTGTGCGTAGCGGTGTACCAGGGCACTGATCATTGCCCGGTCATCGGCCCGTGCCACCGTGAAGCTGGTGTCTGGCATTCCTGTCTCCTTCGTCGTTTGTCTTCGGGTTGCCCTAGTTGGCTAACGAGAGCAGTCGGTTGAGTTCGGTCCGAACGCTCTCGTGGGAAGCGGGTTCACGGCTCGCCCAGGCCAGGTAGGTGTCGGGCCTGACGATGAGTGCACAGGCGTCCTGGATGGCGGCTGGCTTCTTGACCGGGTGCCCTTCCACGACCGTGGCCGGCAGACCATCGAGCTCCAGGCCGCGGAGCGAGCCGGACCCGCTGATGTCGAGCACGACGAGCGGATGTTCGCGAAGCAGTTCGTATAGGCGGCAGCTTGACCCATCGCGCAGCAGCAGTTCGAAATCCGGGGTCGGCAGGCCGACGGAAGGATGGCTGCCCGAGGGGGAAGCGTAGGGAGTTTCCAGGCCGTTGAGTTCATTCCAGAGCTGGGCGGTCACCTCGGGTACCTCGATGAAGTGCTGCTCGAACCTGTGAACGAAAGCCAGCCCTTCCTCGGAGAAATTGAACTGGATGCCGACCTGCGCGTTGACGCTGCGCAGCAGGTCCTCACTGATGGGGCGCCGCTCCGTTTCATAGGTTTCGAGAAGGGCTGCCGAGGCATGCCCGCCCAGCACGGCACCGAGCTTCCACCCGAGATTAAACGCATCCTGCACGCAGTAGTTCATTCCTACGCCGCTCGCGGGATAGTGGATGCGGGCCGCCTCGCCGACGAGGAACACCCGTCCCTTCTGGAACCGGCTGGCGATGCGTGCTGCGTCCCCGTACCTGCGGGCATCGACGATCTCTGGAATCTGCACCTCTTCGCCGAGGATCTCGCTCACGCAGGTGTTGAGTTCTTCCAAAGTGACAGGTTCGCTCTGCACCGCCTGACGCTTCTCTGCGTGCACCATCGTGAACCGTGTAAGGCCCGGGCCGAACGGGAATGAGGTGAGCCATCCCTTCTCGTTGTGGCAAACCTTCAGGCCACCTGTCCAGGGAAAGTCCATTGCCGCGGTTGCAATGACACCGGTAAAAGTCGACTCTCTGCCTGGGAAAGCGATACCTGCCTGCTCCCGGGTGCGGCTCTGTCCGCCGTCCGCTCCGATGACGTAGCGGGCGGTCGTGGTGTGGGTTTCCCCGTCTGCGGAACGCCAAGCTACGGTCACCGCGGCGCCGTTGTCCTCGAGCGAGGTCATCTCTGCCTCAAAGCGCAGGTCCGCGCCGCATTCCTGGGCCCAGTCGCGCAGAATGTTCTCCGACTCGTGCTGGGAGAGGAAGAGGGTGAAACCGAAACGGGAATCGCGCCCGGACCAGTCCACGGGGTGCATGCCGCCCCAGATATGCCAAGTTTGGAACGGGTGCGGGTTCATCTCGCACGTCTTGCTGACGAAGCGGCCGGCGATTCCCCGTGCGTCAAAGAGTTCGAGCGGCCGCGGGAGCACCGTTCCGGCTCTGGGTATAGGTGCTGCCTTGCGCTTTTCAAGCACCAGCACGCTTGCACCGGTGCGGGCCACTTCGGCCGCGGCGGTAAGCCCGCTCGGTCCTCCGCCGATAACAATTGCGTCAACACTGCCCACTCGATGTCTCTCCTTTGTGACCTGAGCGAGCGTGACCAGTTCATATTATGACCACGCTTCGATTATCGTCGATGATTTCGAAATTCGGTGCCATTGTCAATAGGAGCGGGAGGGTTCGTGAGGAGTGTTTCCGTCGTGGCGCTGATGTGGGCCTGGAGAAGTTGCGCCGCTCGGCCTGCCTCGCGGTTGATGGCCGCGTCGCAGAGTGCGCGGTGCTCCGCATCGATGTCGCGGTTCGGCCGGTCGGATGTTGCTGACCAGCGTCGGTATAGTTCGGCCGACTCCCGCCATGAGAGGGCCGTTGCCCGCAGGCGGACATTGGAGCATCCGTCGAGCAGCGTCTCGTGGAACAGGGCATGTGCGTGCGCCCACTCGTCGCTGATACGGGCAGGGTCGGCTTGGTCCATCTGGGGTATCCGCGCGAGCCGGTGGTGAGCGGCGATGACACGGGTCTCCCATTCAAGGTCTCCTTCTTGGATGGAAAGCTTGAATACCTCCGCTTCCAGCACGCACCTGGCAGCGGTGAGGTCTTTCAGATCCTCGGCAGAGACCGGCCGCACACGAAAACCCACCTGAGGCTCCGAGACAACCAGCTGCTCTTCGCTGGCCAGCTTCAGGAGCGCTTCGCGAACGGCGCCCATTTTTGCGTTGTACCGTTCGGTGAGGTCCGCGAGCGGGAGTTTCTGGCTGGGCTGCAGCCGCCCTGACAGTATGTCTGCACGAATACTTTGGTAGACCGCCTCGACGCGGGTCTTAGTGTCTAGGCTGGCCACGATTCACCTCTGACTGATCCCAGGTTGCTTCCTGCATCTGAAGTACTGCCAAAAAAGGTCGCCACAGATACGATAATAACCAATATTTCGAAATTGGATGGAATGTTCACAGTTTCGCAAGGCTCAAGCAGTTGGAAGCGTAGTCTGTTCTGCCGGGGCTCCGCCGCGATTGCCTGTCGAAGCTGTTTAATGGAAGCGAGTTAGTCCACATGTATGAAGTCGAGCTGCGTGAGAATCTGGCCTTCAGCCCCGGAAAAGAGCTCGCCCTGGATCTCTATCTGCCGGTTGGTTGCGGCCGCCCTCCTGTTGTTCTCTACCTGCACGGTGGTGGGTTCCGCGTGGGCGACAAAGCGGATGACGCGCAGAGGGTACGGATTCTGGCGGAATTCGGTATCGCCGTCGCGTCTGTGAACTACAGCCTGGCACCGGCCGTGTTCCCGTCGCCGCTCGTCGACGTCAAGGCTGCCGTGCGCTGGCTTCGCAACGAGGGTGCTGGCCTTGCCGTTTCCAGCGACCGGATCGGCGTGTGGGGTGCATCTGCCGGCGGTTACCTTGCGACCATGGCCGGCCTGACAGGCGATGACGATGAGTTCCGGGGGCGACAGGAGGCACCATCTGACTCCGTCCAGGCGGTCGTCACCTGGTTCGCGCCGAGCGACCTGATTGCGAACTCATCGCGGTCGCCGCTGGAAACGATCGTAGGATTGCCCCCGGTTGAACACACCCTGCTGGGTCGCGCGGACCTTCATGCCCTAGATGTTGATCTAGCGACGGCGAATCCGCTCGGGCGCGTGCATCCTGAGGCACCGCCATTCCTGATTGCGACGGGTGACCGCGACAAGATTGTCGCGGAGTCACAGGCGCGTTACCTTCACGATGCGCTGGTCCGGGTAGGAGCGGATTCCACCTTCAGTGTCATCGGCGGAGCCGGGCACGAGGACCCGAAATTCGATTCGCTTGCACACCTGGCCCTCACAGCCGCTTGGCTGCTGAGCCATCTGGGCAAAGCGCAATAACGGCCACAGTCCGGATCACTGCCTAGCGATCCCCGACCCAAAACGCACGCAACTCTGACCAATCAGCACTGCCAGAACAAGACTGTGACGGCTGGGAATCGGACGTATGCGCCGTTATCGGCGTTCGCCAAAGAATCAGGGGTCCGAGGAGGATCGGTACGAAATTTCACGTTAGGCGGCAGGCGGCCCTTTGCACGTCCTGTTAGAGGCTTTGGGCGGTCTCGTGGCTTCCTCCCGCTGTGCCATCAGTTTTGCTAGCCGGCCCGACTCGGGCATCTCCCCCGGTGTCCTCGCCCAGAGCCGGGCGGGGGACGAATCGGAACATGCCGAGACTCGTGCAACTAACCTCAGAAAACGAGGTCAAATCCGGCAGATGAGTGTTTGACCGTACAGGACACTGGGGCGGATGGCCATCGTGAATGTCGTGAAATTGTGTTGGGTGACTTTCCGGCACTGCAAGCCTTCGAGCATGCGCCGCCGGGCTTGTGCTTCCGCTGTGGAGAGCTCGTTGTCGATTGTCGCCCGATCTTCGGGTTGGAGTTCCCCCAGGTTGCGTCGAGTCTTGTGATCATTGCTTGTCTTGTGTCTTGTGTCTTGTTGTTGACCTGCGCCAGGGCTGGTGCGCGTCTGGGCGGCTCGCAATTGTCTTTGAAACGAAGGGGTGGCAGGCGGATCCTCCCGCCACCCCCGGCGTGCTGGCGCCCGTTAGCGGGTGAAGACGCTTTCTGCGTCTTCCAAGGGCCCTTCCTCGGAGACCGCGCCTGCCACGCGGCGGTTCCATTCGGCCATGGTCTTCGGGTCGGTGCGTTGGCTGGCGAGGGAGACGGCGACGTAAGCGATAAGCGCGGCGATTAGTCCGTAGTAGATCGGTTCGTTGGCGTAAATGCCGTCGTATTGGACCTTGGCATTGATTTCCAGGATGGTCATCGTAGTGAGGGTCACGATTGTGCCGCCGGCCATGGCCGCCGCAGCGCCCAGCCCGGTGCCGCGTTTCCAGATGAGTCCTCCGATGATGGGGATCAGCAGGCCGCCGACGAGGATGTCGTAGGCGATTGTTAGGGCTGCGACGACGTCATGGACGACGATGGCCAGGACGGTGGCCGCGAGTCCCAGGCCGAGGACGTACCACCGGCTGCCTTGGACGTCGTGCTCGGGGTTCTCGGTGTGGTCGTGATGATTCCCGGCCCCGAACCAGCTGCGGATGAAGGGTACGACGTCGGCTTTGGCGACGGTGGCTGCGGCGATCAGGGTCCCGGATGCGGTGGACATCATGGCGGCGACTGCCGCAGCCAGGACGATGCCGCCGATGCCGATGGGCAGGATGGACAGGGCAACGTCTGCGTAGACATCGTCCTTGACCGCGATGTTTGGCAGGATCACCGAGGCAGCCATGCCGATGAGGGACCCGGCGACGCCGTAGAGGAGACAGTAGATACCGGCGGTAACTCCACCCCATCGGGCGACCTTGGGGGTCTTGGCGGTGAAGACGCGCTGCCAGATGTCCTGCCCGATGAGCAAGCCCAGGGTGTAGACGACGAAGTAGGTGATGATCGTCTGGACGCCGATACCTTTGAGGTCGAAGAACGACGCATCGAGGCGGGCCGTCAGCCCGTCCAGTCCGCCGGCCTGATTCCAGGTGAAAGGCAACATGAACACGAACACGCCGATGGTTTTGATAACGAACTGTGCCATGTCTGCCAAGGTGATGGACCACATACCGCCGATGGTGGAGTAGATCAGCACGATGGCCCCGCCGACGGTGATGGCCAGCCAACGTTCCCAGCCGAACAGGACCACCAGGATGGTGGCATACGCGCCGGTGGAGGTGGCGCAGAGCATCAGCGTGTAAGCGAGCATGACGATGCCTGAGGCCTTGGTGGCGCTGACGCCGTAGCGGAGGGTGAGCATTTGGGCGACGGTGTAGATCTTCAGGCGTTGCAGGGTCGGGGCGAAGAGCAGGCTCAGGGCCAGCACTCCGGCGCCGATCGCGACAACCAGCCACATGCCGGAGATCCCGAATTTGTAGCCGAGCCCTACGCCGCCGACGGTGGAGGCCCCGCCCAGGACGACGGCTGCCATGGTGCCGGTGTAGAGCAGGCCGCCGAGCCGGCGGCCTGCGACGAGGTAGTCGCTGTTGTTTTTGGTGCGGGATTTACCCCACCAGCCGAAGGCGAGCATCGAGACCAGGTAGGCGATCACGATGCAGGCGTTGATTAGTTGTCCGTCCATGGGACTCCTGCTTTCAGAATTGGGGACACGAAGTGTTAAAGAGGCAAGGCGTGCTGCTGGGTTTCGCGCAGGCTGAGGGCACAACCTGCGCCTCTTCCAGCGTTGCAGCCGCGAACTTGTGCTTCGCGGAGGCGCCCGGCTTGGTGGAGCACACCCCGGCTTGTGATCGGGATCGCTCTTGCATCTAAATAAATCACTTGATATAAATAACGTCAACCCCTAAAACACCCAGGAGGAAAATCCCAATGAACGCACTTTCCCTCAGTGAAGATGTCGCGGCAGTGAAGACCGAGGCTGAACTCCGGCGTGAGCTTGCGGCCGTGTACCGGCTCCTGGCGCACTTCAGGATGACGGACCTGATCTTCACCCACGTTTCCGTGCGCATCCCTGGCCCGGAGCACCATTTCCTGATCAACCCCTACGGTCTGATGTTCGACGAGATCACCGCCTCTTCCCTGGTCAAGATTGGTTTGGACGGCAATCTGGTGGAACCCTCGGAGTACCAGGTGAACCCGGCCGGGTTCGTCATCCACGGCGCCATCCACGCGGCACGGGAGGATGCCCACTGCGTCCTGCACACCCACACCAGGGCCGGCTGTGCAGTGGCTGCACAGGAACACGGGCTGCTGCCGGTCAACCAGATATCACTGGAATTCCACAACCGTGTCGGCTACCACGACTACGAAGGAATCGCGCTCAACCTGGACGAACGCGAGCGGCTGGTCGCTGACCTTGGAACCCATCCCGCCCTGATCCTGCGCAATCACGGACTCCTGACCGTCGGGACATCCCCGGCCGAGGCGTTTATGCGGATGTTCTACCTGGAGAAGTCCTGCGACATCCAGGTCGCGGCGCTGTCCTCCGGCGCGTTGCGTCTGCCGGACCCCGAAGTCTCCGAACGCACCGCCCAGCAGTTCGCCGGCGACACCGCAGACGACTACACCGACGAAGGGGCCTACGACCTTGCCTGGGCAGCCCTGCTCCGGATGCTTGACCGCATCGCACCGGACTACGCCAACTAGGCTCGACGTGCAGGCCAGGCGGACGTTCCGCCTGGCCCGCACCAGCGGCGAGGGTGAGTCGGCCGGGTCCGGCTATCCTGAAACACGGCACGATACGCCGCATCAGCCAGGGGAGAAGCCAAACCATGCCGAAGATTGTCGACCACAGCAAACGACGGCAGGACCTCGCCGATGCCGCCTTGGCCCTGGTCGCCAGCGAAGGTGTGTCCGCCGTTACAACCCGCGGTGTTGCAAAGAAGAGCGGCTGGACCATCGGCGTCATCAACCACTACTTCAAATCCCGGCATGACCTCTTGCTCGCCACACTCCGGCGGGCCGGAGAAATCCAAGGCAAGGTCTACAACGACCTGGACGAGCAGAACCTGGAAGCCATGGAAAAGCTGCACCGGCTGGTGGAAAGCTTCCTGCCCCTGGACGAACGCCGCCTCGCGCTGACCAGGATCTTCCTGTTTTTCTACGCCGAAGGCGCGACCGAAGAAACAGCGCGGGCCGAGATCGCCGGATTCCTTGCCCGCTGGCGCAACGTGGTCAGTTCAGCCCTGACAGCTGCACAGGAACAGGGCCTGATCGACTCCACCCTGAACCTCGAGACCGCCACTCTTTCACTTGTTGGCGCCTTGGACGGGCTCGCGTTTGAGGCAGTGCTCGACCCGACTGTTATGTCAGCGATAGCCAAGCCCGGGTTCGCACACACCTGCATCGATGTCGCTATCGGAAGAACCCCGGCGTCGCGTTAGATGCACTAATTCAACAGCACCCCTTACCGTGAATTCCGTACCCATCGTCCACAGACCTCGGCCTCAAGCATGACCTGCACTGGCCAAGAAGCAGGTCTCCGCTGACCTGCACGGACCCCCAGAGGCAGTAGAGGTAGAGGTTGCTGAAACGCATAACATGCTCTGTTGCCCATGCCGGCTTACGGGGGCGACGCACGCCCGTGGGGAGGGAAGTTCAATAAGCTCTAGCTAAACGCTGAAGGAGCGCGACGCTTCGGTCCAGCCGATGTCGTAAGCGCCGTTATCGGCGAATGACCTTATCCCGCCGGCTAAGCCGGCGGTTGGATGACGGACGTTCGCCTTGATCTCTTTTCTCGAGTGATTATCCAACCTTATCGAGAGGGAGAGGGGGCGCAAGCGTGCTGCGTTTTCTGGATATGGGCTCGGCTAGACTGGCGGTCTCCACGCAGGACTTCGCCGTGGCCGCACTGAATGAAATCGAATCCGCGCGCCACAGTAACCAACGCTTCACGGCCGCGAACTGACAACAACTGCCGGGCGGAACAGTTGTTCCGCCCGGCCCACCGGTAAAGCTCGCTCAGCGCCTACGATGCTCTTCTGCTGCGCCTCAAAACCAAATGGAAGGAAGGCTTCCACAGCAGGTTTGCGTCATATGCGCTGCTATCGGCGTTTGAGTGATATGCAAGGTGGCCGTGCTACGCGACGGCCATGTCGTTCGGACCGTCCTTCGCGGCGAGACGAAAAGCTGCAACTGAGGCTTTAGTTATTTTAGGGAACTTTATAAGATTCAAATAAAGTTACGTAAAGCGAGTAAAGTGTCTGCATGGATCAGGTGCTTAACCCCTACACTCCGAACGCCGGAGCCACCCCGGAACTGGTTGTCGGCCGTGATGAGCTCCTCAAGGAGTTCGAGACCCTTCTCCGCCGGCTGGCCCGTGGCCGAACCGACCAGTCGATGATTGTCACGGGATTGCGGGGTGTTGGGAAAACCGTTCTGCTCGGTGAGTTCCGGCAGATCGCGGACGATTTCAAATGGAAAGTCCTTGAGCTGGAAGCCAGCAAGCACGATGACAACCATTTCCGGCAGACTTTGTACTCCAAGCTCAGGGCGTCGCTGTTCCAGGTGTCCCCGAGGGCGAGGTGGGGCGAGCGGGCCAAGAATGCTGCGCGGGTCCTGCAGTCATTCAGTCTCACGGTTGACCCGACGACCGGTGCTCCCACCCTTTCCCTGGACGTCGAACCTGCCGAAGGACTGGCTGACCATGGGGACCTGACGCTGGACCTCACAGATGTTCTGGTTGCTATTGGTGAGGCAGCGGCGGACCACGGAACCGGTTTGGTGCTGCTTTTCGATGAGGTCCAGTTCTTGAGCCGTTTCCAGTTGGAAGCCATCATCCAGGCGATCCACAAGACCGTGCAGCGGAAACTTCCGGTGACTTTCGTCGGTGCCGGACTTCCGCAGATCGCCGAACTGGCCGGTGACGCCAAATCCTATGCGGAAAGGCTTTTCAAGTTTCCGCGCATCGGTTCCCTCGATGAGGAAGACGCGGCGAGGGCGCTGGCCGAGCCGGCACTGGCTGAGGGGGCGCGGTTCGAGCGGGATGCGCTCGAACGGGCTTTTAAGCTGACCGAGGGTTATCCCTACTTCATTCAGGAGCTGGGTTACCAGGTCTGGATGGTGGCCGATGATCAGGTGATCACGCTCGGTGATGTGGAGGATGCCAAGGACGCGTACGAGGCGAAGCTGGACGAGTCGTTCTTTCGGGTCCGTTTGGACCGGGCGACGCAGCTGCAGATTGCCTATATGCGGGCGATGGCCGAGTTGGGGCCTGAGTCGCAGAAAGCCGCGGATGTGGCAGCGGTGATGGGCCGTGAGTCGACGCAGCTGGCGCCGACCCGTTCCGAGCTTATTGCCATGGGGCTGCTGTACACACCGTCGCATGGCTACGCCGGATTTACCGTTCCCCACTTCGACCGCTTCATGCTGCGCGCGGTACCTGAACTCGAGGTCCCGAAACTGCAGAAGCGGCGGCCGAAGAAGAAATCCTGAAACGGAGGCTCCATCAGAACGAGCACAGCTACGTGCCGCCAGATTGGGCCACCGGTCGCAGGGCCGGCCAGCCCTTCGCCGCAGGGGTTTTCCGGGCGCCCGGGACCAAGCCCGACGCGTACTTCGACTGCCGGGCGGAATCTGCTCAAATTCCTCCTGCTCGCCGCTTCACTTGATGCCTGATCACCCAGGTTATGCGTGGCTGACCCGGTCCTACGATGAACGGCAATCGGGCCCTGCCGGTGAGACGGAGCCTAATTTCTCGTCCCTGTTGGTCGGGCCACCAGTAATTCAGGCCTGCCTGGTGTGCAGCATTTCGAGGAAGTGTGCGCGCATTCGGCGGGCGTCGGGCTCCACGCCGGTGATGAGGCGCAGCGCGTCTACCGCCTGGCCTACGGCCATGTGGCCGCCGTCGAGGACCCGGCAGCCCTTGGCCCGGGCGGCGACGACGAGTTCGGTGTCGACCGGCAGATAGATGACGTCAGCCACCCACTGGGTACCGTTGAGCAGCTCGGTATCGAGGGGTGTGCCGGGGTGGTGGCGCATGCCCACGGGGGTGGCGTTGACCACCCCGTCGGCGGCGCGGACCAGCGCGGGCAGGCTGTCCCTGGTGGCTGGTCGCACTTGCTGGTCGGGAAACAACCGTCCCAGGGCGGCGGCGCGTTCGGCGGCGCGGGCGGAGTCCACATCGAACAGATGCAGGATCCGGGTGCCGCCGGAGAGCAGCGCAGCGGCGACCGCGGAACCGGCGCCACCGGTACCGACCTGCACCACGCTGTCCTTGGGCACGTCGGGCAGTACCGCGGCCAAGCCTGAGGCGAAACCGGACTGGTCCGTGTTGTGGCCGATGAACTTCCCGTCCCGGATGATCACGGTGTTCACTGCGTTCAGTGCCAGGGCTTGGGGGGAGATCTCGTCCAGATGCTCCAGGACCAGTTGCTTGCACGGGTGGGTGATGTTGAACGCGTTGAAGCCAAGGTCCCGCCCGGCCCGGAGCAGCGCACCCACGTCTTTGGCCGGACGGCCGATGGCCTCAAGATCGATGGGTCGGTAGAGGTAGTGCAGGCCATGGTGGCGGGCCTCGGTCTCGTGCATTACGGGGCTGAGGCTGGCGGTGATGCCATCGCCGATCAGACCCACCAGGTAGGACTCGGACGCGGTGCTCATAGGACTCCTTGGAAACAACTGGGCGGAAACGGTGCTGAGGCTGTCAGCTCTGGGGGCAGGCACCTGATGGAGCAGGACGTTTTCGCGTTCATGGGCGCTGGGGCAGTTCCAGGGCCAGCTCGGCGGCGGCTTTCCGCAGGTCGGGCAGGTGGCTCCGCAGGTCCTCGAGTTTGGTGCGGAAGACGGGACCGGCCAGGGTGATGGTCCCAATTAATCGACCCGATGGCGGCAAAACAGGGAGGGCGACGGCCGCCATCCCGATGTCGTTCTCCTCCGACTGCCCGGCCCAGCCTTGAGCACGGACCTGCTCTACCTGCCGGCGGAGTTCGTCGCGGTCGGTGACCGAGTGCTCGGTGCGCGGCGTCAGGTCAATGGTGTCCAGCAGGTGACTGCGCGTGGCCGGATCGGCGAAGGCAAGCAGGACTTTGCCCGAGGCGCTGGTGTGCAGCGGCACCCGGTCGCCGGGGTCGGTGGTGGTGCGGTACTGGGGTCCGTCGACCTTATGGATGGTAAGGCTCTGGTCTCCGTCAAGTACATGCAGGATCGAACTTTCCCCGGTGCTTTCGGTCAGTCGCTGGAGGACCGACGCCGCAGCGCCCTCGAAACCGCGGTGGTGGGCGACCTTCTGTCCCAGCTGGTAGACACGCAATCCCAGCCGGAAGCGCTTTTCCGCCGGGTCGTACGTGGCGAAGTCGGCATCGACCAGGGTGTTCAGCAACCTGTACGCGGTACTGAAGGGGTAGCCGGTGGCCTGTGCAATCTGCCCTGCCGTTGCCCCAGCCGGATACTCACCAAGCAGGACAAGCACTCCCAGCGCCTTGCCCGCGGTTCCGGATTTTTCCACCACCATGCCACCCCTGTCTTGACGCCAACTGTGATCTGAGCCATGCTTGTAATCCAATATACAGCAATCATTGCCAATAGTTGGAATTGATTGCGAAAGCTTTCCTATCGGGCGGCAGAGCTGCAGAGAACCTGATGATCCGCCAACCAGGAAAAAGACCTCCCGCCACCGGCGGAACGACGATTTACAGGCCCAATCCAACAGGAGAACGCTCCATGACCACCCAGTTGCCGAAAGGTTCCGCCGAGGCCGTGAGCCCGGCCGAAACCGAACGTAAACTCAAGCGCGCCAAGAAGGCTGCCCTCGCAGCCTTCCTTGGAGGCGCCCTTGAGTATTACGACTTCTTCATCTACGCCACCGCCGCGTCGCTGGTCTTTTCCCAGATTTTCTTCCCGGCAGGGGATCCGACCGTAGGCCTCATCGCCTCCTTCGCCACGTTCGGCGTCGCGTACGTCGCCCGCCCCTTCGGTGCAGTGGTGTTCGGCCATCTGGGCGATAAGATCGGCCGGAAAAACACCCTGGTCCTGACCCTGGTCCTGATGGGATCCGCCACCTTCCTCATCGGCGTGCTGCCGGATTTCACCACCGTCGGCTACTGGGCACCCGTTCTGCTGGTGCTGCTGCGACTGATGCAGGGGCTCTCCGCCGGCGCGGAAACGGCCGGCGCCTCGGCCCTGTCGACGGAGGAAGCGCCGGAGGGCCGGCGCGGCTTCTTCGCAAGCTTTGCCATGAGCGGTATCTCCGCAGGCATCGTCCTGGCCTCCCTCGCGTTCCTGCCGGTGGCCGCAATGAGCGAAGCCGACCGGCTTGCCTGGGGCTGGCGCATTCCGTTCTGGCTCTCCCTGGTTGTGCTGATCGTTGCCTACCTGGTCCGCCGTTCGCTCGACGAGCCGGAAGTGTTTGAGGAAAAGCACGACCACGGCGAACTCGTGAAACTGCCGTTCACGAAGATGTTCAAGACGCACCCCGCCCAGTTCTTCCAGGTGGCCCTGATGTCCTTCGAGACGGTGACCAACACTTTCATGCAGGCATTCGGCCTTGCCTACGCCGTCTCGGTGGGAGTTCCCGCCTCAACGATGCTCTGGGTCAGCATCACCGGCAACATCATCGCGGTCTTCTCCCAGCCGCTGATGGCTCGGCTGTCTGATAAATTCGGCCGGCGCCCCGTCTTCATCACCGGCGTCCTGGGCTCCGGCGTGATGATCTTCGTGTACTTCTCGGTCATCTCCACGGGCAACGTCCCCATGATCTTCCTCGCCAGCACGCTGATCACGGCGGGCACCTACTCGATGTCCAACGCGATCTACCCGGCCTGGTTCTCCGAGCTCTTCAACGTCAAGGTCCGCTACACCGGCATGGCCATCGGGCTTCAGGTAGGCATCCTCTGCGCGGGTTTCACGCCGCTCCTCGGGACGGCCCTGGTGGGCGCGGACAAGGCCAACTGGGGTCCGGCCGCCTGGATCGTGGCGGCGTCCTCCGTGCTCGCCGTGGCAGGTGCGCTCTGGGCCCGCGAGACCAGCAAGACCCCGCTGCATGAACTGGGCAACCCGGTCCGCTAACACCAATTCGGATGGGCGGGGTCGCTGAACACCGTGCCCCTCCCATCCCTTCCCCACAGCAGATACGCCCTGCGGGGAATATTCCAGCCCCATACAGCCTGACATCGTGCCGGCATAAGCCTGAAAGAGCTTGATGACACCCAACACCCCCACACCCGAAAAATTTCCCATCTGGGACGTTGACGTCCTCGTGGCCGGCGGCGGCGCCGGCGGGCTGTCCGCGGCAGTCGCGGCGGCCTACCACGGACTGGACGTCTTCGTTGCCGAGCGCGCGCCCACATGCGGCGGGGCTACCGCGCGATCCGGTGGCTGGATGTGGACCCCAGGCAATCCGCTGGCCAAGGCCGCCGGGGTCGACGAGCCGCGCGAGGTCTTCCGCACTTACCTCCGGCACGTCATTGATCCCGAGCACTACGACGACGGGCGGATCGAGGCGTTCCTGGAAGCCGTCCCGCACATGGTCGGCTTCTTCCACGAAAAGACCGCGCTGCGCTTCGCCCCCGGAGCCCACGTCAACGACATCTACGGAAAGCTCCCCGGCGCTGGCACCGGACACCGGTCGGTGGCCCCGGCACCCTTCTACGGCACCGAACTCAAGCCGGAGTTGCGGCGGAAACTGGCCCACCAGTTTTACATGACCTCCTTCATGGGCATGGGCATCATGGCCGGTGAAGACCTCTCCAAGTTCCTCACTGCCCTGCGGAAGCCCTCCAGTTTCCTTCACGCCGCCCGACGCGTACTCACCCACTTGTTCGATCTGGCCGTGCACCGCCGCAACATGCAGATGGTCAACGGTGTGGCCCTCACCGCCCGGCTCCTGCAGTCCGCCGATAACCTCGGCGTGCGGATCGAGGTCAGCACCTCCGTGGAGGAGCTGACCTTCGACGGCACCGGCGCGGTGACCGGCGCCTGGGTAAGTACGCCCGCAGGCCGGGTGCGGGTGAACGCCCGCAAGGGCGTCGTCCTGGCCACCGGAGGCTACCCCGCGAACATCGAACGCCGCCGGCAGACCTTTGAGCGCACACCCACCGGCCGGGAGCACTGGACGCTGGCCCCGGACACCTGCGACGGCGCCGGCGCTGCCCTGGCCGAGACCGCCGGGGGCTGGATAGATACGGACGTCACCTCCGCCGCCGCCTGGTGCCCGGTCTCCCTCGTAAACTTCCCCGGCGGGCACACCGGGGTGTTCCCGCACATCGCGGACCGCGCCAAGCCCGGGGTGATCGGCGTGCTGCGTGACGGCAAGCGCTTCGTCAACGAGGCCAACGGCTATTGGGACTACGTCGACGGCATGATGAAAGCCGTCCCCGAAGACCAGCCCGTCGAATCGTGGCTGATCTCGGGCAAGCGCGCACTGCGCACCTACATGCTCGGCTTCGCCAAGCCCCGCCCGCTGCCCGTCTTCCCCTACACCCAGGTGCTCAAGTACCTGATCAAAGCGGACACGATCGAGGAGCTGGCACTCAAATGCGGGATTGACCCGCAGCAGCTGGCCAGTACGGTCCAGGAGTTCAACGCCAATGCCGAACGCGGCATGGACCCCGACTTCGGGCGCGGAGAGACGCCCTTCAACCGCTACGGGGGAGACCCCGAGGTGAAGCCCAACCCTACCCTCGCCCCGCTCGGAAAGGGCCCCTACTATGCGGTGAAGATCCTGCCCGGCTCCTTCGGCACGTTCGCCGGCATTGCCGTGGACCCCAAGGCCCGTGTACTGCGCCGGGACGGCAGCGTAATCCAGGGCCTCTATGCAACCGGCAACGATCAGCTCAACATCATGGGCGGAAGCTACCCGGCCGGCGGGGTGAACCTTGGACCGGCCATGACCTTCGGGTACGTCGCCGGGCGGGACCTCGCCGGGGCCACCGCCTACGAGGACGACGGCACGCCGGCGCCGGGCATGAACTACCAGGGCAGCGACCAGTGAGCCGCCGGTTACTCGGGCTGGCGCCGCTGTCCCTGCTCGGCACCGAACCGGCCGAGTTTGTGCGGATCGCCGCGGACACCGGCTTCGATTTCGTGGGCCTACGCGTCAAACCCGTGACCGCCTCGGAGCCGGACTTCAACCTGTTGCCAGGCTCCGCACGGCTGAAAGAGGTTAAAGCTGTCCTGGCCGGGACCGGGCTACCCGTGGTCGACATTGAATTCCTCGCCCTGGACGGGGCGGCAGGTCCTGAAACATGGCTGCCCATGCTGGAAGCCGGCGGGGAACTCGGCGCAGGCACCCTGACCGTAACCGCCGTGGATCCCGACCGCGCCCGGCTTGCCGACACGCTGGCAGCACTTACCGACGACGGCAGGCAATACGGCGTGACGCCCACGCTCGAGCCCATTTCCTACCAAGCCGTGCACTCAATCCCTGAGGCCGCCGCCATCGCCGCCCAGGCCGGGTGTCTCTGGCTGCCCGACGCCCTGCACATACGCCGCTTCGGCGGCACGGACGCCGAAGTAGCCGAATACATCGGCACTGCCCCCATGCTGCAGCTATGCGACGGCCCGGCCGAACACCCCGCCGACCGGGAGGGACTCATCGAAGAATCCCGCAGCTCACGCATGATCCCGGGAACCGGCAGGTTCGGCCTGGCCAAGCTGGTAGAGGCACTGCCCGCGGACCTGCCGCTCAGCGCCGAGGTGCCAAGCCTGGGCCGGGCCAAAACGGGCGACAAGGCCCACGCCGAGGCCCTGCTCAAAGGCCTCACAGCATGCGGACGATAACAGCAGCCCACTCAAAGAACCTCCTGCCCCCGCGGAAGCGGCTTCACCGACAGACATGCGGACGCCGGCAAACGCGTCGCTCCGCAGCTTCCCATACCTCCTCTCAGAAAGTGGCGGCCCCGTGACCACCTCAGCACCTGCAACCCCTCCTAGCCTCCGCGTCGGAATAGCAGGATGCGGAGCTATTTCCCGTAACCACCTGGAAGCGTTCCGCGCCATCGACGACGTGGAGATCGTGGGGGTCTGCGATATCGATATAGACCGGGCCCGGGCCACCGCCGGGGCATGGGGGATTCCTGTCGCCGTCGATACCGCGGCAGAGCTCCTGGCCCTGGACCTGGACATCGTGTCCGTCTGCACTCCTCATCCCACGCACGAAGCCGTAGTTCTTCAGGCTGCCGCGGCCGGCGTCCACGTCCTCTGCGAGAAGCCAATCGCCGTCGAACTGGCGTCAGCTGAACGCATGGTCAGTGCGTGTGATGACGCCGGCGTGAAGCTGGGCGTGCTCTTCCAACGCCGCTTCTGGCCGGCAGCGCAACGCATCCGCGCCGCCATCGACAACGGTATTCTTGGCCGGCCCATTATGGGCCAGTGCTCGGTGATGCTTCACCGTGACCCGGAGTACTACTCCCGGGATGCCTGGCGCGGGACCTGGGCCAACGACGGCGGCGGGGTCCTGATGACCCAGGCCATCCACTACATCGACCTGCTCCAGTGGTTCATGGGAGATGTCGCCGAGGTCTACGGAAAAATCAACACCTACAAACACGGCGAGCACATCGAAGTGGAAGACTCAGCGACGGCCGTCATCACGTTCACCTCCGGCGCCATGGCCACCCTGGAAGCATCGACGGCGGTGTCCCCCAGCCTCGGCGTGCAAATCCGCGTCACAGGGGAAACAGGCGCCTCAGCCTCACTGACCGAGTTCCCTGAAGGCAGCGACGGACGCGTGGACCTGTGGGCCGTGTCCGAAACCCTCAGCACCGAGCCCGTCCACCCCAAAGGGGTTGACCCGAACGTCGATCTGGCCACCATCAACGGCCAGCTCATCCCGCACCACACCACCCAGGTCCGCGACTTCGTCCAGGCCCTCAGGGACGGCAATGAACCCGCCATCACCGGCCAGGACGCCACCAAGGCCCTGCGGATCCTGCTGGCAGTCTACGAATCATCCCTGACAGGTAATCCCGTACGCTTCGCCGACGCGCTTTCGGGGGCCCAGCCGCTACTGGGCACTACTGCCTTGCGGTAATGCCGCGAAGGCTGGGTGTAGCCGTGGCGGTCATAGAACCGGTGGGCTCGCTGACGTCGGTTTGATGTCGAAAGCTCCAACACCGAGGCTCCCATATCCCGGGTCACTTGCTCCGCCGCTTTCAGGAGCACCGCACCAACACCACGGGAACGTTCGGCCTCGTCGACCACCAAGGCAGTGAGTCTGGCCTTGTAAGTGCTCTCGGTCAGGAACGGCACCCGGTGGACGTGCGCCAGACCGACCACTTGAGACCCGAACTCCGCCACCAGGCACCGGTCGTCCGGCGAAGCGGTACTCACCCAAGTTCGAACCCAGTCCTCCTGAGGGGTGTAACCCAGTTGTACGAGCAGGCCCACTATGGCGGGGACATCGGCGGCTCGAGCCCGACGGATCTTGATGGCGGAGGCGTCCACGACCACGATGACCTCATCTCTCCATAGATCCCGGTCGAACATGCGGAGGTGTCTCCCAGTGTCCCGTCTTAAGTCTCCATCAACTCTACGACGCTGTTTCGAGACCAGGTCCAAGCAGCGTGAAAGGGCGGAACTGGTAACAGAAGGAAGCGCTGAAGCCGGACTTCTTGACTCCAGCGCCACTTCCATTTCATCCGTTGTCGTTGCTGAGTGAAGAAGCGAAAAATCCGTCGAATTCCACCCGATGCGATTCGCCGGACTTCCGTCGTCATATGACCGTTATCGGCGTTTCAGACAGAACGGTCCAATTAGTTGTCCGTGGGATTGACCGGTCCCGGGTTATCTGTCGCCGGCAGGAAGCGCCGTGGAGTCCGGGCCTGTATTCCAGGTCATGGCGGTGACGGATATGTTTCCGGTTCTTGATGTGGGCGCAACGCGGGTGAAACAGGTCAGGGCCAGCATCGAGGCATGAGACACGGTGCCTTGAACCCTTTCCACGGCGAATTGTCCTGCGACTCCTGCGGCCAACTTCCCGAACCGCCCCCGACCCGGTTGACGCTGGCTAACGTGGCGGCCATGCTGCCGATCGAGCTACTGGTCCATGCCGTGGTCATCCACACTGACTGGTCTTATCTGGTGAAGGTCCTGATCCTCACCATGACCGCCACCGTCCTGGTGATTTGGGTTGCCGAGCCCTCGGCATCGCGGCTGCTACGCCGATGGCTTCACGCCCCTGCGCTGCACCGGAGGAAGAAACTGCACAGCGCGCAGGCGTTATGGCATACACGGACAACCCTGGCCGACCGCCCCGGAGCGCTTGAGCGGATCACCCACGCTTTGTCCTGCCTGGATATCAACATCCTCAGCATCCACGTCCACCCGGTGCGCGACGGGGTGCTCGACGAGTTCGTCCTGGCCAGCCCGGCCGCGCTCACCGAGCAGGACCTGCTCGACGCCCTTGCTGCAGGCGGCGGAAGCAGCTCCCGCGCCACGCGTACTACTCCCATCGCACTCGCTGACGGCCAGACGAGTGCGCTGAGCCTCGCCGCGCGGATCGCCGGCAACCCCTCGGAGCTGCCGCTGGCGGTGGCCGAACTGCTGTCCGCTGAAATCGTCTCCGAAACCGAAACCCCTGGCCGGGGACGCTCGACGGACGGCACGCGGCTCAAAATCCCCACGGCCTGGGATCAACCGATCATCTTCGCCCGTCCCGGGAACCCTTTCACTCCGGCCGAATCCGCACGGGCACACCGGCTGGCAGAACTGGCCGAGATCGTAGAACTCAGCCGGCGCTAATCTACGCGCTGCTATCGGCGCCTTTAATAATTATCTTGATGCTTGCCCAACGCCTGCTGAGAAGCTGCTGAAACTTTTCAGTAGCGACGTCTAGTATGACGCCGGGGTTCATGCGGTTCCCTGGTCTGGCAGTGCGGATGCACGACATCACGAAACGTACGCTCAAACGCAGCGGCAGCGCCCCGTAGAGCTTCACCCGTGCCTTGCCTGTGCCTGAGTCCGAACTGGTCCAAGGACCTATACAACCTCGAATTCCTCCGACCGCCGAAGGAAGCGGCCGAACGTGACCTGGAACAGGCCCTCAGCGGCAGCATTGTCGAAACCCTGCGCGAACCTGGTCCAGGCTTCGCCTTTGTCGGCCGCTGGTGCACGTGGATGTTGATGGACTGGGGTCCATTTGGGCATCCGTTACCGGCGCCATTCCATCATCCGGGAGTGACAGTGTCTACCTGCCATCTGCTGGCCCCGGAGGGTTCGCAATGTTCTTCCAGCCCATGACCGGCCCTCGCCCCGAACATCAGGCGTTCCACCTGGACCTGACCGTCCCATGGGGGACACGCCAGGCCGAGGTCGATCGTCTTCTCAGCCTCGGTGCCACCCACCGGTGGGACGTTTTGGACGAAGTTCCGCACGTGCAGTGGACGACCCTTGCTGATCGGGAGGGGAACCTCTTCTGCGTGGCCGAACACCCCCCTGCAGACCAGCAGGGTTTGTGATCCGAGCCGAGTAGGCATCGGCGTGAGAATTTTCTCCGTGGCGACTATTGCGACAGCGCGCCTGCCCAGAGGATTCCCCTCCAAGCCAAATCGTTCCCATAGGGGGTCTTGGAGTAC
This sequence comes from Arthrobacter sp. Soil_C_60, assembly GCF_057656375.1. NCBI lineage: Bacteria > Bacillati > Actinomycetota > Actinomycetes > Micrococcales > Micrococcaceae > Arthrobacter > Arthrobacter sp. Soil_C_60. Next base: position 214 of record NZ_JBDGKM010000007.1, on the reverse strand, counting down.
AGCATGATCGAATAGCGGCGAAGTTCAGCTATGGATTACCACGGTCCCGCTACACCTGTCCGGTGATCCGGTGACGGGTGCCTGGGCGGCACACCCTCTTGAGCCTGAACTTCCTTGTAAGTCCCGGTTGGCTCCTTAGTCGTTCGTCTGCGCAGTGAGACATCGCCATCTACAGGCAGCGGCCTTACCCTCGGATGAGGCACAAAGGGATAGT